>CAJUGL010000019.1:0-18957 GCA_910586515.1 uncultured Acetatifactor sp.
GAAACAGCTGCTTTGGCATCAATGTAGCGGTTGGCATAAGTTGTAAAGTGGTGAAAATTATAATAGAACAGCCTCTAATTTACAATATATAATTGCTTTACGGTTACACAGGAAGAGACATTTTGTCAATCTCCGGTGGATTCCCGGTAGATCAGGCGGGTTTCCGTATGCATGGTACGGAAGTTCAGAGAGGGTTCCTGAATGCGGGATACCAGCAGATGGACTGCGGAAAATCCCATAATCTGGCTGTGGATATGGATGGTGGTCAGGGTGGGAGTCACCACGCTTGACTCGGGCGAGTCATCGAATCCGCAGAGCCACACATCGCCGGGGACAGAGATTCCCAGCTTTTTGAACACCTGCATGGTATCCAGCGCCACATAATCATTGGCACACAGGAAGACTTCCGGCAATGTGCTCATGGCCCGGAAGCAGTCTGTCAGGTATTCCTGATAATCAATGCTGTCCGGTACCCGGATGCCGGCCTTATTTCCTGTAAGGCACCATTCCTCCCGGCAGGGCAGCCCCGCCAGATACATGGCGTTGCGGTAAGCCATGTACCGCTCGAAAAAGGACTGGCAGTGCAGATACTCTCCGATAAATCCTATCCGCGTTTTTCCCCGTCTAACCATTTCCTGTACCAGACTGTGGATTCCGGAGCGATTTTCCATGTACAGGCAGTCTGCCCGTAGGGAGTCTCCTAAACCGACTACTGGAGTGTCAGCAAACAAAATGGGCGTACCCAGATCACAGAGCATGCGGGCGTAATCTCGGTCAAACATTTCCACACAGATAATACCAACGGTTTTGTCTTTATGATAAGAAGTCGGAAGCTGCAGCGTATCCACTAATTCAATGGGAATTCGGTGCATGGTGAAGCTATAGCCCAATTGGGACAGTTCTCTTTGGAACTTGTCCAGCATGGTGGCGGCAAAATGGGAATTTCCGATAAAGCCGGTGGAAAAAAGGGCGATCTCTCCAAGGGCCGCTGCAGGTTCTTGCTTTTTGTCGGCATTGAGGATATTGACATAGGAGAACTGCTTGTAGCCCATTTCCATGGCTTTCTGCAGTACCTTTTCTCTTGTGGCATCGGCCAGCACCCCGGTATTGTTGATGGCCTTGGAGACCGTGTTTCGGGATACGCCAAGGGCGTCCGCAATGTCCTGTATTGTAACTCGTTCTGCCATATTGATATCTCCGTTTCTTATTTGCGATTTGTTCTTATGGAGCTGATTTTTCGTATCAGTTGACTGCGTTCTGCTCCAATCATTATAGTGCACAAAATGAAATGTGTCAAATGTAAAAATATCATTACACAGATTTTTGCATTCCGTATGTCTATCTATCTGTTTTCATCAAACAAACAAAATGATTCCGTGAAAAGATAACAATAATTGTTCAAATGTAAAAAACGTATAAAAAATAAATGTGCAAAATGTAAAAATAATATTGACCAAATGTAAAAAGTGTGATATTGTGTATTTACAAAAGGGAAGACGAAATTTTACAAATGCACAATATCCTGCAAAGTGACAGGATAAGAAATCTGCAGAAGCAAAGTACAGATCTGCGGAAGTGCGGAATGGGTGACGGTTCAGCGTCCTGACTGAACCGCAGCCGGAAATGTAAAACGAAGTGGAAAGGAGAAAACAATGAAGACAAGTGCGAAAGCGCATCCGCCCTGGAGAAGCGGAAAGGAAAAAGGGGGGGTTCAGGGTACCCTTCTCTATATGAAGCAGCATTGGCAGCTCTATGTGATTTTCTTGATGCCTGCGTTGATTCTTACGATTATTTTCAAGTACATTCCCATGGGAGGCATTTTGATCGCCTTTGAGAATTACAATCCCATTCGGGGCCTGTTGGACAGTCCATGGGTAGGCTTCGCCCATTTTAAGCGGTTTCTGTCGTCGCCGGACTTTATGAGTTACCTGGCCAACACCCTGAAGCTGAGCATTTTCGGCCTGCTGTGGGGATTTCCCGTTCCCATCCTCCTTGCCTTTCTGCTGAACCGGGTAGCCAGGGCGGGAATCAAGAGGAAGATTCAGCTGGTGCTCTATATGCCGAATTTCATCTCCGTCATTGTGCTCTGCGGTATTGTGCGGATTCTGCTGTCCGTAACGGGTCCGCTGAATATGCTGCTGGGAACTTCCGCCGATTTTATGACCATGCCGGAGGCTTTCCGGAGCATCTACATTGCCAGCGGCATCTGGCAGGGAGCGGGCTGGGGCTCCATCATGTACACCGCGGCGCTGTCCAATGCCAGCGCTGAGCTGAAAGAAGCGGCCATAATCGACGGAGCCAATATTTTTCAGCAGATCAAGGCGGTGGAATGGCCTGCCATCAAGGATGTGGTGGTTATCCAGTTCATCATGTCTGCGGGGAATATCATGAGCGTGGGATTTGAGAAGGCGTATGCGCTGCAGACGGATCTGAATATGCGTTCCTCGGAAATTATTGCTACTTATGTGTATAAGAAGGGACTTCTGGACGGCGACTATGGCTTCTCCACTGCCGTGGGACTCTTCAATACAGTGATCAACGTGATCCTGTTAGTTGCGGTGAACAAAGTCGTGGCCAGGATGAACGAGGGAAAGGGGCTGTAATATGACTAAGAAAAAATTTTACAGGTATTCCTTACAGGATAAAGCGCTGCTTTTGACCGGGTACATACTTTTGGGGCTGTTCGTGGTAGCCATCATCATTCCCATGATCTATGTCATCGTTGGTTCCTTTATGGATCCCATTACCCTGCAGAACAAGGGAATCACCTTTGATTTCAGCAAGTGGACCACGACAGCGTATGAGAGAGTCTTCAGCAATCCGCAGATATGGATCGGATTTAAAAATGCAGTGGTCTATTCGGTAGTGTTTACGGTGATTTCCGTTTTTGTCACCTTGCTGGCAGCATATCCCATGTCCAGGCCGGATTTTAAGGGAAGAGGCTTTTTCAATGTGATCTTCGTCATCACCATGTTCTTCGGAGGCGGTCTGATTCCCACCTACCTGCTGATCAACAATCTGGGCATGAAGAATACCATGTGGGCCATCGTACTCCCCGGCGCCTTCAATGTGTGGAACATGATCATCGCCAGGACCTATTACCAGGGAATTCCCTCGGAGCTGCGGGAGGCGGCGGATGTGGACGGGGCAAACGAAATGCGTTTCTTCTTTATGATCTTGCTTCCGGTGTGTACGCCTGTGATTGCGGTATTGGCTCTGTGGCAGTTTGTGGGCATGTGGAACAGTTACTTTGACGCGTTGATTTATCTGGACGATACGGCGAAGCAGCCGCTGCAGGTCGTACTCAGGGCGATCCTGATTCAGAATAAGCCGGAATCCGGGATGATTTCGGATATGCAGAGCACGGCGGAGCGGGCGCAGCTGGCGGAATTGCTGAAGTATGCCACGATTATTGTATCCAGCCTTCCCCTGCTGGTGATGTATCCTTTCTTCCAGAAATATTTCGACAGCGGGATTATGGTTGGATCCGTGAAGGGCTGAGTCTGGAAGCGCAGAGGCTGCCGGATAGGGCGTGACGGAAAAAGAGAGAAAAGTTTGGTGAAAGAGATTACGTGCTAAAAACAGAATATGCCGCTGTACAAAGCGGCGGAAGGAGATAAGAATGAGAAAGAGACATTGGAAACAGATCACAACGGCGATTCTGGCAGCAGGGGCTGCGCTTTCCCTGACGGCCTGCGGAGGCCCTAAGGTGGAACTGAACGACGGAACGTTCAAACCCATGGAGGAATCCGAACTGCAGTTTCCCCAGCCGGAGGGAACCACGCTGACGGGACTGATCAGCTATCCGGCCAATACGGAGGCGGAGCCCAACAACCGCACCATCTTCAAACGCCTGGAGGAGAAGACGAATCTCCATATAGAGTGGAATGCTATTCCGAATAACCAGTGGGGTGAGAAGATACAGACCATTATGGCGGATCCGGGTTCCCTGACAGATTTCATCTTTACCGCAGGTTTTGGGGAGAATGATCTGCTGCGGTTTGCGGAGCAGAAGGTCATCATTCCCCTGGAGGAGTATATCGATGCCTATATGCCGAATCTGAAAGCCGTATTCGACAAGTATCCGGAATACCGGAAAATGACTACCGCCGCAGACGGACATATCTATTCCCTGCCTTGGATCGAGCAGCTCGGCGCCAACAAGACAGCTATCCAGACCGTGGGAAACATGAGCTTCATCAACAAGAAGTGGCTGGATGACCTGGGGCTGGAAGTGCCGGAGACCGTGGAGGAGTTCGAGGCGGCGCTGATCGCCTTCCGGGACAATGCGGCCAAGCTTCAGGCGGATTTCGGGATTGAGGGGGATATCATTCCCATGTCCTGTATCGTCAATGACGGCGATCAGGATCCCAGTATCCTCTTCAACAGCTTCGGGGAGGGCTACGGCGATCCGGACAGGGGACGGCATATTGCTGTCACAAATGAGAAGGAAGTGGTATTTACCGCTGCCATGGAAGGCTTTAAGGAAGGGATCAAATGGCTGCATTCTCTGGCAGAGCAGGGGCTGATTGATCCGGAGTGCTATACTCATGAGTGGAGTCAGTATGTGGCAAAAGGCAAGGCGCATCGCTACGGCGTATGTTTCAGCTGGGATGTGGCCAACATTGACAATCTGGAGGACTTTGTTCCTCTTCCGCCTCTGGAGAAGGACGGACAGAGGATTATCACGCCCCAGAACGGTTCCTTTACCAGCGGCTATGACCGGGGACGCTGTGTGGTCACTGCGGCAGCACAGCAGCCCGCTCTGGTCTGCGCCTGGCTTGACCAGATGTACGATCCCTTCCAGTCGCCGCAGAACAACTGGGGAACCTACGGGGAAGAAGATGAATTTGATATCTTTGAACTGGGAAAGAATGCCGCAGGCCAGGATATGCTCCAGCACGCTCCTCTGGGAGATGCATCGCCTGTGGAAGTGCGGGAGGCGGAGTGCGTAGGCGGACCTCTTGCCATTCTGGACGAATATTACGGCGTATATGTGACCTGTCCCGACGATGCCCAGTACCGTTTGGACTGGATTGCGGAAGTATACACGCCCTTTATGACCAGGGATTATGTCTATCCCAATGTATTTATGAGCCAGGAGGACGTGAAGAAACTGTCCGATCTGCAGGCGGATATTGAGAAGACTGTCCGGGCCAAGAAATCCGAATGGATCAGAGACGGCGGCGTGGATGAGCAGTGGGACGAATATATCCAGTCCCTGGAGGCTTACGGACTGCAGGAGTATCTGGCGCTGTTCCAGAAATATCTGGACGCATATTTTGCAAACTGATATGATGGAGAGAAAAGGCAGGTGGCGGTTATGACAAGTCAGACATTGCGGGAAGCGCGGAAATATGAAGAAACTTCCGGGAAGATGATATCGAAAGAAGAAAGGCCCGCCTTTCATCTGGCGCCCCGTACCGGATGGATGAACGATCCCAACGGATTTTCCTGGTATGACGGCAAATACCATTTATTCTATCAATACAATCCCTATGAGTCCCAGTGGGGGCCCATGCACTGGGGACATGCGGTGAGCAGTGACCTGCTGCACTGGGAATACCTTCCCGCGGCGCTTGCGCCGGACGAGACCTATGACAGGGACGGGTGCTTCTCCGGAAGCGCCCTGGCCCTGCCGGACGGCAGACAGCTGCTCATGTATACGGGTGTGGTCAGGACGCGTCAGGAAAACGGCGGCTGGAACGAGGTGCAGACTCAGTGTCTGGCTGTGGGGGACGGGGTGGACTATGTGAAATATGAACACAATCCTGTTCTGGACGAAACCCATGTTCCGGATGGGGGCAGCAGATACGATTTCCGGGATCCGAAAATGTGGCAGGAGGAAGACGGTTCCTACCGCTGTGTTGTGGCAAACCGCGCCGCGGACGGCAGCGGGCAGATTCTCCTGTTTTCCAGCGCCGACGGATTTAAATGGAATTTTGTAAAAATATTATCGGCTAACAGGAATCGCTTCGGTAAAATGTGGGAATGCCCGGATTTCTTTCCTTTGGACGGAAAGTGGGTGCTGATGACAAGTCCCCAGGACATGCTTCCCTCCGGATTCGAATACCATAACGGAAACGGCACTCTATGCCTGATCGGAGACTATGACAGAGAGACGGAAGCGTTCAGGGAGACTGCCGATCAGTCTATCGACTACGGAATTGATTTCTATGCTCCCCAGACCATTCTGACGCCCGACGGGCGCAGGGTGATGATCGGGTGGATGCAGAACTGGGACACCTGTAATCACAGGAGAAAGCATGACGAAGCCTGGTTCGGCCAGATGAGTCTGCCCAGGGAGCTGTCCCTTAGAAACGGCCGTCTGTACCAGAAGCCCATTCGGGAATTGGAAGAGATGCGGACCAACCGGGTATGCTATGAAAAGGTGGACGTATCCGGGGAGGTGAGACTGGAGGGGATCAGCGGACGAAGAATCGATATGGAGCTGACCGTACGGCCGGAGGAAGGGGGCAGTTTGTACCGAAAATTCTCTGTACGGTTTGCCGGAAATGAGCAGTACTATACCTCCCTCAGCTTCCGTCCCGGGGAATCCGTTCTGAAGGTGGACAGGAAATTTTCCGGCTCCAGAAGGGCCATCATTCACCAGAGGCGCAGTCTGGTGCATCACCGGAACGGAGAGCTGAAGCTGCGGATCATTCTTGACCGGTTCAGTGTGGAAGTTTTTGTCAATGACGGAGAGCAGGTACTCACCGCAGTGCTGTACACGGACCAGGAGGCGGAGGGAATTTCCTTTCTCGCGGAGGGAACCGTGAGCATGGATGTGACGAAATACGATTTGAGGTAATGGAGCGGGGATGCACCTTTTTTCCGCCGGCATCGGGGATTGGCCTGACGCCGGCGGAAAGGGTGCATTTTTTAACGCTCTGATACCATTTCCAGAAGCAGCCGTCTGGTTTTCCGGTAGACCGAAACCTCTTTTTCATAATCCGCATAGCCGCGGAATACCTGCTTTACAAGCTCGAGTGTTTCTGGGGCATTCAGGTCCCGGGCACGCTGGAGAAGCGCCAGATCTTCCAGGCCGATTCGGTGGGCTTCCAGCCGGGTGCTGGAATAGACCTCATGGAAACCGGGAAACATAACCGCGGAATCTCCGGCAGGAAGACAGGTGCTGCGGCTTGTATCATAGTCGGTGATGTCCGGAAGCGGGGCGCTCAGCCGGTAGAAGTCAAGCCGGTCCATAAACATGCCGCCCCAGTGAAGATAGCCTTCAATGTTGCTGTACAGGGCCGGAGCCCAGCCCAGCCAGACCTGTCTGAGCCGTTCCTGATCCAGAAACCGGTTGCAGAAGTTTCCGGCAGGGTCCAGGCAGGTGTAAACCAGGATATGATCTCCTTTGTCATGCCGTTGGTCAAAAAAGTCCCGGTATTTTTCGTATTTATCAATGGTAGGGCACCAATAATCTACAGTTCCGGCAATGGATTCCCGGGCAATGGTGGCATCAACAATGGGGATTCCGGGCATGGCGTTTTTGACTGCGCGGATTCCGGCGGCATAGCAATCTGCCAGACAGTCCAGCGGTTCGTCCATAAAGCTCTGTATCCACCGTTCTGTGAGCTTTTTCTTTTTCAGATATGTGTAGAGCTGGCCGCACAGATTCTCAAGCTCCGCTTCGCCGCTGCCGGGGAGGAGGCTGCGGGTGAGGGTGAGTTCCGCTTCTGCAGCCGCCCATTCATTATCTTTTCGGCCTGCCAGGTGGCCGCCTTCTATCCAGTAGATTCCGACCTTATCCAGTATTTCCACCAGCCGGTCTAATTTTTCCTCATTCAGCACAGGGCCGTTCTTCTGCAGATCAAAATAGAGATTCACAGGGAGCAGAGCCATGTTCTGTCTTCCGTATTTTCCAAGCCGCAGGTATTTTTCAAACATACGGTACCATTCGTCGCTGAACAGGGGGGCATTGTGGTAAGCGGCGATGGCCTGGACGCCGAACCAGTTCACGTATTTATGGTCATTTGGTCCGGCATCGGGAACGCTGGCAGGAAAAACCTCTGCTTCAAAGGTGAGGCGGCGGGAAATGCCGTCGTGGGACAGGGTAAACTCCCATTTTTTCAGCTCCCGTTTCCGGCTGTCCACCTTGCAGCGAAAGGCCAGAGCCATGACGGTGCTTCCTGCGGTGACCACGCCGCCGGAGGGACGCAGTACATCATATACCATAAAAGGTGCACGCCGAATGACGTGTCCGTTTACATCCTGGCTCATCCATTCCGTCCGGGAGACAGGGCCTGAATTTACTTCCACAGGCAGGGGCAGCAGTTCGAAGAGTTTCCAGCGGCTGTCCGGTTCCTGACGTATTACACATGTGCCGTCGTCTCTTGCCGTCTCTGTTGTGCGCAGAGGCGGGGCTGCTTCAAAGGTCACAAATTTTCCCGGTGTCAGGCCGGAAAGCATGATATGTACGCCGGCGTAAGTTCCGGAAGGAACGGAAATCTGATACACACCGGCGCCGCCCCGGGGATTCGTGTCCGGGTATAGAGGTTCCAGCTCATCAAAGAGGGCAGCTTCAAATACATTCATAATAAGCATCCTTTCCTGAGTTTTATTTGCTGTTATGCTTTAGGAGATAGGTATGTTGTTACTATACCCTGATTTGGCCTGTTTTGCAACCGTTACGCTGCCTTTTGCCGTTCCACGGGAGTTTGGCGTTCACAATTGTATCATGTTGCTGTGAGCTGCGAAGCCGTGAACAGCAACAGTTTGGCTGAAAGTTCGCTGCTTTCTTGACCCGGGAAGGTGGTTGCTTTATAATCGAGACAGGAAAATACATGTAGTTGAAAGGAGAGCTCATACAATGGAAAGGTTGACTGAATCGAATGTACATGGCTGTTCCGGGACCGTATATGACGGCAGCACCGGCAGCCCCATGGCTTCTGTGGCGGTGAGCAACGGCAGGGAGGTTGTGCTGACGGACGAAGCAGGCCGCTACGCCCTGAGCGGATGGGACAAAGCCGGCTTTATCACCGTTACCGCGCCTGCCGGCTATTGGGCGTGGAATTACTATATCCCGATTTCCGATGGAGAGACAGGCTATGATTTTACCCTTGACAAATTGGAACGGGATTTGACAAATCATACCTTTTTGCAGGTGACAGACAGTGAAGTGGGCGCCGGCGGTGCGGGCCCATGGGTTGAAAAACTGCGCCGGACGGCGGAAGAGACCCGTCCGGCATTTATCATTCACACAGGAGATATCTGCTATATAGACGGTCTGAAGGCCCATATGAAAGATATGAACAGTGAGAATATGGGGGTTCCCGTCCGGTATGTGATCGGAAATCATGACTATGTGAACTGGGGAGATTACGGAGAGGCATTGTTCGAAAGTATTTACGGTCCGGTGATGTATTCTTTTGATGTGGGACGGATTCATTACATTGTCACCCCCATTGTTCACGGCGATGTCAGGGCGAAATACACGGAAAGCGATGTGATTGCCTTCGTGAGAAACGACCTGCGGTGTGTTGCGGAAGACAAGAAAGTAATCATATTCAATCATAATTACTGCTGGAGCGACGAAACCGGATTTGTCCTGTCTGACGGTGAGAGGGAAATAGATTTGAAAAAGCACAACCTTCTGGCCTGGGTTTTCGGTCACTGGCATTTCAATTATCTCAATGAGATTGGGGGGATTTTCAATATTACCACATCAAGGCCTGACACAGGGGGAATTGACGCATCCCCTGCCGCAATCAGGAGTGTGACGCTGGAAGGCGGTATGCTTAAGGCAAGTCACTGCCATTACAATGATTTTGAGGCGGCTGTGCCCGGGGAGGCATTTCGGTGGAGTGTTTCGCTGGGCGGCAATTTTCTCTATTCTGCTCCGGCAGCGGCTGAGGGGATGATCTTTGCGGGCACGGCGGATGACGGCTGGCCGAAAAACTGCGGGATTGCAGCCCTCAGTCAGGACACCGGTCAATTGCTCTGGACATATAAAACAAAGAATTCCGTTAAAAGCGACATTGTTGTCATAAATGACAAAATCATCACACAAGATACGGAAGGCAATGTCTGCTGCCTTGACTTTTCGGGAAAGGAAATATGGACGGCAGAAACCCAACTGCTGGCACCCAACAACTCCAGCAGCAGTATTGCATCAGATGGAGACTATGTTTACTGCGGCGGCCAGCAGCATGTTTCTTGTCTGAAGAGCTCCGACGGCAGCAGGGTCTGGCACAGAAGGCTGTCCGGGGAAAACACATCCCCTTCCGGCTTTGTTTTGTATGAAAATATGCTCTTTGTGGGAGCCCATTGGGATAAGCTCTATGCCCTGGATGCGGCCACGGGAGAGATCATCTGGACAAATAAGAGCGAAAGGTTCAGCTATTATGTCATGACACCGGGCTTATATGAGGGATGTCTGTTTACCGGCTCCTGGAACACGCTGTGTAAAATCGATGCCCGATCAGGAAAAACCGTAAAATGCAGGGAAATGGAGGGTTATACGTTCAACAGCGCCTCGACGCCCTATATTGAAAAAGGCATTCTGTATACAGGAACCACAGACAGGGGAGTCATAGCCGTTGATACGGAAAGCCTTGAAGTGCTCTGGACGTTTGAAACAGGCAAAAATTTGATAACGACTTCTCCTTACAGCACCGACGACACAGGGACAGTGGACAGCGCCATCATTCCGGCAGGCGAATATCTCTGTTTCGGGGCGTCGGACGGAGTTATTTATCTCATTGATAAGAACGGCAGAAAGATCGCGGATTATCCCGTGGGAGCATCGGTGAATCAGGCTCCCATTGCGGACGGTGAATTTGTGACAGCAGCGGATTTCAGCGGAAATATAAGCTGTATTTGCCGTCAATAAGGAGGATCGCTGTATTTGGCTGTCGGCAGAGCATGCAGGTAAGGCGGATCGCCACAATAGATGGCTGCATTTGTCGATACCGGGAACAGGTGAAGATGCGTCATCCGCTGCAGTGGACAGAAGGGAAGACGTTTCCGCAGCCACGGACATCTGCAGGGCCTGTGCGAAGTGTTATACCGTGTGGAGGACAGGGGAATTTAAAAGGGAAGTATAAACTATTGACAGAAAAGCTTCCGGAATTGGGCAGAGGAAATCGGAAGTGCCTGCCGTTTCGCGGCATATTTGGACGACATTGTTTTGGAGGTACGAAGAGAGTGATGAAAGTATATTTGCTGGCATGCAGCGGCTATAGTGAGAGACAGGGAGCAGATTTGCTTTTGGCGCAGGTGGACGAAGAAGGAAGGTGCAGTGTATTGGGAGGCTGCAGACAAGGGGGAAATCCCTCCTTCTGCACGAGGCATGGAGATTTTCTCTATGTGCTCAGCGAGGTTGCGGGAGGGGCGAGTATTAGCGCCTGCCGTATCGTTGGGGAGAAGATATTGAAAACAGGCCGGGAAATTCAGGTGCCGGGCTGTGAACTGTGTCATCTCTATGCCGGTGAGAGGGCGCTTTATGGCAGCTGCTATGGCAGCGGCGATTTTTTTGCCGTAGATTATGAACTAAAAGAACTTTTGTGGCATCGAACATCACAGACGGTGTTGGAAGGAATGGACATAACGCCTCATGCGCATTGGAGTGCCGAGTGGGATGGACAACTCTTTCTGGCAGATTTGGGCAGTGACCGTATCTGGCGTTACAGGCTGCAGGAGGGGCTGCCGGAAGAAGAGCTTCCTGCGTTGGTATTGCCGGCAGGCGCGGGTCCGCGTCAGCTTCTTCCTACGGGAGATAGCCGCTATCTGCTGAGCGTGCAGGAGCCTGGCAGTACCCTGTGCATGTGGAAATGGAGAGGAGAATATTTGGAATGTGTGCAAACTGTCCGGACAACAGGATTTTCAGGTGAGAATTATCCCGGCACGATCTGTATGGCGGATGAAAGGACGGTTCTGGTGTGCAACAGAGGAGCAAATACGCTGTCCGCATTTTCAATTGACAGTGAAGGGCTGAAGATGCTCGGCGAGTGGGAGACGGTAAACTGGCCCAGATATCTGATGCGGATTCCGGATACCTCTCTGTTCGTAAATGCGTGTAATAAGGCAGGAAAACTGGTGACGTTCATGTGGACAGGACGCTCGCTGGAAAAGCGGGATGAGATCGCACTTCCGGGAGCTTCCTGCGCCGCATTCTGGGGTTTGCGATAATCAGTATTTGAGTTTAAAGTTGGGGATTGATAATGTGGCGTATGGTAAAAGTAGTGCCGTGATTGGGCGCAGAAGAAACGCTCATACTGCACTTGCGGCCGAAAACCAGTTTCAGGCGCTGGTTCACATTTGAAACCCCCACTCTTCTGACGGAATTAAAATCAAAGCCTTTTAAAAAGGTGGCGCAGACACTTACCACAATCCCGAATTTCATCAGCTGGGTTCTGGTATATTCCGTAGCTTATGCCATGTTTTCGGTCAACGACGGACTGGTCAACAAGCTGTTGGTACAGTCCGGTGCGATAGAGGACGGAATCAACTTTCTGGCTTCGTCTGAGCATATCTGGATCAAGATGTGGCTGTGGGGCCAGTGGAAGGGATTGGGTTGGAGCGCCATTACCTATATTGCAGCCATATCCGTAATTGACCATGAGCAATACGAAGCCGCCGAGGTGGACGGCGCCAATCGTTTCCAGAAGATGCGTTATGTGACGATTCCGGGATTACTGCCAACCTATTTCGTATTGTTGCTCCTTTCTATCGGAAATATGATTAACAATGGCGTGGATCAGTATTTTGTATTTCAGAATGCCATGAATAAAGACAGCATTGAGGTGCTGGATCTGTATGTATACAATCAGGGTATGGTGGGGATTAACTATTCGTATTCCACGTCTCATTTCGGTATCCAAACCAGAACAGGTACGCCCTGAAGGATATCAATGTCAGGATATCGCCTTTTACAAAGGTTGCAGTGATTGGAGACAACGGGGCTGGGAAAACCAGTTTCATCAAACTGCTGTGCAGACTGTACGAGCCTGATGAGGGACAGATTCTGATCAACGGCAGAGATATCCGCCAACTGGATTACGGGGCATATCAGGGGATTCTGTCAGTGGTTTTTCAGGACTATAAGCTCTTTTCCTTTTCCGTCCGGGAAAATATTCTGTTTGACGAAGACGGAGCAGACAGGGACCAGGAGATTTTACAGAAGGCCGAATACCTGGGGGCGGACCATATGTTGAAGGACCTGCCCAGAGGACTGGATACCCTGCTGTTTAAGGATTATGATGCGGAGGGAGTGAACCTTTCCGGAGGCGAGGGGCAGAAGGTTGCTATCCTGAGAGCTCTGTTCAGGGATTCTGAGATCATGATACTGGATGAGCCCACGGCGGCTCTGGACCCGGATGCGGAAAAGAAGATCTATGAGAGCTTTCGGACCTTTTCAAAAGATAAAACTGCCGTTTACATCTCCCACAGGCTGGCAAGCGCGCGTTATTGCGATATGATTCTGGTGTTCAAAGACGGCAGACTGTGTGAGCAGGGAGATCACGAGAGCCTGATGGCTTTGGGCGGAGAGTATAAACGGCTCTATCAGATTCAGGCTGAGTATTATGCAGAGAAAACGCAGTGACAGTATGTGCATTTTTGTGTTTTGAGATTATAGTAGCAGAGATTGCCAAAAAGTTTAGAGAATCTGCGTTTACTGTGTTGTAATACATGAAGAAACATGATAAAATATCGTTATCGGAAAACAGCTGAATTCTGAAATAATGTATAAGTTATATACTAAATAACATATGGAGGAAGAGTACTCCTTGAAGATAATTGTTATGTGAGGACGCCTATGCCTTTCTCAAGACAGTGAATGAAGTCATGAGAAAGGCATATATATCATGGGGTTAAGAAGAGGAGGAAGCATTATGGATGTAAGGTTGGGAAATCAATTGTTGGAACAGAATATGGATCGTTTCAGTGCGAAAAAGAAAGTGTTGCATGCTTTATTGGGAAACGATAAACAGCAGAATGTGCGTGATACTTTTATAAGAAGCAGTGATGGAATCTATTTTGGCACCTATTCTGTAGATAGGAAGCCGAAATGTATATCAAATGATTTGCTGAATAGGATTAACAATTGGGAATTTATATTGCGATCGGAAGGAAATGTACATTTTTTGCCTGACGGAACCACATTTACTTCTGACCAGATTCCTTCCATCGATGCATCTGGACTGCAGGAGATAAAGGCTGTAAACAACTGTATAGATTTTGGTAAAAACAAGTATTTTAAATATGTGTCAGAGGATGGCAGGGAGCATGTTCTATACACTGGGAATAAATCGGTAGGTTCTCTTTGCTCAGAAATGTTAAAAGGGGCACCATACGATGGAATCCTGGAAAGGTACGCCAGGTTTTGGAATTATGTTGGCACGGCTAGAGAAACAGTTTATATGCCATTAGTCTTTTCCAGGGAGGAAATGAAGGGTTATTTGGCTGAGGCGGGTATACAGCCGGGTTTCTTCACAGTGAAAATGGGAGAAACAGAAGTAAGACGTTTCTATACTGCAAATAAGTATGCAGGTTTGATCCAGACTCAGGAACGATATGATTTCCATTACCAAACTGTAACAGAGGATGGAGATATATTCCGTGATTATGATCCGGGGAGCGTATTCCGGATTAACGGAAAAGAATATGTATTGAGGGAAAATCACACATTGGATGTCCCATACGGAGAAGATATCTACAACATTGAATATCCGGCTAAGCAAAATAATGCCTAAAGGATTCCTTTTCAGCGCTGTCATTTATGAAAGGAGGATACCCCATGGTTGGTTTCATATTCATGTAATCGGCAAGCTCTTCCCATACTGAAAGTATATATGGCAGTCCACCGTGGAATGCTTCAAACAGACTTCATAGGATTCGACAGGAAGTCTGCGGATAATCAGCGGAATTATTTTGACAGTCAGGTCAATGAACATCTGACCCCCAGGCCGCAGATGAGGGTATCCTTCATCCGACGATTTCCTGCATCCAAAACCATGCGCAGATTACTCCCAGCAAAACGGCAGGGAGCATTCCTTGCACGGAAATGCTCCTTTTATCCAACAGCCTTTTCTGCAGTCCCATTATAAATATTGAATCGCCGCCAGCTCCCTGTCAGACTTTTGCTTAAGGCTGTGCACGCGTTCCGGCAATTCCCGCGTCTCCCTCAAATCTCTCTATCCTGCAATGATGCTGCCTTTTCCCGGCCGGATCCTCTTTTGAGTAGCTGATGCCCACCAACAGAATCTCTCCGCCATAACCTTCAATGGCCTTTGGGTACCGTTTTTCATGAATCTGCCTGATTGCCCCTTCCGCCGATTTGTTCCATTTCAGCTCAATCACCAGAGCAGGCAGCATAGAGCTTTTTTTCGGCAGATACACAATGTCCGCATAGCCCGCCCCTGAGGGCAGTTCCTCAAACATCATGTACTCGTCTCCATAGCTGAAATAGGCCCGCTTAATCACACTGCGCAATGCCTGCTCATTGTTGTAATACAGCGACGCTTCTTCCTCATGGATTCTTTCAATCTGCCTGGCCACAGCCTCTTCCTCCCCATGGACAGTATCCGCAATCAACTGCTCGCTCTCCCTGACCCGCCGAAGCGTATCGTCCCGTTTCACCTGCCGGATAGCCTTGGCGAATTCCAGCCGAATCTCCTCATTGGGAATGCGCACCTTCCGCGTCTCCTCGTCATAAGCCAGATATCCCAGATGAATCAGCAGCGTCAGCACATCATCCCTGCTCCGGAATGTCACCAGGTCATTGGAAAAGCCGAAGGTATCCACATTTGTCTCCACCCCGCCGACCAATTCCGCAACAATCCTGCCCAGCCCGTCAAAGTCAAGATTGATGTATCCCATCAGGCTCTCGGCGGCGGAAGTCTGTGTCCAGTAGGAGTCAAAGTCTTCGTTTTGAATTGCTTTCATCACCGAATTGGGATTATAGACCGATTCCGCCTTTCGGAAGCGATAACCATCATACCATTGTTTCATCTGCGCAAAATCGATTCCGGTATCCTGGCAGAGTCTCTTCACTTCTCCTTCCGTGAATCCCACATACTCCCCGAACTGCCTGGGTTTGATCATGGAATACTCTTCAAAATCCGATATGGCAGACTGGGAGCCGTCCTTTTTGACAGGCAGGATTCCCGTCATATATGCCCCGGCGAATATCTTGTCTGTGGTTCCGCTGTTCTTGAACAGGGAACGCAGGAATTCCAGATACTCCCTCTGCAGATCAGGACAGTTTCCCGCCTCCCTGATCGGGGCGTCCCACTCGTCGATGATCATGATGAATTTGTTCCCTGTTATTTCTGCTGCATTGGCCAACGTTGCCACGAATCCTTCCACCACCTCCAGCTGCGGGTACTGTTCTTTCAATTCGCGGACTACAGTCCTCTTCACATAGGCCACCCTGTCGCCTGGAGCCGCTTCTCCGATGATTCCTGTCATATCCAGGTAAATCACGTCATACTGATTCAGATGCTCCCGGTACCCCGCATCACAGGCAATGGACAAATCCCCGAACAGCTGCGCCGAATCGCAGGTCTTGTCATAATAGGCGCATAACATTTTGGCCGCGAACGATTTCCCGAAACGGCGCGGTCTGCTGATGCAGGTCAGGCACCTGGGTGTATTCAGTGTCTGATTGACCAGCGCTATCAACCCTGATTTGTCCACATAGACACCGTTCCTGATTCTGGCAAACCCACTGTTGCCCGGATTCAAATAAGTTCCCATCGTCTCTTCCCTCCCCAACCCGATTATAGGAAGCAGCACTTGCTTCCTATAATATAATCATGGAAATATTGCTTCTAAAGATATCCGTGAGACCCTGTAGCAATTCCGCTCTCATGTCATCCGATAACATCCGATTCACTTCCAAAATTCGCAGCCCCATCCTATATTCATTATACCCCCATCGACGCTATTTCACAAATAGATATTTCGATAGTACCCTGATTTCTTTTCAGAAATGGTTACTGTTCAAGCAGCAAAATTCCCTATGCGGGCCTGCGCAGAAAAAACATGCAAACGAGGAGGTTCCCTATGAAGAAAATACAGCTACGCCTTGCCGACCTGAGAAAACAAAAAAAGCTGACACAGCAGGAACTGGCAGACGCCATGGGCGTATCCTTCCAGACAATCAGCAAATGGGAGACCGCGGCCAGCATGCCCGACATCACCCTTCTGCCGCCGCTGGCGGAATATTTCCGGGTGTCCACAGACCAGCTGCTGGGCCTGAAACCTCTTGACGGCGAATCGTATATTCCCGAACAGACAGGGACGAAGGATTTCTGGAACCATCGGCTGGACTATCTGCTGCGGACGCGGAAGCGATTCTGGAACGACGACTATATCCGCTTCCTTGTCTCCCAGGTATGGAATATCCACAGGCCTGTTTCCATACTGGACTGCGGATGCGGATACGGTTTTCTGGGGCTGTTGCTGCTCCCTGTCATGCCCCGGGGAAGCACCTATACAGGAATCGATTTCGCGGAAAATCTGATTCGGGAAGGACAGCGCCTTTTTGCAAAGCAGAATATAACGGCGGAATTTATCTGTAAAAACATCGATGAATACACGGTAGAAAGCCAATACGATTTCGTCATATGCCAGGCAGTCCTCAGGCATCTGGACAACCCAGACGCCTTTATCCGAAAAATGATTTCTTTTGCAAAGCCTGAGGGATATGTGGTCTGCATGGACGTGAACAGGGAATTTGAGAGCTGCGGATTGTATGTGGACGGAATGGATTACCGGGAGCTGTGCCTCCATGAGGGTCTGGAAAAGAAGTGGCAGACAGAACTTGCCTTACAGGGCAGGGATTACTCCGTGGCGATCAAGGCTGCCCATATCCTGGAGAAGCTGGGGCTTGCGGACGTGGATGTGCGGATGAATGACAAGGTGGAATTCACCACGCCCCGGCACGCCGATTATGAGGAAGCCAAAAACGATTTCCTCCAGGCCAACCAGTGGACTTCCGGTATAGGCCAGGAGGAAGAAAATGCCCTGATTCTCCAGCTGCTGCCCCATGGTCTGTCCCGCAGCGAAGCCGAGGAATACTGCCTGCGGAACCGGAAAATCGCAGAATATTTTTCCTCCAACCCTGCCGCCGAATATACTTTTACCAGAGGGATAATGATAGCTTATGGGAGAAAATGCGGGAATAACAAAGCGGCCGATTTCACCGTCAGCCGGACTGTATGATTCAAGGAACGCTTGAATTGGGATGAATTCTGATAAATATGGTATTCAATTACTCCTTTATCGTATAAAGAGCCCTGCCATGATATAATCTTTTTCAGAAAAAGCTTTTTCTCAAAATAAAAAACGAAAGGTGAGGGAAAATGATGTTTAATATGAAACAGGTGGGGAAAAGGATCGTTACAATGAGGAAAGAACGGAATATGACGCAGACAGAGCTTGCCGACAAGATGGACGTGAGCTTTCAGGCAGTTTCCAATTGGGAGCGGGGTATAAGTATGCCGGATATTTCCAAGCTTCCCGAGTTGGCTGCCCTGTTTGGCTGTACGGTGGATGAGATTTTGAATGAAAAGTCGGAGCTGCTGCATTCAGCCATGTCGGACAGCCTTCAGGAATATGCAGAGAACAACGAGATATCAAGGGAGGAGCTGGAGGCTGCGGTTCCGATATTGAAGCCCGCCCAGGTGGAGGAACTTGCGAACGGCTCATTGTTAAAAAATGGAGATAGTATCGAAGTTTTCTATCCGTATCTGGATGAGGATACCCTGCGGGAAGTGGCGCGGCGGCGGATAGACAAGGGTGAATCCATAGCAGATATGCTTGATTTTCTGGACGAAGAGGATGTGGGAAAGTTTGCGTTTGAGCAGTATGAACAGGGAAAGCCGGTGGCGGAATATTATGACTTCATGGAAGACGAACAGCTTGCGGAACTGGCAAGGCAGAAGATCCGAAAGGGTGAATCCATAGCAGATATGCTTGATTTTCTGGACGAAGAGGATGTGGGAA
>CAJUGL010000019.1:19057-26660 GCA_910586515.1 uncultured Acetatifactor sp.
CGGAATATTATGACTACATGGAAGACGGGCAGCTTGCGGAACTGGCAAGGCAGAAAATCCGAAAGGGTGAATCCATAGCGGATATGCTTGATTTTCTGGACGAAAAGGATGTGGGAAAGTTTGCGCTTGAGCAGTATGAACAGGGAAAGTCGGTGGCGGAATATTATGACTACATGGAAGACGGGCAGCTTGCGGAACTGGCAAGGCAGAAGATCCGAAAGGGTGAATCCATAGCGGATATGCTTGACTATCTGGACAGTGATATACTGAAAAGAGTTATGCAGGAGCTTTTGGGGTGAGATTCTGCAGGCAGCCGGAACGCATGCCGGATAATTAAAATTGGTTTACGCGGCCGGAAAGATATGCTAAAATAGAGAAAAACAAGTATGTTCAATCTGTAAGCGTATATCAAATCCGGAACAGGAAAGGAGGAGGCTGCGGCGGAGAGGAGAGGCTGCGGCACACAGGGGAAATGGGAAAGAGCAAAACCTATTCTTACGACTACGACGATTATGAGAACGGTAAGAATGCGGAGACCATGGTGAAAGAGATTCTGGAGGATCCGGAGTTTCCGGAACTGGAGGAGCTGATCATCGGAGGATGGGGCGGTGAATTTGAGGATGACTGCCAGCCTATCATAGCCGGAATCATCGAAAATGCGGATAGATTCAGTCATATTACCGGACTTTTCATCGGCGACATGGATTTTGAAGTATGTGAGGTTTCCTGGATTATGCAGGGAGATTACAGCGGCCTGTGGAAAGCCATGCCTCAATTGAAGGAACTTACCGTTAAGGGAAGCATGAACCTGACTCTGGGGGCAATCCAACATGAAAACCTGGAGTCTCTGACGATTATCTGCGGCGGATTGGGGAAGGATGTGTTGGAGGAAATCTCCAGGGCAAAGCTTCCCAACCTGAAAAAGCTTCTGCTCTACATCGGCATCGATGATTACGGGTTTGACGGGAACGCGGATACCGTCCGGGAGATGCTTGCAGCCTCGGATTTTCCGAAGCTTACGTATCTGGGCATTACGGACAGCGAGATTCAGGATGAACTGACAGAGGTGGTTCTGGAGAGCAAGTATATCCGTCAGATTACCACACTGGATCTGTCCAACGGAACGCTGACGGACAAAGGGGGAGAGCTTCTTCTGGAGAAGATTCCCGGACTTCCCAACATTGAGAAACTGGATCTGCACTATCACTATCTGTCGGATGAAATGATGGAAAAACTGGATAATCTGTCCCTTGACGTGGATGTGTCCGAGCAGGAGGAAGCGGATGAATGGGACGGCAAGCTGTGGTACAATGCCATGCTGACAGAATGAACCGGATTCTGCTGGTCGGTACGGCGGGGAGTAAACGGAAGCTTTACTTTGAGCAGGCGGCTGCGGAGGCAGGGATTCCGGTGGATTTTCTGGACTGGAAGGAGATCTGGCGTTCCGGAGAGCCGACAGAACAGGGCACAGGTTTCGGCGTGGAGAATCCGGAGCAGTACATAGTTAAAATCGACGCGCCGGAATGGGAGAGCAGCCGGCTGGAGGATTTGGCGGGGCTGACGGACCGGTATGGGGAATGGCTCCGCAGGCTTTCGGATCTTCCTGCAGGCGGCTTTCTGAATCATCCACTGGAAATCGCGGAAGTTCTGGATAAGGGCAGATGCAAGGAGAAATTAATCCGCAATAACGTTCCGGCAACACAGATGTATGAAAAACGGTTTTCCTGCGGGGAAGAGCTGCTTGTTTTTATGGAAGAGCACAGGGTCAGTCAGGTGTTCGTGAAGCCGGTGAAGGGAGCGGGGGCGGCAGGTGTGGCAGCCCTGCGCTTTGCGCCGGGAAGCGGAAGGATTGCTCTGTATACCTGCGCCGCCCTGGAAGGCGGGCATATTTTCAATACAAAGCGTATGTATCGTTTGGAGGGGAAGAAAGGGGCTGTCTTTTTGGACAGTCTCTTAAAGTTGGACTGTGTTGTGGAGCGGTGGTACGGGAAGGCCTCGTTTCAGGGATACTGTTATGATCTGCGGGTGGTGGTTCAGGAAGGCCGTATTGATTATATTGTGCCCAGGCTGTCCAGGGGACCCATCACCAATCTGCACCTGAACAATCACTCCATGGAATTTGGAGATCTGCATCTGGAGAAGGGGACGGAGGAGCGGATTGGGGACATCTGCATCAGGGCCGCAGAGTGCTGTCCCGGTCTCAAAAGCATCGGCATGGATGTACTTCTGGAACAGGGAAGCCTGGAACCGCGGATTATTGAGCTGAATGCCCAGGGCGATCTGCTCCACAGGGATGTGTATGGGGAGAACCGGATCTACAGGAGGCAGACTGCGATTATGGCGGAGATGGGGCGGAAGCTGCCATGCGGTAACGGCAGGGGAAATGGCCCATAAGTTTCCGGTCATAGTATGTATCTGCAGGAAGCAGCAACAGTGCGGATGACATTTCCCTGACAGCACATAAGGGTGAGCGGACAGGAACCACAACGGAAAGGACGGAAGTAAGATGAGCGAAGTACCTTTTTCGGCATTTCGGGCCAGTATGGAGGAAAAGAAATGTTCGGTTGATATGGAGCAGGTGGTGGGCAGATGCGATATTTTATTCGTGTGCCTGGATACCCTGCGTTATGATGCCGCCATTGCGGAGGAGAAAGGCGGAGGGACCCCGATTCTGAACAGATACGGGGCATGGGAGAAGCGGCAGGCTCCCGGCAACTTTACTTATCCTTCCCACCACGCTATTTTCTCAGGCTTTCTGCCGTCAAAGGATGAGGCCAGGAGCATTGCGGAACAGGAGATGCTGTTTTTTCCCAGAAGCATGGGAATGGGAAAGGCAATTCCCAAGGGCTCCTATGGCTTTGATGCCAGTAATCTGGTGGAGGGGCTTCACGGGGACGGATATGATACCTGGTGTGTAGGCGGGGTGGCGTTCTTTGACAAGCGCTCAGCCATGGGAAGGGTGTTTCCTTCCTTTTTCGAGAAAAGCTACTGGAATCCCTCTTTTTCCTGCCCTGTGAAGGAAAGCACGGGAAACCAGGTGGATTTTATCTTAAAGCGCCTGGAACAGAATACAGATCCCAGGAAGATTTTTCTGTATTTAAATGTGTGTGCCATCCACTATCCCAATTATTTCTATCTGGGAAGGGAAGCGGCAGACCCGGAGCGGGAAGAAGCCGGAAAGCAGAGTGCAGGTACAGAGAGAAGAGGAAAAAACGACAGTCTGGAAACCCACAGGGCGGCCCTGCGGTATGTGGACGGTGAACTGGGGCGGCTTTTCGACGCATGGAAGGAGAAACGGGGGGAGACCTTTGTGGTATGCTTTTCCGACCACGGCACTTGTTATGGTGAGGACGGATATGTCTTCCACGGCGTGAATCATCCGGTGGTGAGTACAGTGCCTTATAAGCACTTTTTCCTGTAGGGCGGGTATTTTCAGCGGGTATTTCGGGAAAGGGATTTTCATGAACAGATATGAGCAGTATATGTACAGCTATCCCCACAAGACGGCGTACAGACCATTGAAAAATGAGAATCTGAGGGATTACATGGAGAGTCTGGAAGGTGAAGGACACAGCTTGTATCTTCACCTTCCCTTTTGCGAAAGCAAGTGCGGCTACTGCAATCTGTTTTCCGTTGCAGGCTGCGGCAGGGATGCCATGGAGGCTTATCTGAAGACGCTGCTCAGGCAGATGGAGCAGTATAGGGAGATTTTGCCCAAAAGTACCAGGTTCGGGGATTTTACCATAGGGGGCGGCACGCCTCTGCTTCTGGATGCAGGGCAGTTGGAGCGGATGTTTCGGGCAGTGGGCTCATACATGCCCATGACTGAAAACTGCGAAATCGTCATAGAAACTGCGCCAAAGCAGACCGACAGGGAGAAAGTGAGGCTGCTGAAGGAACTGGGTGTCACAAGAGTCAGCATGGGCATTCAAAGCTTTGCGGAGAAAGAACTCTTGTGGCTTGGCAGGCATCATGATGCCGGGAGAGCCCGGGAGGCGGCAGAGTTCCTGGCGGAGGCTGGTTTTGACTGTGTCAATTTGGATTTTATCTATGGTTTGCCCGGGCAGACAGCGGAGAGTCTGACGGAGTCTCTGGAAAGGGCGGCTGCTTTTTCCCCGGAAGAAATCTTTCTCTATCCCCTGTATATCAAGCACGGCGTTGGACTGGAAAGAACCGGGAAAGGCATTCTGTTGGATTCCGATCATACCTACAGTTTATATCTGGAGGGCGTATCCTGCCTGAAATCCCATGGATATGTTCAGGTTTCCATGCGTCGCTTTGTGAAGAAGGAAAAAGCAGATTATTTGTATACGGAATACCGAACAGATTCAAAATTGGCAAAGGGAGGAGAAGATTCTCCGGAAGGGGGCGCGGAATTTCGGGAATGCGGTTTCACAGGGGCACTGGCACTGGGCTGCGGAGGAAGAAGTTATCTGGGAAGGCTTCACACTTGTACGCCTTACCAGATTACAAGGCAGGCTGCCATGAAGGAAATCCGGGAGTACCAAAGCAGAACGGATTTTCTGGCGGTTACCCATGGAATTCTGCTTTCCGATGAGGAAATCAGGAGACGATATGTGATCAAACATCTGCTGATTCGCCCCGGTATCCGGAAGCAGGCCTTTCAGGAACGTTTCGGAACGGCGGTGACGGAAGCCTTTCCGATTCTGGCGGACTGGATGGAAGCGGGATGGGCGGAAGAAACGGACGGGTTTCTGGGCCTTACCCAGGAGGGATTGGGACTTTCGGACTATATCGGGCCAAAGCTGATTTCGGAGGAGATCAGGAGAAAAATGCAGGAGTGGGAGCAGTTTTATGGGTAGGAAAACGGTTTCTTACAGGGGCAGTCTGAAAAGCTGTAATTATCGCTGTTCCTATTGTCCCTTTTCCAAACACAGGGCCCTGGCTTCCGAACTGGAGAGGGACAGACAGCAGTTTGCGCGTTTTTGCGGCAGTATAGAGGAGAGGGCGGAGGCGTTTGACATTGGGGCTGTCTTTGTGGCGCCCTACGGGGAGGCCGCTGTGCACCAATGGTACTGGGAGGGATTGGGTAGGCTTGCGGGACTGCCCGGGATCTGCCGGGTGGGAATCCAGACCAACCTGAGCTTTTCCGTGAAGGCATGCATGAACATTTTTGATCATTACAGCAGGGGCGGAAGCGGGAAGGATATGGGGATAATTTCCTGTGAAGAGGAATGCATGAGCCTGGATGAAAGGGAATTAAACCTGCAGAATCGGGAAAAACTCTGCATCTGGGCAACTTTTCATCCGGAGATGACAGATATCAATACCTTTGCGGACAAATGCCATGAACTGACGGCGCTTGGGGGCAGCTTATGCGCAGGAGCAGTGGGGGCGCCCGGTAATCTTTCTCTGCTTGCCGGACTGCGGGAAAAATTGTCCCCGGATATCTATCTGTGGATCAATAAAATGGACGGCCTGGGACGGAATTACACAGAGGAGGAGCGGAATGCCTTTTCCCGGATAGATCCTTTTTTTGAACAGGAATTGAAGGTTCCTGCCGCCGATGCAGCCATGTGCGGGGAGAGATGCTTTGTGGAGGCTGACGGCAGGGTGCATACCTGCAATATCAGCAAAGCGAAAACGGTAAACTGGTATGAGGGCAGCGAGGAGGAAATTTTCCGGCCCCTGTGCGGGAAAAGACGGTGCAGCTGTTATCTGGCCTATGGCGGAAGGGCGGATTTTGCGGGAAGGCAGTTTTTTGGCGAATATCCCCTTTTCCGTATCCTTGAAAGGCGGAGGGAGCGTAAAAACATTACATGGCAGAAGGGAGAACAATAAAATGGAATATAATAACGAAATAAACAGATACAAGTGGTGGAAAACAGCGGTAATTTATCAGATTTATCCCCGCAGCTTTGCGGACAGCAACGGGGACGGCATAGGGGATCTGCAGGGAATTATTTCCAGATTGGACTATCTGGAAAATCTGGGCATAGACGCGATCTGGCTTTCCCCGGTGTGCCGTTCGCCCCAGGATGACAACGGCTATGACATCTCCGATTACCAGGATATCGATCCTATGTTCGGCACCCTGGAGGATATGGAGGAATTGATTTCAGAAGCAGGAAAGCGGCGTATCCGCATCATCATGGATCTGGTGCTGAACCATTCCTCGGATGAGCATTTCTGGTTCAGGGAAGCGAGAAAGAGCCGGGAAAATCCCTATCATGATTACTATGTCTGGAGGGACGGCGCAGAGGGCGAACTTCCCAATGACATGAGGGCAGTATTCGGAGGGCCTGCCTGGGAATGGGTGCCGGAGGTTGGACAGTATTACTTCCATCAGTTTTCCGTAAAGCAGCCGGATTTAAACTGGGAGAACCCCAGGCTGCGCAGGGAGATCTATGACATGATCAACTGGTGGATTGAAAAGGGTGTGGGCGGTTTCCGCCTGGATGTGATTGATCAGATTGCCAAGGATCCGGATCGGAAGATCACCAACAACGGCCCCAGGCTTCATGAGTTTCTGCGGGAATTAAGCAGGGAGACTTTTCAGAAGGCAGACCTGGTCACTGTGGGAGAGGCCTGGGGAGCCACAACGGAACTGGCGAAGCTGTACAGTAATCCGGACAACAGTGAACTGTCTATGGTATTTCAGTTTGAGCATATCTGTCTGGATCAGATACCGGGAAAGGAAAAATGGGATCTGGCGCCCCTTCCTTTTCTGAAGCTGAAGGAAGTCTTTGGGCGTTGGCAGAAGGAGCTGTACGGGAAGGGGTGGAACAGCCTGTTCTGGAATAACCATGATCTGCCCAGGATTGTGTCCCGGTGGGGAAACGACGGAGAGTATCGGGTGGAATCTGCGAAAATGCTTGCCATTCTTCTGCACGGCATGCAGGGGACTCCCTATATTTATCAGGGCGAGGAACTGGGGATGACCAATGTGCGGTATGCGTTGGAGGAATATCGGGATATAGAGACGCTGAACCTGTATAAAGAGCGCCTGGAAAAAGGATATTCCCAAGAGGAGATTATGGAGTCCCTTTATGCCAAAAGCCGTGATAACGCAAGAACACCCATGCAGTGGAATGACGGGGAAAATGCGGGATTTACGGAGGGCTCGCCCTGGATTCGGGTAAACCCCAATTATCGGGAGATCAATGCGGCCAGTCAGATGACAGACGGCGAGTCCGTCTTCGGATGCTATCAGAGACTGATCCGTCTTCGGAAGGAATATTCTGTATTTGCAGACGGAGAGTTTAAGATGCTCCTGGAGGATGACGAGGATATTTTCGCTTATACCAGGACAGAAGCGTTTTCCCGGCTTCTGGTGGTCTGCAATTTCCATGACAGGGAGGTAAAGGTTTCTCTGAAGGAGCTTGATGATCCGGGAAAACTTCTTATCGCTAATTATCAGGAGGCGGAGCAGCCGACGGTTCTGCGTGCCTATGAGGCAAGAATGTACTGGAAGGAAAGGTAACTCCCGATCTGCCTCTGTTATTTATGGTCAGGGCTTTGCCTGTCCAACTGCTGTGAACGGAGTGAACCGTAATGCGGCGGACGGCAAGCCCTGTTTTTTCATCAATTAATTTCCCTGCATGCGCCGAATCTTATCCTGAAGTTCTGCGATAAGGGAGTC
>CAJUGL010000019.1:26760-55820 GCA_910586515.1 uncultured Acetatifactor sp.
GCGATCTCTGAGATCGGCGTCTTTTTCCGCAATAAGGGAGTCGCGATCTCTGAGATCGGCGTCTTTTTCCGCAATAAGGGAGTCGCGATCTCTGAGAACGGCTTCCTTTTCTGCGATAAGGGAGTCGCGCTTTGAGAGTTCGGAATCCAATGCTGTGATTCGGGAGTCCTTTTCCGCAAGTTCTCTATTTTGTTTCTCAATATAATGCTGCACAGAACGCTGTCTGCGGTAATAATCTTCCCGGGCCTCACACTGGAGACGTACATTCTCATCCTGGCTGAGACTGTAGATTGTATTGGAAGCCTCCTGAATATATTCATCTTTTTGTGCGCACATCTTGATTTCCTCCCAAGTAGTGGCTTTAAACAGCGCCGCCCATTTGTCGATGTGGTACAGTCTGTCTTCTTCCGTTGCCAGATCCATATGTTTTAAGTCTACCACAGAAAGCCGCAGTTTGTCACTATAAACCGCATAATTTTTTATGTTTAAAAACTGATATGTGGCATAAAATTCCGGGTGCTGCGGAAAGAGGGTGAAATCCAGAAGGCCGATCTGAATAACGGACTTTACTTCATGATAATCCTTTCCTGTATTCAGGCTGCTGAACGCGCGGCAGAGGTAGCTCAGGGACCTTTCCGGCCAGTTATATTCATTTATGACCTGCATTTCCAGATTGATAATGATATTGTCGTTCAGGATGACCTTGACATCCAGGATAAAGGTTTTCTCGTCTATGGCCATGCCAAGCTCAATGGGATTGGTAATCACAGCGGATTTAATCTGTTCCGGCTTCAGGTGAAGCAAAGAACAGATCAGGCCCCTGAGAACCTTATTGTTGCGTTGCAGCAGCGCGCGAAACAGATAATCATTGGTCATGGGTATTGCCACAGGGCCGGAAGCAGATTTCAGGAAGTCCGGCGCGGATAGGGGCGTGGACACAGTGGCAGTGTTCTTTTTCAAATTGTTCATGGAATCCTTCCTTTCTGTTAAAATATGTTGATAAAATCGGCAGATAAAATGCCGGATAAGAATAGAGACAAGGCAGATACAGACTGTATAAACTCAAAAAAATACCTATTCAAATAGTGTATAATACTATAACATAAACATTCTTCTCTGTACAGCGGCGCAGAGAGAATGGCGTGTAGAAAATAAAATCCGGAAAAATTTGCAATAGGAGAAAGAGATACTATATATAGTAAAAAAATCAGAAAAAATAGATTTTGATACTCTATATGGTATGTGCAAAAACACAAAAGGGAGAATAATGCTCAATGGAGCACATCCATGAGGATAAGATAATAACAGATGGAGCACATCAGGGGGATGGGACAGGGCAGGCGCCCAAGGGAAAGGGCGCCTGTGTATTCCGAAAGGAGCCGGCGGCAAAACACAGCCGCCCCTGTAAGTGCCCTGGAGCAGAAGTTAGAATTCCGGTACGGCCGTCAATCCGTCCCTCTGCAGTTCAAGCACACGATCGCAGACTTCCCGGACATATTTCCGGTCATGGGATACGCTGATGACGGCGCCGGGGAAATCCCGGAGCAGTTCCCGGATTACCGGACCCGACAGGGGAGAGAAATTCCGGGTGGGCTCATCCAGGATCAGAACATTGCGGCGCTCCATGCTCATTTTCAGCAGCAGGAGCTTTGCTTTCTGGCCTCCGGAGAGATCCCGGATGGCATGGTCCATTTCCTGTACCGTGTATTTCATGCTGCCCAGGTAGGTGCGGATCCGGGTGAACTCTTCCTTGGACAGGCATGCCCCGGGCTGCGCATCCTCTCTGGCCCGGGCCAGATACTCTGCCGGGGTGGAATCCAGATCCAGAAGCTCCTCGTAATTCTGGGGCATGTAGGCGGCGCGGATATCCCTGCGCTGCAGAAGCTCCCCGGCAATCAGGCGCAGCAGGGTGGTCTTTCCTGTACCGTTTTTCCCGATGATGCACAGCTTCTCCGAGCCTTTGACCTGAAGCCGGATGTTGTGAGCCAGTTCCCTCTCCCCTGCAGTCAGCAGGAGCAGTTCATAGTCGATAACCCATTTTCCGGCGGGAATTCCTTCGTCCGGGGCAAAGCGGAAGAAAATGGCCTCTTCCGTATCAGGTCTTTGGGTCATATTTTCAGCCTGCTTTTCAAACCGGCGTTCCATGGACTTGACGGCATGCATTTTCTTTTTCAGAAGTCTGGCTCCGCTGGGGTTCTGGCGGGAAATAATTGCCTGCTGATATTCCACCTTATCGTGAATCTTTCGGAATTTCTCCTGCTGCTTATCGTAGGCTGCTTTCTCCTCCCGGGCCAGACGGGTCTGGCGGTCAAGATTTTTCCTGCGCAGCTCAACATATTCCCTGTAGCCTGTCCTGAACACGGTGCACTGGCTTTCCGTCTTGCGTTTCAGCTGTTCCATGTGCAGGATTGTGTTGGCAGTGCGCTCCAGCAGCGTCTCGTCATGGGAGATGTAGAGCGCGGGAAAGGGGCAGCTGTTGATGAAGGCCTCCAGCCACTCCAGGGTTTCCATGTCAATGTCGTTGGAAGGTTCGTCCAACAGAAACAGATCGGGATGCATGGTCAGAATCCGAATCAGCTGAACTTTAATTTTCTCTCCGCCCGAGAGCTGCCCCATCCGGGCGCCGCTGTACAGCAGATCCATGGACAGACCAAGTCGGCCCGCCATGGAGGACAGTTCCCGGTAATCCGTTTCCAGAAAAGCAGGTTCCTGACTTAAAAAGGTGTAAATGTCCTTCTCCCTGTCCTCCTGGGGAAGCTCCTGAGGCAGGTAGCCGCAGACAGCATGGTTTTTCAGGATTTCTCCTGTATATTCTGCGTAATCCTCCACCAAAACCGGGTCATAGAGCAGTTTCAGCAAAGTGGATTTGCCGTTGCCCTCCTCGCCGATGACGGCTGCTCTGTCTCCGTCGTTTAAGGTAAAGGAGAGATCAGACACCAGTGGACGCAGATCTTTTTTGTGATAAATGTTTAAATTTTTAACCTGTAACATAGATACCTCCTGTTCCGCCGCCGCTGCCGGTTATTTCTGTCTCGTTGTTTTCGGCCCGTACAACGGCGTCTTTCGGGTTTGGAAATTTGGGTCTGCGCATAAAAAAGCTTCCGGCTACAGGTGTAACCGAAAGCAGACTCTCCATGCAGATACCTATGCCGGGGCATAAAACCCCTTTTCACAGGATGAAGCAGATGGTCAGAATTCTATCAACGGTTACACAAAGAACGCGGCCTGCCCAAAGGTGCCGTGCTGCCGAAAACTCCGTGTAAATTTTGTTGATAGATTATTTCCGCATTGCTCCTCCTCCTGATTTTGAAAGCGAATATGAATAATATAGTTTCGCCTTCCCTACTCTACCATATTGGGGAGGCATTTTCAAGAGTCTTTTTAAAAAACATTTCATTCACCGAAAACTGCATTTGGTTATCCGAATGCAGTTTTTTTCATGGGATCTGCTATAATAAAGCTAACAGTTAAGACCTGGCGCCAAACGGTTATATATCCTGACGGATGCAGAAGAAAGGATGAGAAAATGAAGCGGAAGAAGAAAGAACCGAAACGAAAACCGAAGTACGGCATGTTCTCCTGTGTGGCATACCTGTACAAGCTGATGTGGAAATACGAAAAAAGTCTTGCCTTTGCTGCCGCGGGCAAGATTCCGGTGGCCCTGGCGGGTGCGGCGCTGGCGCTGTATACGCCGCCCCTGATTCTGAAGGCCTTGGAGGAGGCGGGGCAGTTTTCTTCCATAGCCCTTGTGATCATGGGACTGGTGCTGGCCGGGACGCTGACTTCACTGCTGGGTGAACTGATCGGCGGAAAGGGAGAGTTCTCGGAGATGTATCTCTGCAGCCGCATGGGCCGCCTGATGGAATGCCGGAGACTGGACAGGGATTTTGAGCTGGATTATGACCCGGAGATAAAGAAACTGGACGAACGGGGCGGTGAGGCTGTCATGAATAACCATACCAGAGCCGTCCATTTTCCCATGGAGTTTTCGCTTTTGGTAGTAATCCTGCTGAAATTCCTGCTGTTCGGCACAGTGCTGTCAACCCTGAGTCCCTGGATTATCGGGCTGATCATTCTGTGCGCAGCAGTGAATGTGCCCATGTCCGCCTGGGAGAGAAAGCGCAGCTATGAGACGCAGGATGTCAGGAATGCCCTGCTGAAGAAAATCAATTATCTCGCGTTCCTGGTGGGAAGGGACTTCCGGTACGGAAAGGACGTAAGGCTGTACAGCATGCGGAGCTGCCTGGCCCTTCTGACAAAAAAGCTTGCGGGACAGTACCGCCAGGAGAAGATAGTAGTGGAGAGAAGGATATCCGTGGTACAGATTGTGGACTTCTTCATGGTGCTGATTCGGGACGGGGTGATGTATGCCTGGCTGATTTCCAGAGCCGTGGCAGGAGAGATCGACGCTTCCCGGTTCGTGCTGTACTTTACCGCCATGACGGAACTGGCGGAAGTGGTGACGGGAATCCGCTGGTGGTGGAGCTGTGTCTGTGAAGGGGCGATGCAGGTTTCGGATTACAGAGAGTGTATGGAGGTTCCGGACAGGATGAACCGGGGAAAGGGGATACCGCTGCCCCAGGGGGCATTCTCCATTGTCTTCCGCAATGTATCTTATCGCTATCAGGAGAGCGGGAAGAATGTGCTGGAACGAGTCAGCTTTGAAGTGAAGGCAGGGGAGAAACTGGCCCTGGTGGGATTAAACGGCGCGGGAAAAACCACTTTAATCCGGCTGATGTGCGGTCTGCTGACTCCAACGGAGGGGGAGATTCTCCTTGACGGCCACAGGCCCGGGGAATACAACCGGGAGGAATTGTACAGCCTGTTCGGTCTGGTGCCCCAGAATTACCATCTGCTGCCCTTTTCCATTGCCAGAAATGTGGCCTGTGCGGAGGAAGAGGAGGAGATCGACAGGAATCGCCTGGAAATCTGCCTGCGGAAGGCAGGACTGGAGGAGAAGATCAGATCCCTGCCCCAGGGTGCGGACACCCCTCTGAACAGGCAGGTGAATCCGGGCGGAGTGGAGTTTTCCGGAGGGGAGACCCAGAAGCTCCTTCTGGCGAGACTTCTGTACCGGAAGCCCAAATGCATCATTCTGGACGAACCCACCGCTGCCCTGGACCCCATTGCGGAGGACAGGATGTACCGGCAGTATAATGAGATCACAGACGGCGCGACTTCCGTCTTTATTTCCCACCGCCTGGCGTCCACCCGTTTCTGCGACAGGATCTTTCTCCTGGACGGCGCCGGAATTGCGGAGGCGGGCACCCATGAGGAGCTGATGGCTGCAGGAAAAAAGTACAGGGAACTCTTCGAGATACAGAGCAAATACTATAAAACCGGGCAGGAGCTTCCGGAAGGGGAGAAGGAGGAAATGGCATGAAGAGGGAGAAGCCGAAAACCAACAGTGAAACGGCACGGAAAAAGAGAACCCTGAGGGAAGACTGGAAGGTGATGCGCAGGGGAATCCGGATTGCCCTGGATCTCTGTCCCCAGTTTCTGGCCTGGGATGCTGCCAGGAGCGTCACGGACATTCTGCCAACCTATTTTTCCCTGTACATGACCGCCCGTTTGGTAAACGAGCTGTCCGGGGAGTGCAGACAGAGAGAACTGTTCCTTCTGGCAGGGATTGTCATACTGGGACTGTTTGCTCTCAGGATAGTCTCCCGGGCCGTGCATGTGAGATATAATATCTGGATGGATCTGATTGTCAGGGAGGAAGAGATCTACATGTTTGACAAACAGCACGGACTGCAGTATGAGCATCTGGAAAATCCGGAGGTCACGCTGCTGCGGGAGAAGATCTTCGCGGCCATGAACGCAGACGGCAGCGGTGTGATGGCGCTGTTTTGGGATTTTGGGGGATTGGTGGGAAATTTGGCGGATATGGCAGTGTCCGCATCCCTGACCTTCTCCATTTTCCGGATGGCTGCAGGCCGGGAGCTGACCGGATTTCTGGCTTTTGTAAATTCGCCGTACTGCAGCGTCCTTCTGGGGGGCCTACTGCTGGTCCACATACTCCTTACGATAAGGTTTGCCAGAGAGCTGATGAAAAAAAACATGCAGGCAATCTCCGGTCTTGCGGAAAGCAATATGCTGCTTCAGATCCTGTTTAAAAGCCATGGGGAAGACATCACTGTCTTTAATCTGAAAAAGATACTGATCAAAGAGCATGAACGCAGGATAAAAGAACCCTGGATGGTGGAAACCGATAAGCTGAGGGTACAGTATACGGTGATCAGAGTTCTTCAGGGGCTGATTCCGGAACTGGCGGTGTTTCTGGTCACGGCGGCAAAGGCATTTCTGGGCGTCTTTGGAATCGGCAACTTTATCCTGTACAGGGGAACCGTAAAACGGTTTGTGGACGCAGTCACCAATTTTGCCAGAGACCTGACCCGTTTGCGGGAGAACAACGAATATCTGCTGCAGCTGTATGAGTTCCTGGATCTGCCCGACGATATGTATCACGGGACACTGGCGGTGGAGAAACGGGACGACATTGACTACGAGATCGAATTCCGGGACGTAAGCTTCCGGTATCCGGGCACGGAGAACTGGGTGCTGCGGCATGTGGACATGAAGTTCCGCATCGGGGACAAACTGGCCATAGTGGGAGAGAACGGCTCCGGGAAGACCACCTTTATCAAGCTTCTCTGCCGTCTCTATGACCCTACGGAGGGCCGGATCCTGTTAAACGGCATTGACATCACCAGATACAGATACCAGGAATACCTGTCCCTGTTTTCCGTGGTTTTCCAGGATTACAAGCTGTTTCAGTTCTCCCTGGCGGACAATGTGGCGTGTTCCCCTGACTGTGATCAGGACAAAGTGCGCAGCTGCCTGATCCGGGCAGGATTCGGGGATAGACTGGCGCAGTTGGAGAAGGGGATTCATACCCCGTTGGGGCGTGACTACGAAAACGACGGCATAGACCTGTCCGGCGGAGAGGAACAGAAGGTGGCGCTGGCCAGAGCCCTGTATAAGGACGGCCCCTTTGTGGTTCTGGATGAGCCTACCGCAGCCCTGGATCCCCTGGCGGAGGCTGCCGTATACGAGGACTTCCGGAAGATCGTGGAGCATAAAACCGCGGTATTTATCAGCCACAGGCTCTCCAGCTGCAGGTTCTGCGACGACATCATTGTATTTGACAAGGGATGTCTGATACAGAGGGGAAACCATGAGCAGCTTGCGGCCCGGGAGGGGAAATACCGTCAGCTTTGGAATGCTCAGGCGCAATACTATACGTAGCGGCAGCCCGCTGTCAGCATTTGATCATATCCGGTAACCGTTCAGCGCCCTGTCTGAACGGTTACCACATCCGCGAATTCGGCTCCGGCTGCCCTGGCCAGGTCTCCCGGGGCCAGTTCCAGCTGAGAGCCGATTCTGCCGCCGCTGACAATGATTTTTTCCCGCTCTTTTGCAGAGCTGTCTATCCTGGTCACATAGGGCTTCTTCATGCCTACTGCGGTGCAGCCGCCCCGGATATAGCCGGTAATTTTCTGAATATCCTTCACCTGGATCATTTCCAGGCTTTTCTGTCCTACATTTCTGGCGGCTGCCTTCAGGTCCAGTTCCCGGTGGACCGGAATCACAAAGACAAAATGTTCCCCGCTGTTTCCCACGGTCACCAGGGTTTTGTATACTTTATCGTAAGGCAGGTTCAGCATATCCGCGATCTGAAGGCCGTCCACGAACTCTGCGCACTCATAAGTCATGTGGGTATAGGGGATTTTCATGGAGTCCAGTATACGCATGGCGTTTGTCTTGGTTTCCTTCTGTTTAGCCATTTCAGATTCCTCCTTTTTGTCTGAAAACACATTTTTTAAAATGCCGGGGACAAAAGGTATTTTGACCCTGGTATCACTATATTATAGAAGAAAACAGCGAACAGAGCAATATTTGCCGCTGAAAATATTTCCATGCTCTTGACGGGGCGGGGGATATTAGGGTATAAAGTTAAGGAAATGAAATATTCAGAGAAAGCCCGGTTCGCGGGTTGGAGGTAGGAATGAAATACAGAGAAAAAACGATTTGGATGACAAGGACAGCGGCATTTATTGCGCTGGTGATAGTGCTGCAGGCAGTGACCGCGCCCCTGGGAAACACTTTAGTCACCGGGACTCTGGTGAATGCTGTGCTTATTGTGGCGGTGATGACCGGGGGGCTGCTGTCCGGGGCCGGGGTGGGGGCCGTTTCTCCCGTGATGGCGAAACTTGTGGGCATAGGACCGCTCTGGAGCCTGATTCCGTTTATTGCGTTGGGAAATATGACGCTTGTCCTGGTGTGGCATCTGGTGGGTAACGGCCCATGGGGACGCAGATTTTTTCCCGGTGCGGCTGCGGTTTTGGCGGGAGCCGGGGCAAAATTTCTCGTTTTGTACATAGGAATTGTGCGGCTGGCAGTCCCGATTCTGCTGAAGCTTCCCCAGCCCCAGGCGGCGGTTGTCTCCGGCATGTTTTCCGTGCCGCAGCTGATCACCGCTTTGCTGGGAGGGGCGCTGGCGCTGCCTGTTTTGGGGGTATTGCGGAGGTCCCGATTCTTCTGAAAAGTTACCGGAGGTTACCTTCCAAGGGCTGTTTTCTGGGCAACCTCTGTCTTCTTCTCGTAGCAGGCAAAGGCGTTCTCCACCAGCCTTTGATCGGGCTTCGGTGTAAACAGACTTACCAGGGGCACGATAACCAGGCCGGCCATCATGGCCACGGCTCCGCAGTTGATGGGAGACTGTATAATCTCCGGAAAAGAGGAGCGGAAGAAGATATTCGCGATCATCAGCACAGAGCTGAAGAGAAAGCAGGCCCAGCAGGATGCCCTGGTGACTTTTTTTGAGTACAGAGAGTACAGAAAGGGCGCAAGGAAGGCTCCGGCCAGGGCGCCCCAGGAGACTCCCATCAGCTGGGCGATAAAGGTAACCGCGCTCTTATACTGGATCAGGGCCAGTATGGAGGCGATGGCGATAGTTTAAAGCGCTAAAGCAACTATAACATATGCGGAGGGATTATGCAATTAAATCAGTTATTTTTTTGTTGCATTATCTCTTTTTGTCGAATACAATAGAAACAGTATTCCCCGAACCGGGGAAAAGAGCGGATGAAAGGGAAGAAGGAACCCTATGGCTACGAAACAGATTATCATCATCATGGTACTGTCGGTTCTGGCAATGCTGATCAGCGCTGCGCTCTACCTGCTGCAGCGGGCGCGGAGGCGCAGACCGGAGGACTATGACCTGATGGAGGGGCACGAATTTGAGTACTATTGCGCGGAATTGCTGGAGAGAAACGGTTTCCGGGAAGTGAAGGTCACCAAAGGCAGCGGGGATTACGGCATAGACATCCTGGCGGAGAAGGACGGCGTTACCTATGCGATTCAATGCAAATGTTACGGGACGCCGGTGGGGGTCAAGGCCGTTCAGGAGGCTTACGCGGGCCGGGATTATTATGACAGGATGGTGGGGGCAGTGCTCACCAATCAATATTTTACCCAGCCTGCAGCGGAAGCCGCCCGTAAGCTCAAGATACTCCTGTGGGACAGGGGATATCTGGAAGAGATGGCGGAAGGGCGGTGACACGGGCTGTGACGGCAGCCGGGAGGCGCCCGCCTGCGGGAGAGTAAGGCAGGCAGGCGCTTTTGTTCTTGTTTAGGGGCAGCTCCGACAGATCTGTTTGTGCGGGTTCGGTGCGGGAATCCGAAGACGTGTTTTCCTGGGAGGCGTTTTCGGTCTCCGCTTCCAGCCGTTCTCTGAGAGACAGGAAGTCTGAGGGACCGCACTCCAGATAGAAAGTGTGAAAACGGTAATCCGTATATTTTTCTCCCCACAATTCTCTGGCGTATTCCCGCAGGGACAGGATTTCCAGATAGCCCAGGTAATATTTCGGATAGTTGCAGGGGTTTTGCACAATATAGTTGTATAGGGAGCGGGCGGCCTCGGGATCGGATACGCCGAATCCTTCCAGGAGCTTTGCGATTCTGCTGTAAGAAGCTCCCTCGTCGTGAATCATGATGTCCGCCAGCGAATAGAGACACAGCTGCAGGCTGCGGTTGCGGCATTCCAGCAGGGCCAGGACCGCGCCGCCGCTTTGGCCGTCCTCGGCAAGCAGCTGGGCGGCATATTCATAGGAGAGGAATTCCACATACAGCGCCCATCCCTCCTGGTAGCCGCCGTACCAGAGCAGCTGCCTGGCCGGCCGTTCGCCTGCGGCAAGCGCCGTCTGATTGTGGTAGACCGTCTGGTAGAGATGCCCGGGATATCCCTCGTGAGCCAGGGTCGTATATAATTCCAGCCCTTCCGGCGTTTTGCTGCGGTTTATGTAGATACTGTTTGCCGCGGTGTCGTCCAGGGGAGAGGTGAGATAGAAGGCCGGCGCGCAGTAATCCTCCAGGCTTGGGGACACGGCTTTTACCGTAATCTGAACCTCTCCTTCGGGTATCCGGGGGAAATCGTTCTGCATTCTGGTCTTCAAATCCAGCAGCATCTGGGCGGGGTCTCTGTAGGGAAAATCATAGGCGTCCTCCCTTCGAAGCAGATCCGCTGCCTCCGGATGCGCAGCGGCCAGTTTCCTGATTTCATCGTACTCCCGGGTAAACTGTTCCGTCAGCATGGTCTTTAATTCTTCTGTCGGACGGTAAGACCCTGTCTCGGATATCAGCAGCTGTTCATAGTATGCTTTGCCCTCCGGCAGGGAGGCCAGCCCGGCGGGCAGGACGGAATCATCCTCCAGCAGCAGAAGTCCGTCTCCCAGGGCCGTGTAGGCGGGCAGCAGAACGGTTTTCAGCAGCCTTTCATTCCGGGCAATATACTCGGAAGCCTGTTCCCGGGTGAGCGCGTTTGCCAGGATTAGTTTTTCCAGCCGTTCCCGGAAGGTGGTCTGGAGGAAATGGGTTCCTGCCTCCAGATCTTCCGATGTGACAATAGTGTCGCATTGCCTGCGGACTTCTCTCAGGAAGCTGCCGGGCATAATCAGGCCTGCGGCGGCCTTTTCCTGTTCATAGATCAGCAGTGAGGCGAAGTATTCGTCCGTCTGGTCCAGCAGGGCCAGGTAATCCTCCACATCCCGCCTGCTGCGGAAGGCATATTCCGCCAGGAGAACCGGAAGCCGGGACTGGGCGCCGGAAGAGGGGGACAGAGGTTCGTCATAGTAGGGGTAAGCGCTCAGCTCAAGGCTGTTTTCCAGGGAACGGGTCATCAGCTGCCATAGGGCGGCATCCTTTTCGGCGAGTTTTGCCGGACGAACGGACTTCAGGGCCGCCAGGACGTTTTCGGTTTCCGCCTGGCTGCGCAGCGCCGCCGCGGAATTGTAGCAGGACAGTACCGGTTCGTAATCGAAGATGCCGAAGCGTTCCGGGTCTGCGACGGTATAGTGCATGCTCAGGGTATTGGATTTCATCTCGTTTTCAAACAGTTTGGCGGTAATGTGGGCAAAGCGCTTCTCGTCCCGCCGGCAGGCAAAGAGGAGAAGAATCATACCGGAGAATGCCGTCAGGAAGGCCAGACCGAAAAGCATCTGCCGGAGGGAAATAGGGGAATGTTTTTTCAAAAGTTCACCTGAATTTTCGATATTGTTATAATGTATGAGACAGCAGGGGATTTTAGTCGTAGGGGCGGGCATTCCCTGTAAACGGTAACTGTTTTATCAGGCGGACATAAAGGAGAGGAGTGACATATGAGCGAGACAATCGGAAAAATAATTCGGGAGGGAAAGGCGGTTTTGGGCCTGGAGTTCGGTTCTACCCGTATCAAGGCAGTGCTGGTGGACGAGACACATCGGCCCATAGCGCAGGGGAATTGGGACTGGGAGAACAGTCTGGAAGATAATGTCTGGACATACAGTCTGGAGGAGATCCGGGAGGGGCTTCAGGGCTGCTACAGGAATTTGGCGGAAGATGTGGGAGCAAAGTACGGTGTGCCGCTGACCAGGCTTGCGGCGCTTGGATTTTCGGGTATGATGCACGGATATATGCCTTTTGACGCAGAGGGCAGACTGCTGGTGCCCTTCCGCACCTGGCGGAACACCATGACCGGAGAAGCCGCCAGGCAGCTGGGAAGCCTGTTCAGGTTCAATATTCCTCAGAGATGGAGTATTGCCCATCTGTATCAGGCCATATTAAACGGAGAGGAACATGTAAAAGACATTGATTATCTCACTACCTTGTCTGGCTATATCCACAGACGCCTGTCCGGGGAGAGGACATTGGGGGTGGGGGAGGCTTCAGGTATGTTTCCCATCGATTCCGCAAGCTGCGATTACGATCGGGAGATGGTGGAGAAATTCGATGCGCTGACAGCGGACAGAGGGTTCGGCTGGACGCTGAGGGAGATTCTTCCCAGGGTGCTTTCCGCAGGGGAGAAGGCGGGGGAGCTTACCCCGGAGGGTGCAAGATTCCTTGACCCCGGCGGGACATTACAGCCGGGGGCGCCTATGTGCCCTCCCGAGGGCGATGCCGGTACGGGAATGACGGCCACCAACAGTGTAAGGAAGCGCAGGGGCAATATCTCGGCGGGAACGTCCATTTTTTCTATGGTGGTGACGGAAAAGCCCATGGAGAAGGCGCATGAGGAAATCGATATGGTTACTACGCCGGACGGAAGTCCGGTTGCCATGGTGCACTGCAACAACTGTACGTCGGATCTGAACGCCTGGGTGAATCTGTTTGGGGAGTTTGCCGGCAAACTGGGAGTGAAGCCGGACAGGGACCGGCTGTACGGCATGCTTTACGAGGCCGCTCTGGACGCGGACGCGGACTGCGGCGGGCTGGTTGCATACAATTATGTCTCGGGAGAACCGGTCACCGGCCTGGAGGAGGGCAGGCCTTTGTTCGTCCGCACTCCGGATGCTGAGTTTACTCTTGCCAATTTTATGAGGAGTCATCTTTACAGCGCCATGGCCGCGCTGAAAATCGGAAACGACATTCTGATGAAAGAAGAGCGGGTAAAAGTGGATTCCCTGACCGGACACGGCGGATTGTTTAAGACGCCGATAGTGGGGCAGCAGCTGATGGCGGCTGCTATGAACGCGCCTGTAGCCGTCATGGACACTGCCGGTGAGGGAGGCGCCTGGGGTATGGCGGTGCTGGCGGACTATATGATTAAGCGGGAAGAAGGGGAAACGCTCCCGGACTATCTGGACAATCGGATTTTCGCGGGCCGGACAGGCAGCGTGGTATGGCCCAGATCGGAGGACGCGGCGGGATTTGATGTCTTTATGGAGAGATACAGGAGCGCGCTGCCTGCCGAACGGGCGGCCGTGCATGGATTGAATATCCGATTCCCAAAGGAATGAGGAAAGGAAGGAAAGGAGAATAGTTATGTTGGAGGAATTGAAAAAAGCGGTCTGTCAGGCAAATAAGGACTTACTCAGATACGGCCTTGTGACATTAACCTGGGGCAATGTAAGCGCCATTGATCGGAACAGCAGTCTTTTTGTCATTAAGCCCAGCGGAGTGGAATACGATTGCCTGACGCCGGAGAAGATGGTGGTGGTGGATCTGGACGGAAAGAAAGTAGAAGGGGAATACAGCCCCTCATCGGACACCGCTACCCATGCGGTGCTCTACAAGGCATTTCCGGAGATCGGCGGGATCGTTCATACCCATTCCGCCTATGCCACCAGCTGGGCCCAGGCGGGAAGAAGCATTCCCTGTTACGGATCAACTCATGCGGATTATATTTATGGTGAGGTTCCCTGTGTCAGATGTCTCAACGCGGAGGAAATTGCGGATGCCTATGAAGAGAATACCGGGCATCTGATTGTCAGCGAATTTCTGCGGATGTGCAAGGACCCCGTGTCCGTTCCCGCCGTTTTGTGCAGGAATCACGGTCCTTTCACCTGGGGAAAAGACGCGGAAGACGCTCTCCGTAATGCGGTAGTTTTGGAAGAGGTGGCCAAGATGGCCTACCGCACGGAGTCCATCAACCATCATGTTCAGCCTGCGCCGCAGGAATTGATGGACAAGCATTATTACAGGAAACATGGAGCCAACGCATACTACGGTCAGAGGAATCCGTGATTTTCGGTAACGGTTCAGTGCTTTGTCTGAACTGTTACGATCTCCTGAGTTTTCAGGACAGCGATAAGAGACGGGCGGTATGGAGGGGCGTGCCTCGCTAGTACCGCTCTTTGCAGATCAGGACGGGCCGAAGATGCGCCGCCGAAATCGGAATAGGAGTCGAGCAGAATGATTACAATATTAAAGGAAACAACGATTAAGCCGATTACGCTTATGGGAGAACGGGCAGGAGTATGCTGGGGGGCGGATATCACCAACGAAGCGAAAAACTACAGAAGAGGTCTGGACTGCATTAATTCCGGTCACCACAGAGTCATGGAGTATGTGAATGTGGAAATGATCATAGAGGGATATTCGGCCCGCGTGATCAGGGAATGGTACACCCATATCGGCGGCTCACCCACAAGACTTCAGGCCAGCACGCGCTATATTGATTACAAGGATTTTTCCTACGTGACGCCCCCGGCGGTGGCCGGAAGCCCGGAGGCGGAAGCGATATACACAGAGGCCATGTCTGCCATTGCCGGGGCCTGCGCCCGCCTGGAGGAATGCGGGATTCCCCGGGAGGATGCCGCGCTGCTTCTGCCGCTGGGCATGACTACCAGGATTGTGGACAAGCGGAATGTCAGGAGTCTGACGGAAATGTCCCATCAGAGACTCTGTACCAGGGCATATTGGGAATATCGGCGTCTGATGGAGGATATCCGCCGGGCACTGAGCGCATATTCCGAGGAATGGAAGGAGCTTGTGGAGCGCTGTTTTGTGCCGAAATGTGAGGCAGTGGGATACTGCACGGAAAAAAAGAGCTGCAGAAAGGCTAAAGTATTTGGTTCCCTAGCCGATAATCTTAATAGACAGTGAGAGAATATAAGGAAGCGGCTGTCCGGGACAGTGTCTGATATAGCAGGGCAGCAGTCCTTTGGGAAGGGAGGAGTCCGATATGCGTATTGAAGCATATAATCAGATCCAGCAGATATATAAGACAAACAAGGCCGGCAAGAGCCGCCAGACAGGAAGCGCGGTTCAGGCGGATCATCTGGAGTTCAGCAGTTTCGGGAAGGATATTCGCGCGGCTCAGGCGGCGATAGCGGCGGCTCCTGATGTGAGAGAGGATCTGGTAGCGCCCATCAGAGAGCGCGTCAAGAACGGTACCTATAATGTTGATTCCGCGACATTTGCGGAGAAGCTGCTGCGTGCGGCCAGTGACGAAATGAGGTAAGTGGTTCCGTGGCGAGTTTAATGGAGAATCTGATTGAGGTGCTCGGTCAGGAGAGTGAAGAATATGAAGGACTTCTGGCCTTATCCCAGAAGAAGACACGGATTATTGCAAGCGCGAATTTGGAAGATTTACAGAAAATCACGGATGATGAACAGGAAGTAGTGGGCAGGATTGCCCGTTTGGAAAAAAAGCGGACGGAAGTAACTGCGGACATTGCCAACGTGTTAAACAAGGATGTTGAAGAACTGAAGCTTTCCAATCTGATCGTGATGATGTCGCCGCGTCCCCAGGAACAGGGGAAGCTGACTGAATATCACGACAGGCTGCGGAGCGCGGCTCAGGAACTGCGCCGGGTGAACGAACAGAATAAAGAATTGCTGGAGAACGCGCTTGAGATGGTGGCATTCGAGATGAATCTGCTGCAGGCTTCCAAAGCCGCGCCGGAGACTGCGAATTACACCAAAAGCGCATACAGTTCAGGCGTCCAGATGGGTGTCGCCAGCGGAAATTTTGATGCAAAACAGTAGCCGAAAGGCGCTGTATCCTTGTAGAACGTGAGGTAAATGATATGCCGTTAATGGGTAGTTTATATATTGGGAAATCAGGATTACAGACAGGTCAGAATGCGCTGAACACCACAGCGCATAATCTTTCTAACATGGAGACCACCGGCTATGTAAGACAGCAGGTGCAGCAGTCCTCCAAGAGCTATCTTACTCTATCGATAAACGTCAGAGGCATCAGCAATCAGGAAGCGGGCCTGGGCGTTACTTATTCCAGGGTAAAACACATCAGGGATTATTTCCTCGACAAAGCATACCGCAGGGAATCCGGGCGCAGTATGTTTTATCAGGTTTCCTCCGAAGTGATGGAGGAGGTGGAGGGCCAGCTGGGCGAGATGAACGGCGAGGCTTTCCAGGGGACGCTTACGGATTACTGGACCTCTATCCAGGAGTTGGTAAAGGATCCGGCCAGCGCAGTGACCCAGGGGCTTTTTGTTCAGAGAGCGGTGGAATTCGTGCAGCGTGCGGAGGCGGTGTATGACGGACTTTCCGCCTATCAGAACAATCTGAATGCGCAGATCAAACAACAGGTTGATCTGATGAACCAATACGGAAAACAGCTGACCGTCCTGAACGAGAAAATCATGGCGATTGAGGCCGGGGGCGTGGAGCGGGCCAACGACCTGCGGGATGCCAGGGATCAGATCCTGGATGAGCTGGCGCAGATGGCGGATATTGACTTCAATGAGGATGTGAACGGCAATGTCTGGGTAAAAGTGGAGGGCATGGATTTCGTAAAGAGCGACAAGTACTATGAAATCGGACTCCATACGGACGTGAAGACCGGATTTTACACCCCGTTTTGGTATCAGAACGCCACTTACCGCACTCTGCCCAACGGCGTCAAGGAATACAATATCGACGGAGCAGAGGTATTTAAGCTTAACAAACAGATTTCAACGGATTTAAATACGGATATCGGCGGTTTAAAGGCCATGCTGCTGGCCCGGGGAGATCACAGGGCGGACTACACGGATATGGCCGACGCGGAAACTTACGAAGGCGTATCTCAGTCCATTATCATGAATATGCAGGCAGAGTTCGATCAGCTGATTCATAATGTGGCAGTGAAAGTGAACGAGATTCTGGCCGCGGCGGCAGGGGTACAGACCGGCTATCAGCAGATACAGGTAAACGGTCAGACGGTAACCCAGAAAGTTCAGTATTGCCTGGCCGAATCTGACGGCTATATGCGCAGGGACGACGGAAGCCCGATTCAGATGTTCGGCAAGAAAGGTTCCGACGGTTACCGAAAGGTGACGCTGACGGATGACATGCGGGATGCGGATGGGAATGTTCTGCTGGATGAGAACGGTAATCCTCTTGTTCCGAAGGGCACGGAAGTCTGGATTTATAATGAAGAAAATACCGCCAATCCGGAGGCGGAGCCGGAGAGTCTTTACAGCATTAAGAATCTCCAGGTGGACGACGAGCTGGTGCAGAAGCCTTCCATGCTGGGATTCAGGCTGGCGGACGGCTCGGAAGACAAGGCCACTGTGGAGGCCTTGAGAGACGCGTTTACGGAGGAAGCCTACACGCTGAATCCTAATGTGAAGAAGCCCACTTCCTTTGTGGACTATTACGACGACCTGGTGGCGCAGGTGGCCAATTCGGGCTATGCGTTCAGAAGCGTCTACACCAACCAGGAAAACACGGTAGATTCCATCTATGCCGCCAGAGAGCAGGTGGTGGGCGTTTCCTCGGACGAGGAGATGTCCAACATGATCAGATTCCAGAATGCATACAATGCTTCCAGCCGTTATATCAATGTCATTGACCAGATGCTGGAGCATGTGCTCAACACGCTGGGGGTATAAAGAACTGAAATGATCCGGGAAACGGATTGAACATAAAAGGGCAGCGCTCTTCCGCGGACCGGCGCAGTTTGGAGGACGGCTTCCGCGGGGGAGGCGTGTTCGGAAAAGACTCGTCCGGGAGAGCGCTGCGGAATACAGAATAAGGAGAATCCTATGCCATCACAATTTTTCGGCTTAAATATAGCATATACAGGGTTACTGGCCAGCAATGCTGCGCTGAATACAACGTCCAACAATATAGCCAATGTGCAGACGGAGGGCTACAGCAGGCAGCAGGTGACCCAGCAGGCCGCCAATGCCATTCGGGTATTTCAGACTTACGGCTGTGCGGGCGCGGGCGTGGAGACGCTGACCATTGAGCGTATCCGGGATCAGTTTTATGATTCCCGCTACTGGGTGAATAACGCCAAGGTGGGGGAGTATGATCAGAAGCAGTACTACATGGAGCAGGTGGAGTCCTACTTTGACGACAATGGTCAGAACGCGGGATTCAAGACTGTCTTTGACCAGATGATGCTCAACGGCCTGCAGACGCTGATGGACAATCCGAACGATACGGCCGCCAAGAAGCAGTTTATCGGCTATGCGGATGCGCTGGCCCAGTATTTTAACGGTGTGGCGGGGAATCTGCAGAAGGTGCAGAAAGACGTAAATCAGGAGATCAAGGCTAAGGTGGACGAAATCAATTCCCTGGCCGGAGAGATCGCTACGCTGAACAAACAGATCAATACCATAGAGATGCGGGGGTCCATGAAGGCCAACGAGCTGCGGGACAGGAGAGATCTGCTCATTGACCGCCTTTCCGAGATTGTGGACGTGGAGACTCAGGAGATGCCTGTCGCGGATCCGAACAATCCCAATCGGGAGACCGGAGGCAACCGCTTTATCCTGAAGATTGCCGGCGGGCAGGTGCTGGTGGACGGAGATGAGTACAACCGCCTGGAATGTGTAGCCAGGACCACGGACCAGAAGGTAAACCAGACGGATGTGGACGGATTGTATGATGTATACTGGGTGAACGGGTCCAAATTCAACCTTCACAATGCCGCCATGGGCGGCGCGCTGAAAGGGCTGGTGGATTTACGGGACGGCAATAACAGCGAGTACTTTACCGGTAAGATCACGGATACCGGCAGAGTGGAAATAGATGAAAAGGATGCTGCGGGAAATCCCGTCAAGGTTACCCATGACACGGTTACCGTGGAAGTGGGAAGGCATTACCTGACGGATCTGAACAAGTGTAATCTTTCCGAGAACGGCGGCGTCATCAATCTGGGAAATCGTGAATTTTATTACGATTCCTGGGAATACAGCGTGAGCTATGATGCGGCAGGTGAGCCGGTTTACTCCTATACATTTACCCTGTCGGCATCCAAATCTGACGGCGGTCTCAACGACTCCGCGCTGACCAACGACAGAGTAGGGAAAACCGCCACCATCGGAACCAATATCTCCTATCAGGGCGTACCCTACTACATGGCGCAGATGAACGAGTGGGTGAGGACTTTTTCCCAGAAGTTCAATGATATCCTGAGGAGCGGATACTCGGGGGATGTGCCGGGAATCGATCTTTTTGCAGCCGATATGGCGGTGGAAGACGGACAGTATCTTTTTAACAATTATGTGAACGAGACACCTGAGGAGTATGTCACCAGGATGGATGAAGCCCTGAAGTTAATGGGAATACCAAATCCTCCCCAGACTCAGGCGGATAAGGATAAGGCGAAAGCTGCGTGTATTGAGGCGCTGAATGATTACCGGTATGACGCGGAATCCATAGATGCGTATAATAACAGGATCGCGAAACTGACAAAAGCGAATGCTGAATATGGGCTGGGGATGACAACCGCGGAAATTGAGGAAGCTGCCAAGCTGAAGGTATCCGTGGGCAAAAACGTCACCGGCGGCGACAGCTACTATCTGATGACGGCCAAGAACCTGAATATTTCCGGGACGATAGAGAATGACCCGGATCGCCTTGCCAACAAAAAGAAGCCGGGAGACGGCGTGGAGCAGAATGATTTGATCAGCGAGCTGAAGGACCTGGGCACGGACAAGAGCAAAATGAGCTTCCGGGGCAGTTCTGCTTCCGAGTTCCTGCAGTGTATTCTGGGGGATGTGGCTCTGAACATGGAGCGGGCGGAGATCTTTTACCAGAGTTACAAGGATATTGCCTACAATATTGAAAGCCGCAGAATTTCCATCTCCGGCGTGGACGAGGATGAAGAAGCGGTGAATCTGGTTCGGTTTCAGAACGGTTATAATCTGGCTTCAAAAATGATTCAGACGCTGACGGAGATCTATGACAGACTGATTCTGCAGACCGGCGTATAAGAGAGTGCGCCCATGCCGCGCAGCGGTTCGGCGAAAAGGAGATTTCGATGAGAATAACAAATAGAATTATGCAGCGCAACAACCTGTCAAATATCAATACCAACAAGATGTACCGGGACAGATTGAGCACCCAGATGTCCAGTCAGAAGAAAATCAACAGGCCGTCAGACGATCCGGTGGTGGCTATCCGTGCGCTACGCCTTCGGAGCAATGTGACGGAGATTACACAGTATTACACGAAGAATATTCCCGATGCGGAAAGCTGGCTCAAGGTGACGGAAGACGCCCTGTCTGTGCTGGCCGGCATCATTACGAATATGGGATCTCGCTGTGATAAGGCGGTAAACAGCTACATGACTACTAACGAACGCCAGATTCTCCTGGAAGAAATGCGGAATCTGGGAGAGTCCGTTTATGCTACCGGAGACGCGGATTATGCCGGAAGATATGTGTTTACGGGATATCGCACGGATACGCCGCTGAGTTTTCTGAGCGCCAAGGAGCAGAACTATACCATAACGGAGCAGCTGGATAAGAGCGCAATTGACTCTGTGACAAAGGTAGACACCAAAAAGCTTCTGGATGTTAATTCCGGCAATTATGCGGATGGGGCGCATGACATAACGGAAGATGATATATCGTCAGTGGAGGTTCACCGGATCCGTCTGGCCTACGGTGACTGTTCGGACAAGGGGAATCCGCAGATAAAATTCTACGATGCGAATGGAAATGAGCAAACATGGGATAGTGCGGGGGGCATAGTGAAGACTATGCACTCTTACGATAATCCTTATGCCGAAGCAGCGAAGGATCCGGACAGTGTTATCTATGTTCCTGAGACCGGTGAGCTGCTGCTGGGGGAGAATCGGTACAAGGAACTTATGGCTACCAAGGACAGCGATACTACAGCCACCAAGAACGAGGCGGAAATCCGGGTTACTTATGACAAGGAAAACTGGAAAAAGGGAGATCTGCGTCCCGAGCATTATTTCTATTGCAAGACCCAGGAGACGGATGCTGCCGGAAACAAAAAAGATGTAATCTATAATGATACTTACCTGACAGAGGGGGCTGAGCGTCAGTCGATTGAATATGATGTAGGCTATAACCAGACCATCAGAATAAACTCCACGGCGGACGAATGTTTCCAGCACGGTATAGGCAGAGAGGTGGACGACATTGCCAACGCCATGCAGGAAGTGCTGGATCTGGAGAATCTTCAGGTGGAACTGGAGAAAATCAGAGATTCCCTTCCCGGAGGAGATACCAGACTGGATACTGTAGGCAAGCAGCTGGATGCCGTGAAAAAGGCGCTTACACTGGCCAAGGAAAAGGAACAGAAACTTTTTGAGCATGGCATTACGGCCTTCAAGGATTATCTGGGCAAGGCAACCCTCTGCGTTACCAACACAGGGTCCAGAAGCAGCAAGCTGGAACTGGTGAAGAACCGCACACAGAACCAGAAGACGACTTTTGATACCCTGAAGAGCAACAACGAGGATATAGACATTACGGAAGTGGCCATCGAGCTTGAAGCGGCGGAACTGACCTATGACGCTGCGCTGATGGCGGCGGGAAAAGTAATGCAGACCACTTTGCTGAACTTTATTTAAGTTCCGTGTTGATCAGGAAGAACTCTGCTGTGTTAAGGAGTAGGATGAATGAAAATAAACACAAAAATATTTGGGGAAATAGAAATCTCAGAGGAAAAAATCATTACTTTTCAGGATGGAATCATTGGTTTTCCTGAGTTGAAACGCTTTGCCCTGCTCCATGACGAGGAGCGGGGGACAAAGGCAGGCATACGCTTTCTTCAGTCATTGGACGAACCAGGTTTTGCCATGCCGGTGATGAATCCTCTGGACGTGAAACCGGACTATGACCCTGAGGTTGACGATGAGCTGCTGGCGGGGGCCGGCAGGATCACGCCGGAGAATCTGCTGGTGCTGGTAACCGTGTCCATTCCCGGGGACCTGACCCGCATGAGTGTAAATCTGCAGGGGCCGTTTATTATCAATACCGATGAGTACAGAGGCTGCCAGCTGATTCTGGAGAGCAGCAGCTATCCCGTGAAATTTCCGGTCTACGAGATCCTGCAGGCGGCAAAAGGAAAGGCGGGTGCATAACATGCTGGCATTGTCGAGGAAGAAGAATGAAGCGATCATCATCAGCAACAATGTGGAGATAACGGTCCTGGAAGTAAAGGGCGATCAGGTCAAGATCGGCATTACTGCGCCCAAGGATGTACCCATATACCGCAAGGAAGTGTATATGCAGATTCAGGAGGCCAATAAAGAGGCCGTGAACGCGGACGGAGTGGAAGCGCTGCGGAATCTGGGGATAATGTAACGAACCGTAACCGGAATGAAACCAATTTTTAGGCCATTCCGGTTAATTTTTTTCGAAAAACTTCCGATAAAACAAATAGACGCAAAGGAATATCAAGAAGCAGGATGCTTTTGATGTGCGCATACGAACATACAAGGAGGTGTGGAACGTGGCAATTGAACCTATTTCAAGTGTAATGACATTCCAGGCACAGGGAAGTGTAGTGCAGAAGCCACAGGCTCCCGTGCAGTCGGAGAAGCCGGAGAACAGCAGCGCCAGCAATACGGCGGCTGTAGAGTACGTTGACAAAACCACAAGCGTGGTGGAGAACGCAAGGGAGAAGGGACAGTCCAATAACGGTGAGCAGGGACAGGACCAGCAGGCCTATCACGAGAAGGTCCGCAAGGCCGTGGAGACACTGAACAGGAAGATGTCCAATTCCGAGGCCGTATTCGGTTTCCATGATGACACTAACCGTGTCACCATCAAGATCGTGGATAAAAGCACTAAGGAGGTCATCAAGGAGCTTCCTCCCGAGAAGACGCTGGATATGATTGCCAGGGTGTGGGAGATGGCCGGTATCCTGATTGACGAGAGAATGTGAGCGGCAGGAGATGCTGATTCCGCGGGGGCAGTGAGCTGAAACCCAATGACTGATGCAGTCCGGGCGGCTTTACACAGGCTCAGGGAAGAAAGCTGCCGGGGCACTGCCGGCAGACAGGGGGACAGCCAGTTCCGAAGTTAAGACAGAATGCAGAAAGGATGGATGGAATATGCCCATGAGATTAAGCGGCCTGATGTCCGGCATGGATACGGAAAGTATCATTGCCCAGATGGTAGAGGCCAAAAAGACAAAGGTAACAAAAGCCGTAAAGGCGCAGAAGTCATTGAAGTATAAGCAGGATGCGTGGAAAGATCTGAACAAGCAGATCGTGAATCTGTACAATAAATCTCTCAGCAATATGCGTTACGAGAGTTCATATCTGAAGAAGGTTACCAAGGTGTCCAACAGCAGCGTGGTTTCCGTTATCACCGGTGAGGGAGCAATGAACAGCGTGCAGAGCCTGGAAGTGCTGAATCTGGCAAAGTCCGGATATCTGACCGGCGGGAAAGTCGGAGATGCCAACGGCAAGACTGTTTCAGGTGAAGACATTACCGGCTCAACCAAGCTCAGCGATCTCGGGTTCGACGGGAGCGGAGTCATCCAGGTGACCACCAGCGAGGGGACGAAAGATATCTCTCTGAACGGTGAAACGACCATCAACAGCTTTGTCAATGCAATGAAGAGCGCAGGACTGACTGCGAACTTTGACGAGACGAACGGAAGGATTCATATTGCTTCCAAGTCTTCCGGCACGAAGAATGATTTCTCTATTGTAGCTAAAAATATAGACGGCGTTAAGGCTTTGGACGCGCTGAAGCTGAGTTATACGGATGGGCTGAAGGAAAAATATGACGCCATGGTGGCGAACAAAGACAAAACCGTCGAAAATCGTCAGAAGAGCAAATTGAACAGTCTTGTCTCTGACTGGACTAAATGTCTCGGGGATCGGGGAAAGATATTGGATTCCTTTGAAGAAGGGGACATTAACAAGATTAACGAGAAGCTGAAGAACAGCGGCAGCAGTATAAAGCTGGGCGATCCTGATTTGAAGTACAGCGATCTGACGGATGCGGATTGGGCGACCATAGATAAGGCAGTCAATGACGTGATTGCGGATGCTTTAAGCGGTACGAATCCAGACCCTGAAGCCGGCAAGGCCACAGCGGAAGCGCTGAAGAAATGGACGGATAACCAGAGTAAGATAACCGAAATCGAAGGTAATTTTGCGAAGGATGCTTCCGGAAAAGTAGACTTGGACGGAGACGGCAAACCGGTCGGGCTTACTCAAGACGTGCTGGATGAAGTAAAGCAGGCGGTAGAGAAGGAAATAGAGGATGCTCTGGACGCTTGGAGGGAACTTCAGAACTCTTCCAGCGGAGCCAAAAAGACCAGCGGAGAGGATGCCAAGATTACGCTGAACGGAATGGAATACACTTCTGACAAGAACAGCCTGCAAGTCAATGGTCTGACCTTCACCGTCAGCGCAACTACGAACGGTAATCCTGTTACCATTACCACGGAAGACGACACCGACGGAATCTATGACATGATTAAGGGGTTCCTGAAGGAGTATAATGAACTGATCAACAAGATGGATAAGCTGTACAATGCGGATTCCGCCAAAGGTTATGAACCCCTGACGGACGAGGAGAAGGATGCCATGTCCGACAGCGCCATTGAGGAGTGGGAGAGTAAAATCAAGGATTCCATTCTCCGCAAGGACAGTGTTCTGGGAACTTTCGCCAATGAGATGAAGATGCTCATGATGGACGGTGTGGATGTAGACGGCAAGAAGATGTATCTTTCCAGTTTTGGCATAGGTACGCTGAACTACTTCGATGCTGTGGACAATGAGAGGAATGCTTATCATATTGACGGTGATCCGGACGATGAGAATACTTCCGGCAATGCCGACAAGCTGAAATCCATGATTTCCAATGATCCGGAGACGGTGGTATCTTTCTTCACCCAGCTTTCTCAGAAGATGTACGGCAGGATGTTTGAGCTGATGAGAAGTAAGGAAGGGTATAGTTCTGCAATGACTGTCTACGACGACAAGAAAATGCAGAAGGAGTATGATGACTATACCACGAAAATCAAAGAATTGGAAAAGAAGCTTGCAGATTACGAAGATAAGTGGTATGCTAAATTTGCAGCAATGGAAACGGCTCTGGCTAAAATGCAGAACAATGCCAGCGCTGTAACATCACTGCTGGGCGGCTGATCATAGGAAGGCTTTCAGGTAGAATTGGCTTTCAATCAAATATAATGTTTCCCGGGAGGATAATTGTCCTGCCGGGAAAACGATGACAGCTTTGGATATTGACGGCGCTCGGCAGCGGAAATGATGAAAGACGAGGTGCAATATGGCATTACCCAACGCATACGGACAGTATAATAACAGTAAAATCCTGACTGCTTCTCCTGCGGAGCTGACTTTGATGCTTTATGAAGGCGCAATCAAATTCTGTAATATAGCCATCTCAGCCATAGAAGAGAAGGACATCGAAAAGTCACATACAAATATACGGAAAGTAGAACGCATCATTGATTATCTGCGTCAGACGCTGGATATGAAGTATCCGGTGGCAGAGCATTTTGAGCGGATTTATACGTATTTGAGTCAACGGTTGATAGAGGCTAATCTAAAGAAAGATAAGGAAATTCTGGAGGAGATTAACGGGCATCTGCGCACTATGCGGGATACCTGGAAAGAAGTCATGAAGAAAGGCAGGGATCAGAGCACATGACGGAGAATTATCTTGCTCTCCTGGAGGAAAGCCTGAGAAAAAAGCTGCAGGTCATGGCTGAGATAGAGAAATATAATCTTCGTCAACAGGAAGTTTTTCGGTCTGAGAATGTTGAAATTGAGCGTTTCGATGAGTATGTGGAGGAAAAGGGCAGGCTGATTGACAAATTGACTGCTTTGGACAGCGGTTTCGAGAAGCTCTATGCTAAGGTGGCAGAGCAATTGGAAGGCAATCGGGAGAAATATACTGTACAGATCAGAACGCTGAAAGCGCTGGTAACGGAAGTTACAGATGTCGGAGTGCGGATTCAGGCACAGGAAGCCCGAAATAAAAAGCTGGTGGAGGACTACTTCCGTAAAGAGAAGGAAAATATACGGATAGGACGGAAGAGTTCCCGGGCTGCTATCGGGTATTACAAGACGATGAATCAATCCGCAGTAGTGCCGCCCCAGTTTCTGGACAGCAAGAAATGAAAAAGACCTCAAATCGAAGAAAACATTAAAAGAGCGGCTGCGTTTGTGTGGAGGCGGCGGCTCTTTTTGTTTTATGCGCAGGCCTGTGTACAAAGTGCGGCTTCTCGCACCTGGAAGTTTGCCGCTGAAGCGGCGTATGGGCTGCGCGGCGAGCAGGGATAAAACCGCCCCTACTCGATTGATCTGCCATGAAGCCTGCAGGGAACAGGTTCTTCATGAGGGCGGTGACGCGCAGAAGTGAAGGAGGCAGAGGATAGGCGGCTGTGCAGGGGGGATTCTCAGGGCAAAAGAAAAACAGGATAAAAATTTATGCTTAGTCTAAATTATTCGGGAGGAAGAGCCGATATATTTACCATGGAAGCATCAGTGATAAGCTGATTCAATAATAAGCAAGAGGCGAGCCGCTCGCGGGGCGGTAGTTATTCAAGGAGGAATAGAACTATGGGAATGATAGTAAAACACAATCTTACGGCAATGAATTCCAACAGAATGTTGGGTTTAACCACCGCTTCTCAGGCGAAGGCTACAGAGAAGCTGTCATCCGGCTACAAGATCAACCGTGCGGCTGACGATGCGGCAGGCCTTGCCATCAGTGAGAAGATGCGCAAGCAGATTCGCGGTCTTACCCAGGCATCCCTGAACGCCCAGGACGGCATCAGCGCGGTTCAGACCGCAGACGGCGCCCTGAACGAGGTGCATGACATGGTGCAGAGGCTGACAGAGCTGTCTGTAAAGGCTGCCAACGGAACCCTGTCCAAGACCGACAGAGATGCGGTTCAGAATGAGGTTGATCAGCTGGTAGCGGAGATTGACAGGGTGTCTACGACCACCAAGTTCAATGAGACGCATCTGCTGAGGGGAACCAATGCGAATGGGTCGGCTGGGTTGTTGACTTATACGGATGCGAAAGATGGGATAGACGATCTTACTGGTGCAACAGGTGCTACGGCATTTGATAGTGATACGGGTACAATAGGACTTAAGGTTAGTGATGTGGATAATAACCCTGCACTGACAGCGCCTGCTGAGTTTAAAGGTAAGAGCGTAGGGCCTGTTGGTAATACTACTTACATTCTTGTTGATAGTGCATCGGATATCAGTGTAAAAGATGCCATAAAGGAAATTGAGGGGAAGGGTGATTATAAAGCATTTAGTAGCATGAGCGAACTCACATCTGCTTTAAAAGCTGCTTATGGTGAGCATATCAGAGCGGTTACTACTTATCTGGATGGTACCAATTTGTATCTCAAAGCAGAAACCTTCGCAGACCTGAACAGCCCCATCGACCTGAGCTTGCACGTAGGCGCAGACTCCAGTGATGATAACAAGATTTACATGAATATCTCCCAGCTCAGCGCAAGGGGATTAGGTCTGAACGGGCTCAAGGTAAACGGCGACAACGATGACAATGCCACCGCAGCCATCGATACCATCGCAGATGCCCTTCAGAGAGTATCCAACCAGAGAGCGTCCCTGGGTGCCATCCAGAACCGTCTGGAGCACACCATCGCCAACCTGGACAATATCGTTGAGAATACCACTTCCGCAGAAGCGTCCATCCGCGACACGGATATGGCGACCCAGATGGTCGAGTATTCCAACAACCAGATTCTGGCTCAGGCAGGCCAGGCTATGCTGGCTCAGGCCAACCAGGCTACTTCCGGCGTAATGTCCTTGCTTCAGTAAAGGGAAAGCGCCCTATCATATTGTTGATGATGAAATGCCGTATCCATGCGATAAGTGTGGATGCGGCATTTTTGCGTTTCCCGCCAAAGCCGGCGGTGGCTGTACGTTTCGGCAGGGCGCAGGATAAAGGAGCAGGTGGGTAGCCTGGGCACGGTTTTCTGAAATTTATTGCTTGGAGTGGTGTGAAAGATGGATTAGTGTCCTTATATTGGTTAATATCGCACGGTACACGGCGATAACGATGTCAATGCCGCCGCAGCCATCGATACCATAGCAGATGCCCTAAGGAAGGAAAATCGTCAGCCGCGTGAATGGCAGAAATATCGGAGGGAGAAGCGGTATGGCATAACACGTGCTATACGTATCACCGTAAATTCATTCATAAAGCAAGCAGACTTCCGTTAGAAAGTCGGGACTGGCTTCTGATGACGGCAAAGTCTATGTGTGATACACGGGATGGTATGGTTAGGAAAAACAAAGCAGAGTCTCTAGTACATCGGTGCATGAATTCCCGCGTAATCAGTGCTCGCTGTCCGCACCAGGACAAGGCGGAGGAAGGAGGCGATGCGGGGGCATCGTCGACTGACGACAACGCAGTACTGGGGTGGACAGCGAGTGCTGATTGCTCAAGGATTTATGCATCGGGGTACTAGTAACCAGCCATAGGCGGTAGCCATGAACGAAACCCCAATTTTAGCACAGTTGAGATGACGAGGTTGCGGCGGAAGAAAAACAGATGGACGGCAGCCTGAATCAGGTGATTCTGGAGAGAGCTATAAAATTGTCCGTGGCGGCAATCAGGTGAGGGCGATTCATGTATGGCTCATAGAGCCATAGGATAAAATGAACGGGCGATGACGCGTACACGCTAAAGTATATGGGAAACTGTCCGATATAATAATTAGTCGGAGCAAATCCGGGGGGGCAGCTATGCCTCCCCCGGATTTCTCGTACAGGGATACCCGGCGATTCGCACGATTGCCGGAAGAGTCCCGGCAGCTGGCTGACGGAACCCCGGGCGTGCGACCCGGGCGGGAAGTGAGCCTGACAGCCTCAGGGAAGAGGCATACAATCCAATTCAAGGAGGAATATACTATGGTAGTACAGCACAACTTAACGGCTATGAACTCCAACAGAATGTTGGGCATCACCACGAAGACACAGGCGAAAGCCACCGAGAAGCTGTCTTCCGGCTACAAGATTAACCGCGCGGCTGACGATGCGGCAGGACTGGCCATCTCCGAGAAGATGCGCAAGCAGATCCGCGGCCTGACCCAGGCATCCG
>CAJUGL010000020.1 GCA_910586515.1 uncultured Acetatifactor sp.
ATTGCAATGCTGGAAGCAACAAGCTGTGGTGGTGTGGTAATTTTTCGTGGAAAAATCCTTCTTCTGTATAAGAATTACAAAAACAAATACGAGGGATGGGTTTTGCCAAAAGGCACGGTTGAGGAGGGCGAGGAATTTAAGGAAACCGCCCTGCGGGAGGTGCTGGAGGAATCGGGAGCGAAGGCTACCATCATTAAGTATGTCGGAAAGAGCGAGTACACCTTCAATGTACCGGAGGATGTGGTGGAAAAGGAAGTCCATTGGTATCTGATGATGGCCGACAGCTATTACAGCAAACCACAAAAAGAAGAGTTTTTTTTGGATTCAGGTTTCTATAAATACCACGAGGCATACCATCTGTTGAAATTCTCAAACGAAAAACAGATTTTGGAAAGAGCGTATGACGAATATCTGGAACTGAAAAGAAGCAATTTATGGGGCAGCCGGAAGTACTATTAGTATTTTCGGCTGTGTTAGGTAAAGGGATTTCTGCATGGTTCTTAAAATCGCATATCACCCGGAATTATATCTGGGAGAGGGCATTAAGAGGAAAAAACTGGATAGAATAAAGAAAAAACTGGAGAAAAATCCCCGTTTTTCAGGTGTATTTGTGATTGCGATTTCCCGTAATCCGTCCGAACAGCTGGAAATATACGCTGCAAAGCAGCTTTCCAGACGTTTTCACGATTACTTTTCCCTTTATGTGGTGGGGATTGCCGCCAGCTGGGAGGAGGCTGTACTTTTGGTAAAAGAGATGACCATGGACTGCCTGCGGGAAAGAGGGGATTGTGCGTTAAAGGAGTACATGCGATGCTAGACATATGTTTGCGGATATTGACCATACTCGGCGTCTCTGCTCTGGTATTGCTTGGAGCGGCGGTAATCGTGATTCTTTTGGTTCTGTTTTATCCGATCTCTTACCATGTCCGGGGGGCAAGGGATGACGAGGGGCTGAGAATCAACGCAAAGGCCGGCTGGCTGGCCGGTGCGCTGCGGATAAAATGGCAGTATCCTGAGCCGGGACGGATTACCGTAAAGCTGTTTTGTTTTACTCTGTTTTCCGGAAAAATTTCCTCCGAAAAAGGAGAGGAGAATTCCGCGTCCCGGACGAAAAAAAAATCCCCGCCCAAAACCAAGACTAAACCCAAGAACAAACCCGAAACGGCGGTCTCCCGGGAGCAGGAAATCAACGTTTCCAGGGAAGGCGCAGAGGAACAGGCCCAGGCTGACGGAGAACCTTCAGCAGCTTACGGGGAGGAGAGGAGCCAGGGTAAGGAGGAACGGGGGAAGGACCGGGAGCAGCCCGAAGGAAAGATTTTCCTTAAATTTCAGAAGATAAAGTACACAATTTTCGGGATATATGATAAAATAAAGGAGATTTGGGACACTATAGTATATAATGCGGAGCTTTTGCAGGAAGAGGAGACAAGGCAGCTTCTGCTTCATATAAGGTTACGTCTGGGAAAAATGCTGAGAATACTGCGGCCCAGACGGATGAAGGCGGAAGTTCTCTTCGGAACGGGTGAGCCGGACATTACAGGCTATGCCTACGGGGTTTACTGCATGTTTCTGCCGATATTGGGCACAGGACTGCAGGTGACGCCGGATTTTGAGCACAGGGTTCTGCGGGCGCAGTTTGACGTAAAAGGCCGCTTTGCACTGTGGGTTCTGGCGGTGAACGGACTGGCTCTTGCCCGGGACAGACGGCTCAGAAGAGTATGGAAAAGGCTGGGGAAAAGAGAAAAGTCTGCTGCCTGACTGTGATCGCTTTGGAATGGAGGAAAAATGGCAGAGAAAGAAAATCAGTTTCAGGGTGTTGTGGAATCCCTGCTGAAGGGCATGGATACCGTATTGTCCACTAAGACAGTGGTGGGAGAGGCGACTACAATCGGCGATACGATTATTCTGCCCCTGGTGGATGTGTCTTTTGGCGTGGGAGCCGGAGCAGGCAGCAACGGGACGAAGAATTCCGCCTCCGGCGCCGGCGGCCTGGGCGGGAAGATGACCCCCAGCGCTGTGCTGGTTATTCGGGACGGCGCCGTCAAGCTGGTGAACATCAAGAATCAGGATGCCGTCACGAAGGTTCTGGACATGATTCCGGATATGATTGAGCGGTTTACCAAACCAAAAGATAAGGCCGAAAAAAAGGAGGCAGGAGAGAAAGAGGAAATATCCGACGCGGAAGTGGTGGATATCGCTTTTCATGGGACTTCCGAAGAAACGGAGCAGGAAGACTGATATTTTATCCCCGGCACTGCATATAATTAAGGGAATAAAGCCTTGGGCGCCATGGTGTATTCGTGAGGGAATTGTCGTGGCGGGGATATCATGAAGTTAAAGAAAATTATCGGATTTATCGCATTTTTTATCGCAATCGGGATGCTGATCATGTTGATTACCCGCAGCAGACTGTTGGGCCTGATTATCATTGCCCTGCTGCTGTTCCTGGGTTATCATTGCATCTGCTGCGACTGAACGCGCAGTGACGGAAAAACGGACAGAATCGAGCAGGGGGACTTTATCCCTACTCGCCGCGCGGCCCGTGTGTCGCTTTAGCGGCAAACTTGCATTGCACGGGCCTGCGCAAAAAAAGGAGCAGGAGAAACCTGCCCCTTTTTCGTTCCATTTTTACCGGGAAATCAGTCCTGTGTTCTTCTGTGAGCAGAAGAGAAACTGTTCTCCTTTTTCAGAATCCTGCGGCTGAACGTTACGGCTCATTAAGCCCTTTCTACTTTGCCTGACCGCAGACAGCTGGTGCAGACATGCATTCTCTTAGCGCCGCCGTTGAGCTTGCATTTTACTCTCTTGACATTCGCTTTCCACATTGCGTTGGTCTTTCTATTAGAATGGCTTACATTATGACCGAACTGAACGCCTTTTCCACAAATATCACATTTAGCCATGTTGACACCTCCTCGACATAAAGCGTGTTCTTACGCTCAGATTTTATTCACAACAGTAGTATATTACCAGAAATTTATGGAAAAATCAAGTATAAAAAATCTTTTTTTAATTTTTATTTTAATATTCCCTTTTTCTGGGAAAGCTGTTAAAATAAATAATATATGTCTGTGTCAGGGCTTCGAGCCCGAATTGAAACGCGAAAGGAAGGGTTGAGATGAGAGGTTCTTCTATGAATACCCATATGGGAAGGATTGTCGTTCACAATGAAGTGATTGCCCAGTATGCGGGAAGCGTGGCCGTAGAGTGTTTCGGCATTGTGGGCATGGCAGGTGTCAGCGTAAAGGACGGCCTGGTGAAGCTTTTGCGTAAGGACAGCATTACCAGGGGCATCAGTGTAACGCTCAGTCAGAACAAACTGATCCTTGATTTTCACGTCATAGTTGCTTATGGTGTCAGCATATTGGCTGTCACGGAGAATCTGATCAGCAACGTGAAATACAAGGTAGAAGAGTTTACCGGAATTCAAATCGAAAAAATCAACATTTATGTAGATGGTGTCAGAGTGATTGATTAAGGAGGACTGTAGCGTGAGTTTACAACAAATTGATGCTAAGATGCTTTCAAAGATGTTCTTAGCCGGGGCAAAGAATCTGGAAAGCAAAAAAGAATGGATCAATGAACTGAACGTTTTTCCCGTTCCTGACGGCGATACGGGCACAAATATGACCATGACCATTATGTCTGCGGCGAAAGAAGTGGCTTCCCTGGGAGAGAATCCGGATATGGAGGGGCTGTGCAAAGCGGTGTCCGGAGGCTCTCTGCGGGGAGCAAGGGGAAATTCAGGCGTCATCCTTTCCCAATTACTGCGCGGTTTCACGAAGCGGATAAAGAATGAGGAGATTCTTACCGTCTCTGTTCTTGTGGAAGCTTTTGAGAAAGCTGTGGAGACGGCTTACAAGGCAGTGATGAAGCCAAAGGAGGGCACTATCCTCACGGTTGCCAGGGGAGGCGCCGAGCGGGCGAAAGCGCTGGCAGAGGAAGGCGCGGAGGATATGGGAGAATTTCTGGCGGATGTGGTGGAACATGCCAGATATGTGCTGAGCCAGACACCTGAAATGCTGCCTGTTCTGAAGCAGGCCGGTGTGGTGGATTCCGGAGGACAGGGGCTTGTGGAGGTTATGGCAGGCGCTCTTGACGCCTTTATGGGCAGAGAGACTGATTTTTCCATTCCTGTGGAAAGCGGAAAGACTCCTTCTCGAAATGTGGGGGCTGCGGAGCAGGATATTGAGATTAAATTCGGCTATTGTACGGAATTTATCATCCTCCTGAACAAGGCATTTAATATCAAGGCAGAGATAGATTTTAAGGCGTATCTTGAGTCAATCGGCGATTCTATTGTATGTGTTGCGGACGAGGATGTGGTGAAAGTGCACGTACATACCAATGATCCTGGGCTGGCTATCCAGAAGGCATTGAAGTATGGCGCGCTTTCCAACATGAAAATCGACAATATGCGGCTGGAGCACCAGGAAAAGCTGTTTAAGATGAATAGTCAGAAAGAGACGAAGACAGCCGACGGTTCCGTTTCGGAAAATTCCGCTCCGGCAATGCCCCGGAAAGATTTCGGTTTTATTGCCGTTTCCGTGGGGGAGGGAATAAATGAGATCTTCCGGAGCCTGGGGGTGGATTATGTCATTGAGGGCGGACAGACAATGAATCCCAGCACTGCGGATATTCTGGATGCAGTGGATAAGGTAAACGCCCGGACTGTATTCATCTTACCGAACAACAAGAATATTATCCTGGCTGCCAATCAGGCTGCAGAACTGACGGCGGAAAAGGATCTTTTTGTCATTCCCACAAAGACGATTCCCCAGGGAATCACGGCAGTGATCAATTTTGTACCGGAACTGAGCGCAGACGAAAACGAAGCGAATATGATCAGTGAAATCGCGAACGTCAGCACCGGAGAAGTAACCTATGCGGTTCGCGATACGGTTATAGACGATAAAGAGATAAAAAAGGGCGATTATATGGGCATCGGCGATGGGGGAATTCTGGCCGTAGGGAATGATATCCTCCAGGTGGCCAGGACTACCGTAAGCGGCATGATGAAGGAGGAATCCGAGCTTATCAGCATCTATTACGGCAAGGATGTGACGGAGGAGACTGCAGAGGCCTTCCGGGATCAGGTATCACAGCTCTATCCTGACTGTGATATTGAGCTGCAGTATGGCGGACAGCCAATCTACTATTATATCATGTCAGTGGAATAAGGCGGAAAGAGACAGTTTTAATGGATAAAGATACTTCCATAAAGGAGCTGAAAGGTGTTGGAGAAAAGACACAGAAGCTTTTCGGAAGGCTGAATATACGGACAGTGGGAGAGTTGCTTGCCTCTTATCCGAGGGGCTATGAAAGCTATGGTGAACCGGTGGAGATCAGCCGGGCGGCGCCGGGAGAACTGTGCGCCGTCCGGGCGGCTGTTTCGGGAATTCCCAATGAGAAGAAGGCCGGCAGGCTTCATATTCTCAATGTAACTGTATCGGACAGCACTGGAAGGCTTTTTTTGACGTTTTACAACATGTCCTTTTTGAAAAAGACCTTGAAAAAAGGGGTTTTTTATATATTCAGAGGCTTGGTGCTGAGTCGTGGAAATTATGCCCTGATGGAACAGCCCAGGATATTTTCCCCGGAGGAGTATCGGGGACTGGCGGGCAGACTGCTTCCCTGCTATGGGCTGACGAAAGGGCTGACCAATCAGGCAATGCAGAAGTACGTCCGTCAGGCGCTTTCTTTTTATACATTTGAACCGGAGTATTACGACAGTGCCTTTTTGGAGAAGAACGGACTGATCTCCGGCAGGAATGCTCTGGAGAACCTCCACTTTCCGGAGGAGGAAAGCGCTCTGAAAGAGGCCAGGGACAGGCTTGTCTTTGATGAATTTTTTGCTTTTTTATTCTATATGAGGAAAAATAAGGAATTCAGCGAAAGACTGCCAAACAGCCATCCTATGCCGGAAATGGCTGAACCGGCTCGTTTTCTGGAACAGCTTCCGTATGCGCTGACAGAAGCGCAAAAAAGGGTATGGGCGGAAATCAGAGAAGACTTGCAGGGATACAGTTGTATGAACCGTCTGGTTCAAGGGGATGTGGGTTCAGGAAAAACCATTGTAGCGCTGCTTGCTCTGCTGACGGCGGCAGAAAACGGGTATCAGGGGGCTTTGATGGCGCCTACGGAAGTGTTGGCGAGGCAGCATTTCGAGACTGTCTGCGCCTATGTGAAACAGTACGATCTGGCATTCCGGCCGGTATTCCTGTCTGGGTCCATGAGCGCTTCGGAAAAAAAGGAAAACTGCAGGCGGATAGAATCTGGGGAGGCCAACCTGGTCATCGGCACCCACGCCCTGATCCAGGAAAAAGTCCGATACAAGTCTCTGGCTCTGGTTGTTACGGACGAACAGCATCGCTTCGGGGTCAGACAGAGGGAGCGATTGGCCGGAAAAGGGGATGTCCCGCATATTCTGGTGATGAGCGCCACCCCCATACCCAGGACATTGGCCATCATTTTATACGGAGATCTGCATCTTTCCGTTATTGATGAGCTTCCAACAGGCCGTCTGCCCATAAAGAACTGTGTGGTCAATACATCATGGCGTCCCAAGGCGTATCAGTTTATTGCCGGTGAAGTGGAGAAGGGACGCCAGGCCTATGTCATCTGTCCCAAAGTCGAAGGAGACTTGGAGGATTCCGACGAAATTTCCATGGAAAACGTGGTGGATTACGCGGAAAAACTGAAAATAGCGCTGCCTTCCGGCATCAATATAGCTTATCTCCATGGAAAGCTGCGTTCCGGGGATAAAAACAGAATTATGGAGGAATTTGCCGCCCGTCGGATTGACGTACTGGTTTCCACCACAGTGATTGAGGTGGGAATAAATGTGCCAAATGCCACAGTGATGATGGTTGAGAATGCGGAGCGTTTCGGGCTTGCCCAGCTTCATCAGCTGCGCGGCCGGGTAGGACGGGGCGAACACCAGAGTTACTGTATATTTGTAAGCGGGAATGAGAAGCAGGAAACAATGGAGCGTCTGCAGATATTGAACAAATCAAACGACGGTTTCTTTATCGCATCGGAAGATTTGAAACTGCGGGGACCGGGGGAGCTGCTTGGTATCCGGCAAAGCGGAGAATTCTCCTTTCGTCTGGGCGACATATATGCGGACGCACAGGTTCTGAGACAGGCTTCCGATGCTGTGGATTTGCTGCTGCGGGAAGATCCTGAACTTGCGGCGCCGGAGAACGCGCTTTTAAAACGGCATCTTGAGAAGAGCCGGGCCGAAACTGTTGATTTCAGAACGATATGACACAGACCGGATTTCCGCGCCGAAGCGGGTATTCTCTTATTGATTCCAAAGCCTCGGCGGCGGACTATCTTATAAGGCAAATGGGAGAAAAATACCTTTTGACCCCAACATCAGAACATGCAGAAATGAGGAAACAGGATATGCCAAATGTAGCAATTGTCACGGACAGCAACAGCGGTATCACCCAGGCGGGAAGCAAGGAGCTTGGCGTACATGTGCTGCCCATGCCATTTATGATCAATGAGGAAACTTTTTACGAGGATATCGATCTGACCCAGGAGGAATTTTATGAAAAGCTGTCCTCCGGGGCAAACATCGGAACCAGCCAGCCCTCGCCGGAGTCGGTGATGAAGCTTTGGGACAGCCTGCTGAAGGATTATGACGAGATCGTCCACATTCCCATGAGCAGCGGACTTTCCGGTTCCTGTCAGAGCGCCATGCTTCTGGCGGAAGAATACGGAGGACGCGTCCAGGTGGTAAATAATCAGCGGATTTCCGTTACCCAGCGTCAGTCCTGCCTGGATGCAAAGCTTCTGGCAGAAAAAGGAATGAATGCAAAGGAAATCAGGGAATTCCTTGAGGCGGATAAGTTCAACAGCAGTATCTACATCATGCTGGACACCCTCTATTACCTGAAAAAAGGCGGACGGATTACACCTGCCGCGGCAGCCATCGGCACCATGCTGCGCTTAAAGCCCGTGCTGCAGATCCAGGGGGACAAGCTGGATGCCTTTGCCAAGGCCAGGACCACCAACCAGGGCAAGAGCATCATGATCAACGCCATGAAAAACGACATTGAGACCCGTTTCGGCGGCATGACGGAAGACAAGCATATCTGGCTGCAGATCGCCCACACAGCCAACCTGGAGGCGGCATTGGCATATAAAGAGGAGATTCTGGCGCAGTTTCCCGGATATGACATCCATATCGACGCCCTTTCCTTAAGCGTGGCCTGCCATATCGGGCCGGGGGCGCTGGCCTTTGCCTGCTGCAGGAAGATTAAAGTGTGAGGCGTGCATACAGTTCTGAAAGAAGTTGAAAACAGGCAGGTGAAATAAAATGGCAAATACCAACAATTACGATGCTTCCAGTATCACGGTACTGGAAGGTCTGGAAGCCGTGCGGAAACGTCCGGGCATGTATATCGGAAGCGTTTCCACCAAGGGGCTGAACCACCTGATCTACGAGATCGTGGACAATTCCGTGGACGAACATCTGGCAGGATTCTGCGATCAGATCCGGGTCACTCTGGAGGCAGACGGATCGGCCACGGTCACGGACAACGGACGGGGGATTCCGGTGGGAATGCATGAAAAGGGCATCAGCGCGGAGCGTCTGGTGTTTACAACTCTTCATGCAGGCGGAAAATTTGACAATGCCGCATACAAGACCAGCGGAGGTCTTCACGGCGTGGGTTCTTCAGTAGTCAATGCCCTTTCCACCAGATTGACCGTAACGGTCAAAACCGGTGGCTTTATTTATGAGGACAAATACGAAAGAGGCAATCCGGTGATTCCTCTGGAAGACGGACTTCTGCCCGTGAAAGGAAGGACAAGGGAGACCGGAACCACCATCAATTTCCTGCCGGACGACACCATTTTCGACAAAACCCGGTTCAAGGAGGATGATGTAAAAAGCCGCCTTCATGAGACGGCTTACCTAAACCCCAACCTGACAATTATTTTCGAGGACAGGCGCAGAGAAGAGCCGGAGACAGTAACCTTCCATGAGCCGGACGGCATCACCGGATTCGTAAAAGACATAAACAAATCCCAGGAATCCGTCCATGAGGTCATCTACTTCAAGGGAGAGAGCGAGGGAATTTCGGTGGAGGTTGCCTTCCAATACATTAACGAATTTCACGAAAATGTCCTGGGCTTCTGCAACAATATCTATAATTCCGAGGGCGGAACCCATCTTACCGGCTTCAAGACCATGTTTACCAACGTGATCAACACCTACGCCAGGCAGACCGGTGTTTTGAAGGAAAAGGACGCCAACTTTACGGGAGCCGATGTGCGGAACGGCATGACTGCAGTGGTGTCCATCAAGCATCCTGACCCACGGTTTGAGGGACAGACCAAAACAAAACTGGACAATCAGGACGCAGCCAAGGTGGTGTCCAAGATAACGGGAGAGGAGATCGTCCGCTTCTTTGACAGGAACCTGGAAACCCTGAAAAATATCATAGGCTGCGCGGAGAAGGCGGCTAAAATCCGCAAGTCCGAGGAACGGGCCAGGACCAATATGCTGACCAGGCAGAAATTCTCCTTTGATTCCAACGGAAAACTGGCCAACTGTGAATCCAGGGACCCTGCCAAGTGCGAGATCTTCATTGTGGAGGGAGATTCCGCCGGAGGCAGCGCCAAGATGGCCAGAAACCGCATGTTCCAGGCCATCCTTCCCATCCGGGGCAAGATTCTGAATGTGGAAAAGGCCAGCATCGACAAGGTGTTGGCCAATGCGGAGATCAAGACCATGATCAATGCTTTCGGATGCGGCTTTTCCGAGGGCTACGGCAATGATTTCGACATCAAAAAGCTGCGCTACGACAAGATCATCATCATGGCGGATGCGGACGTGGACGGCGCCCACATCTCCACCTTGCTGCTGACCCTGTTTTACCGCTTTATGCCGGAGCTGATCTTCGAAGGCCATGTGTACATTGCCATGCCGCCCCTGTACAAAGCCATGCCCTCCAAGGGAGCGGAGCAGTATCTCTATGATGATAAAGCGTTGGAAAAATATCGAAAAACCCACAAAACACCCTTTACCCTGCAGCGTTACAAGGGACTTGGCGAGATGGACGCGGAACAGCTCTGGGAGACCACGCTGAATCCGGAGACCCGACGGATGAAACTGGTGGAGATCGAGGACGCCAGAATGGCCTCCGAGGTGACGGAACTGCTTATGGGCACGGAAGTCCCCCCCAGAAAGACCTTTATCTATAATCATGCGGTGGATGCGGAACTGGATGTGTAAGCTCTGAAGTTGAATCCCCTCTGCTTTTGGCTTATAGGCATCAAAAAGAATGCGCCTCTATGGGAAACGCGCTGAACAAAATTTCACGGGGAGGAGCCATACAGCTGATAAAAAACACGAACAACTGTAGGGTAGAGATATTTACGGGGAAAATAGAATGAGGGCCCTTTATCGGATAAGTCAGATTCATGATATAGCAGAAAAGCAGGCAATTGCCAGAGCCATTCTGGAGACAATTCCCGAATGGTTCGGCATTCAGGAGGCCAGAGAAGAGTATATTCTCCAGGCTTCAACCCAGGTTACCTTCGGCGCATTTCATCATATGGGTGCCTGTGAAAAGCCTGTGGGTTTCCTCTGCCTGAAAGAGACGGGCAAGGATACCCTGGAGCTTTCCGTGATGGGCGTGCTGAAGGAATGCCACAGAAAGGGAATCGGAACGAAACTGTTTACAGCGGCAAAAAATTTCGCCGTATCCAGGGGCTATTCCTTTCTGCAGGTGAAGACCGTGCAGATGGGAAGATATCCGGAATATGACGCAACCAATGCCTTTTATCTGAGCCTGGGTTTTCGGGAATTCGAGGTCTTTCCCACGCTGTGGGATGAACGGAATCCCTGCCAGGTTTATGTGATGAGTTTGTAATGAGACGATTGGATGGATCAGCTGCCAGGCGGCTGTTTTCGAAAGAAGCCATAGAAAACAACCGCCTGCAAATCAGTATCTGTAACATTTGAAAGTGTATTTCAGTTCCTCATCATTACCTTACATTTTTTTCTGTTGCACGAAATCCCATATTTCAGTATACGCTCCATTCCATCCTGCCGAAGCTGCGCCTCATAGTCCATTCTGTCTATCTGGTCCAGGGCTTCCAGACATCCCTTATCCAGATCTCCGCTGTCCTGGTATTTTACTTCAATGACTATGCCGGTTTCATCCTCATCGATCTCTATGAGGATATCGCTGAAACCATTTCCGGACTCCGCATTGGAGCGCATGTACCAGTCCTCCCGATATCCCAATAGTCCTAAGAGAATGCCGTGATAGAAATTTTCTTTTTTATTTTTCCGGACGCTGGTGTCTCGGATGCTGATGGTTTTAGCCAGGTAGGCATTAAACTGTGTTTCCACAGCTTCCGCATTCCCTTCGAAAAATGCCCTGCAGAAAGCGTCCAGTTTCGACGTATCCTTTCGGGACTGCGTCTGGAACCATTCCATAATCTGATCAACGAAGATTTTTCGGATTTCCTGGCTAGGGATTGTCAACAGGAATGTATCTCCCGGCAGCTGCTTTCTTTCATCCACCGTACCGCCCTGGGTCAGGTAACCGGTCATGAAAAGAACGCTCCACAGGTTATCAATATTGCTGTACAGGTCACGGTATGTCAGTTCCAGGTTTATCTTTTTTGCGACGCTTTCACCCTTGATCAGCTGTTCCAACTCTCGTTTTGTTCCAGGTTTTGCCATTTTTATGAAGTTTAGGATGATATCGTTGTCGCTGGTATTCAGCCAAAATGTTTTCGGCGGCGCGTCCGGCTCCGAAAGCAGCAGATCGACATAATTTATAACATCCCATGGACAGTATACATCTGACATTCCGAAGCGGTAGCCGTCGTACCATTCTTTGACAATATCGAACTTGTCTTTCAAACCATAATAACTTAACATTTCTTTGACTTCGCTGTCAGAAAAACCAAAATAGTCTTCAAATCGAATATTCACGATAGAAAAAACTTTTATATTGTTTAATCCGGTAAAAACGCTCTCTTTTGCAATTTTCAGGCAACCCGTCAGCACGGCAAACTGGAGGAAATCATTGCTTTTCAAAGCCTGACTGAACAGATTACTGATCAAATGAATCATTTCGTCGTAGTAGCCGAATTGCTGTGCTTTATCAAGGGGAACATCATATTCATCAATCAAAAGGATTACCTTTTGACCAAAATGCCTGTATAAAAGCCGGCATAACATGAGCAGGCTTCCGGTGAAGGTTTCATCGTTCATGGAAAAATACATTTCTTCCTGCCCTTCCCAGGACAAAAGACGCTGGTATTGAATTTTTTCATCTTCCATAAGTTGTCCGCTTTCTTTCAGGAAGGAAAAACGCATTGCTTCATTCCGAATAACGGAACATAGCAGCCCCCGGGCCGTCTCATAATTTCCGGCGCCTGCATCCTTCAGGCTTATGGAAATGACAGGGAATTTTCCCATATACTGCTGACAAAGCTCCGTTTCTTTTGCAATCTCCAGTCCCTCAAACAGTTTGCTGTCGCAGCCATAACCAAAGAAGTATTTTAACATACTCATATTCAGGGACTTTCCGAATCTGCGGGGACGGCTGAAAAGATTTACTTTTCCCCAATGATTCAGCAGATCCCTGATAAAGCAGGTTTTATCCACATAGTAGAATCCTTCTGTGCGAATTTCTTCAAAATTCTCAATGCCAATAGGCAGTTTATCTTTCACGGGCATGTCTCCTTTCTTTTTGGTGTCTGCGGTATGCATAGAGTTTTACGAATTTGTTGAAAAATCCAATGTTGTATCCATTATAAAATAATTGTTCGTTGTTTACAATGTAAATTTGTAACCTCAGTTTACAACTGATGTTTTGCCGAATTCTATATATTTTTCATACGCTTCCTTTGGATGTAATTCCTCTGGTTGTATCCGGGCCGGAAAATATCAACCTCCGCTTTCTTGCAGGCCTTTTGTTACACCGGTATAATGAAGAAAGAATGAGGCACAGGAGTGAAGCATTCGTTTTGCTCCAGATGACGCCTGCGGAAATGGAGGATACAGCATGATAGATCGTGAACAAATCGGAATCAGAATAGCGGCTCTGCGGAAAAAGGCCGGATGGTCACAGCAGACTCTGGCGGAAAAACTGGGGGTCAGCCCTCAGGCAGTGAGCAAATGGGAAAGCGGCAAAAATCTGCCGGACATCGATGTATTTCGGGAACTGGCCTGGCTTTTTCACATGACCATGGACAGCATTGTGGAGGGCGATCTGCTCTTTACCCAGAAAAGCGGACAGAAGGCGCTGCCTCCCAATGTGGAGGCCCTGTTTCCCGATGAGGAGAGACGCAGGCTCCTGCAAAGCTTCCTGCCATGAGGACGATGTATTTCCCTTTACCAATGAAGTCATGCAATGGATGGGAGAGTATCTTTGCATTTCCGGGAAGTGAAGCACCTTTTCCTCTATCTGTTCTCTGATAAAGTCAATTCGGTCTACCGAAAGCCTCATAACTTCCTTCCGTGTGTGGGAGGCATATCCTGCAAGGGGTATGCCTCCCTGATCGAACAAAAATAGGAGAAAGTACGCCCTTGTACAGGTAAAACTCACATGATACAATGGTTTTATACCTTTGTTTCCGGGATTTACAACAGAAAGATAAACGGATATGAGGAAAGATACCAGAGGAGGAACATATGGAGAAGAATAAATCCAACGGCCGGTTCCCGGTAAATCTGTTCTGCAGCCTGCTCTTGCTTGGTTTTGTTCCGTTTTTGTATACGCTTGTGCGGACAAATCTTATCGCCGACAGCCCTTCAACGGACGGTTTGGGCATTGCGGGCCATATTGAGTGGTTTGACCTGATTAATGAGACGATACAGGCTTTTTTGATTGTACCTCTGTATGCATTGCTGAAACAGTGTACAAAATCCAGGGACAGATTGAAAGAACGGATTTTTCACACATTTTTAATTGTAAATGTGATTTATATCCTGTTCTCTCTGTTCATTTTTCTATACTGCAGTAAAATCGTATCCGCAATGACGTCTGTTCAGATTGGGGAAGTAACTGGATACCTTAAACTGGAAACCATCGGGTTCATCATCGGGAATGTGGTCAGTTTTGTAAATGTATTGTTCGTAGTTCTGGAAAAGCCATTTTACATTTACACGATGGTTCTTTTGAAGACCCTGTTCACAGTCATCGGGGATTTGTTCTTCATTCCTCAGTCCGGTGTGAACGGTGCGGCCTATTCCAACATCGCGGTAAATACTGTATGTGTCATACTATGTCTGATTGCCGTGTACAGGGAAAATCTGATTGCAGTCTCCTTTCGGTTGGAAAGGCCGTTTTTAAAACAGTACGGAACTATCGGACTGTTCAGCGGCGCCCAGATATTACTGGATAATCTCATCTATGCTGCCATCGTCTGTAAAATGGTGAATCAGGTGGAGGCGCAGGGAAATTATTGGGTGGCGAATAATATTATATGGGGATTGCTGCTGATTCCCATATCCGCACTTGCAGAAATCATCAAAAAGGAATCCCGGAACAAAGTGACTTTGAAAGATACAAAACAATACAATATTATCATAATTACCGTATTTCTCCTCTGGCTGTGCTTTATCCCGCTGCTGAATCCATTTCTGAAACATGTGATGGGAATTGCGAATTATGAGGAAATCAAGCAGATACTGGTACTGTTGATCCCTTTTTATTTTGCATACAGCTACACCGTATTATTTGACAATATACTGATTGGAAACGGGAAAACACAGTATTGCTTTATCACATCAGGAATTGTGAATCTGATCTATTATCCAATCGTATACGGATTGATGTTAAAAAGTGTATTTGTCCCGGATATGAAATTTGTCTGTATGATGTTCGGCTTTGGCATGATAGTGCATCTGGGCTGCAGTATTCTCTGTTTCATGATCTATAGCAGACGTAGGAAAACAGGTAAGGATAAATCAGGCGGACTGTAATCATTTTGTCAATCCCTCTGAATGAAAGTTGACATAATCTAAATTTTGATATGAATATGACGGATTCACTGTTTTTTCGCCTGTAAATTCATTTTCCAGGACAAAATACATCGTAAATTATTCCGGTTAAATCATAAAATGTCCATCTTGACAAATCAGGCGGTTCCTGATTATAATACAGATACATTAGTTAAGGCAATTTTAACAAAAATTCACAGGTTAAGAATACCGAAAGCAACGGAAATGCAGCCGCTCAGGAAAGGCATACGTCACGGAACAGTCCATAGAAGCACTTTAAAACAAAACAGCAGAAAAGATTTCCCAGACAGTCTGCTGTCCATGTATTGTTCCGGATGTCATGCGCTGACTGGGCGGTTTTGTCCGTATCGGGTGATTTTGCTGCCGATACATAAACTATACACGGCAATTTGGATTGCCAAGAAGCGAGGAGGATTTTTATGAGAAACGAACACAATGTAACCTTAAGCCGGGAGGGAGCCCCAGGAGGCGCTGTCATATTTACGGCTTACGGGAAAACCTGGCGGTTTGACGAGACTTACAGGCCCTGCATCAGGCTCTGCAGCGGGGAGGAAATTCCCTTTGACAGCGCAGGCAGCATCAGACGGACCCCTCTGAAAACAGGACTGGGAACAGGAGAGAGCGTCTCCTACAGCGGGTTTGCAGGCTATGAGAAACTGTCCTTTGAAACCCGCATTCTGGTGAATGATACCACAGGCTTTGTGGACTGCACCTTTGTTCCCACAGATATGACAGAACTGTCGCAAAATGCGGCAGGCCGTTCTCACGTGAAGGAAGTGTGTTGGCCGGCGCCTCTTACTGCTGACGAAACCGGTTCCTATGCAGTGCTGAATACCATGCAGGGACAGCTTCTGCCAACGGACTGGCCTCAGGCAGTGGGAGAGAAGCTTCCCTTTGAAGGGCAGATGGGTTCCGAATCCGCTTACATGCCCTGGTGGGGAGAGATTACACCCCGGGGAGGCTATCTGTGTTATGTGAGACAGAGCTGGGACAGCGCCTATACCATTCATCATCCTGCGGGAGGGCCTACCCGGGTATTCCTGCGTCATCTGCCTTCCATGGGGGCAATGGGGTATGCGCGCACAGCCACTTACTGCTTTGTTCCCGAAGGCAGCAATTATGTGACGCTCTGCAAGCTGTACCGGGAAATCGCGGACGAAGAGGGCCGTCCCAGAACCTTAAGAGAAAAGGCCGCCCAAAATCCCAATGTGGAAAAGCTCATCGGCTGCTGCGTCATGCATGTGGAGGGCAAGACCCATGTGACGGAGGGGTCCGCCTACTATAATAAAGAAAACCCGGAGAAAAACGACAGACTGGTACCGTTCTCTCACTGGACTCAGCGGGTGAAGCAGCTGAAGGACATGGGGGTGGATCAGCTGTATCTGCACCTGGACGGCTGGGGCCAGCCCGGATATGACAATCAGCATCCGGATTATCTGCCGCCCTGTAAGGAGGCCGGCGGATGGGAGGGCTTAAAGGAGCTTTCGGATACCATGCAGGAACTGGGATACATGTTCGGCGTGCATGACCAGTACCGGGACTACTATCTGGATGCCCCCACCTATGACGCGGACAATGCGGCCATGAGTGCGGACGGCACCCTCTTTTCCCTGGCGCGCTGGGCAGGAGGCCCCCAGAATTATCTCTGCGCATCCCAGGCCCTGGATTATGTACGGCGGAACTTTGAACAGCTCTTTGCCCACGGAATCCATCTGGAAGGCACCTATCTGGACGTATTCACCTGCAACGAACTGGATGAATGCATCAATCCCCGCCATCCCATGACCCGTCGGGAATGTATTGATGCCAGAAATCAGTGCTTCCATTATCTGACCGCCCACGGGGTAGCGCCTTCCTCCGAAGAGGTAAATGACTGGGCCGTGGGCGCACAGGTATTCTGCCACTGGGCGCCCTACATAAGCGGGTGTGCCATTCCCGTGCCTCTCTACAACCTGGTTTACCACGACTGTGTCATCATTCCCTGGATGATGCCCGCAGGAACCTGGGGTATTCCGGAGGGAACCACCGGTTTCCTGCATGCTCTGTTAAACGGCGGCATGGGTTATATGGGTGAGTATCTGGAAGGTCAGGAACTGCAGGAGAATATCCGCCAGTGGAAGGTGATCCGGGAACTTCAGACACATGTAGCCATGGAAAAAATGGTAAACCATGAATTTTTAAACGATGACCGGAGCCTGCAGCGCAGCACCTTTTCCGACGGAACCCGGGTAACCGTTGACTTCACGGAAAATACCTATGAGATTGTGTATCCCCAGGCGCAATAACGCAAAAGAAGGAGAGAATATGAGCACTCTGACAATAACGACTTACACCATGCCCTCCGCATCCCTGGGCAGAGAAAATCCTTTACCGGATTTAAAATCAGTGGCGGATGCCCACGCAAAAATCGAGATCGACGAAACCACCGTGAACCCGGACGAAGCACGCTACATGGGATGGGGGCGGGTGAATACCATTCTGCCCTACACCATTCAGGACGGCTATGACCGCACCTATCGTGACCATGCCTTTAAGGCCTTTGTTCTGGAAAACGAATATCTGAAAGCCACTTTCCTGCCGGAACTGGGAGGCAGGCTCTGGTCCCTCTTTGACAAGGAGGCGGGACGGGAACTGCTCCATGTAAACCCGGTTTTTCAGCCCTGCAACCTGGCTCTGCGCAATGCCTGGATTTCCGGGGGCGTGGAATGGAATGTAGGCATTATCGGCCATACGCCCTTTACCGTGGACCATATGGCCTGTCAGCAGCTTGCCCTGAGCGACGGTACCCCCGTGCTGCGCATGTTCCAGTATGAGAGAGTGCGCCATCTCTTCTATAAATTAGAGGCTTTTCTGCCCGACGGCGCCAGAGAACTGTATATCCGTGTGCGCATCGACAACGCAACGGATGAGGATACTGCCGTTTACTGGTGGAGCAATATGGCCGTAAACGAAGGAGAGGACGTCCGCGTGGTGGTTCCTGCGGACAAGGCCTTCCGCTATGGCTACGGCGGCAAACTGGCCAAGGTGCCCGTGCCTTATATGACTGCAGAGGCAGATAAACTGCGGGGAGAGGCGGCACGCCTGGCAAGAGAAAACGGCGGCAGACTGGATTGGGATATCACCCGCACCACCACATTGCCCCAGTCCATGGACTTTTTCTTTGATGTGCCGAAGGAGGCAAGGCCTTTCATCGCAGCTCCCGGCAAAGACGGCTATGGCATGTGCCAGACGTCCACGGGAGAACTGAGAGGACGAAAGCTGTTCGTCTGGGGCATGGGTACCGGAGGACGCCACTGGCAGGAATTCCTCGCCCGAGAGGGCTGTGCCTATATTGAACTGCAGGCAGGCCTTGCCAAAACCCAGTTGGAGCATCTGCCCATGAAAGGCGGAGAGAGCATCAGCTGGCTGGAATCTTACGGCGCTGTCCAGGCAGACCCGGCTGCGGTTCAGGGAGAGGACTATTCCGCTGCAGTGGCTTCCGTGGCAAATGCTCTGGAAGCGGTCCGGCCCGCCCGGGTTCTGGAAGAGCTGCACAGTCGGCTGAAACGGGAATTGGACGGCCAAAACGGAGAAGTGCTGCATTCCGGCATGGGATTTGCCCGGGCAGAGAAAGCGCTGTTGGGCGATCAGTTCCGGACGGCCGGACTTTCTCTGGACGCCATGGACCTGGGTCCCCGGGAAGAACCCTGGATGACCCTGGCTGCAGGCGGCGGGCTTACCTGTCCGGAACCGGACGAGGAGCCATTGAGCTACCAGACAGGACCTGCCTGGGAAGCCGCTCTGAAGGCTTCCATACAAAAAGGGGACAGCAATCACTGGTACGGACATTACCAGCTGGGCGTGATGTACGCCGCTGCAGGAAAGGACCGGGAGGCCAAAGAGGAATTTAACCGTTCCCTGGAATGTGCCAGGAATCCCTGGGCGCTGCGCTGTCTGGCGGTTCTGGAAGACCGGGCAGGCAATGCCGTAACGGCCGCGGATCTTCTGTGGGAGGCGGCAGAGCGAAAACCCATCCGTCCTCTGGCGGTGGAAGCCCTGGAAATGCTGTCCAAAACGGAACAATATCAACGTATGTACGATCTGATGAACAAGCTTCCGGAGGAAGTCCGCAGCCAGGGACGCATTAAAACCTTTGAAATCCTGGCTTTGCTGCGGACCAACCGCTATGAGGAGGCCCAGACTCTGCTGATGAGCGACATCGTCCTGACGGATGTGCGGGAGGGCGACGTGCTGCTGACGGACCTGTGGTTCGAACTCATGGCCCGCAGGGAGCGGGGCAGCGCCAAAGAGGCGGATCTCAACTGGGCCAGGGAGAACTTAAAGCCGCCCAAGCATCTGGATTTCCGGATGGTCTGATCGTCCTGGATTGACAGAAACCGCATATATCTCTGAGAATCTACAATCTCTGTAAAAATTGAACAGGGGAGATGTTATCCCTGAAGAATCCCTCGACTGTATTGCCTTACGGTTGGGGGATTTTAAATATTCTGAACATTTATCTTAAATTCCCATAAATTCTTTGATAAAATTATATAAAGAAACAATAAAGAAATTGTCCCTAAAACAGAGACTATATTTTGTGCAAATACCGCAATCTGCTTTTGATTCTGACAGGTCAGAATTATTTTTATTGGAATTCTACAAAAGTATATTTTTAGAGATAGAGAAAAATCACAAATATAACCAATAAAATTGCGTTTTTTCTTGACTTTTTTGTAAAATTGCAGTAAGATAAATATGCGATATGCACAAACTGTTTAATGTCTCTAAAAGTATACCTTTTGAGACAATGCACACGAATTTCGCAGGACTTGTAGTTGACGCACAAGGGTGAGCCTGGGGAAAAGCGGTCCTGCCAACACATCTTATTGAGGAGGTACACTCATATGACAAAAGTCAATACGGCAAAGACCGTACCAAAAGGTTCCCGGACACAGCTTCTGGTTTTCAGAGCATTGCTTATTGCAGGAGCATTGCTTCTTATTGGAGGAGGCGTCTGGTATGTTGCCATTACAGGCATCGTAGGGATAAAGAAATGGGATTTTACAAAGTATGGTTTGGCGCCGACTCTCATGGCGGCAGTAGGCGGGGCAATTTTGCTTTTTGACTTGGCTGCCTTCTTTTTCCTCCCCTGGTTCAGCGAGGCTTCCATGAAGCTGAAACACGATTTAAAGCGGGATAAATATCGCTATATTCTGATTTTTCCCGGACTGTTGGTTGTATTTATTTTCAGTTACATACCCATGTATGGTGTTATCTTAGCCTTTAAGGATTTTAAGATTAAAAACGGCATTATGTTCTCCCAGTGGTGCGGTTTAGAGAATTTTTCAAGGTTTTTTGGACGTTCCGTGGCAGGAGACGTTATCTGGAATACATTGTTTATCGGTGTAACGCAGCTGCTGATCACCTTCCCGGTACCGATTATTCTGGCGCTTCTGCTGAACGAACTGAGAAGCAAAAAGTTCCGCGGGCTGATTCAGTCCACCATCTACCTGCCTCATTTTGTGAGCTGGGTTATCATGTATTCGCTGCTGTTTGCTCTGTTTTCCATCACCGGCGGCGTGGTAAACAAAATGCTGCTGTCAATGGGACTTCAGCAGATTAACCTGCTCTCGGATCCGGATATGTTTTACGGCATGCTGTACGGTACCAGTATCTGGAAGGAAGCAGGATGGGGCACCATCATCTATATGGCTGCCATCGCAGGCGTGGATGAGGAGATGCATGAAGCCGCCTACCTGGACGGCGCAAACCGGTTCCAGAGATGTATTTATATTACGCTTCCCAGTATTGCCTTCGTGGTAACCACCATGCTGATACTGAATGTAGGTTCCGTGATGGGCGCCAACTTTGACCAGATCATGAACCTGCGTACCGCATCTACCCAGACTACGGTGGCTCAGGTTATTGATACATATGTTTATGATATGGGTGTTGAGAAGGGACAATATGACTTTGCTACCGCGATCGGTTTGTTCCAACAGGGAGTAAACTGTGTCCTGCTCTTCCTGAGCAACTTTGTGGTGAAGAAAATGTCCGGCGAGGGCTTCTTCTAAGCTTTTCTCCGCAGAGTCTCTTCAATTTAAAACATTCATAAGGAGGTGCCAGGCATGGCAGATAAGAACGTAAAAGCAGTAAAACCGAATAGCAAAGTAAAACATTCCCTGGGTTCAAGAATATTTGATGTCTGCAATGTGGCGTTTTTCATTATAGTAGCGCTGATCATGCTGTTTCCGTTCTGGAACATTATCGTTATTTCCCTGACCGGGAATGCGGAATTTATGAGCAGGCCCTTTATCCTTTTTCCGGAGACGCCGACCCTGGAAGCTTATAAATATATTTTTTCCACGCCGCTGTTTCCCCGTTCCTACGGAATCACATTCCTGATTACGGTATCGGGTACTTTTTTGTCCACATTGGTTACATCCATGTTGGCCTATGGGCTTTCCAAGAGCAGCATGAGAGGATACAAGTTCTTCATGATCTACCTGCTGATTACCATGTTTTTCTCAGGTGGTCTGATTCCTTCCTATTACAATATTACCAAGACGCTGAACCTGTCCAATAATTTGCTGGCTCTGATTTTGCCCGGTTCGGTGAGCGTGTTCAACTTTATTGTAATCCGATCCTTCTTTAAACAGCTGCCGGTATCCCTGGAAGAATCGGCAAAGATTGACGGGGCCAATGATTTTGTTATTCTTTTCAAGATCATCTATCCCCTTTCCATTCCGGCGCTGGCTACCATTGCCATGTTTGTGGCAGTAGGACTGTGGAACAGCTGGTTTGGGGCGCAGCTGTATATGAGAAATGAAAAGCTTTATCCTCTGCAGCTGATTATCCGTAACTATGTAGTGCGTTCCGCAAAGCCTGCAGACATGCAGAATATGGAAGGTCTGCGCGACGCTGCCGGCAAACGGCTCTACCTGAATGAAACCGGTGTAAAGATGGCCTGTGCCATTGCCTCCACTTTGCCTCTGCTGGTGATTTATCCTTTTATCCAGAAATATTTTGAAAAAGGTGTTACCCTGGGCGCAGTGAAGGGTTAGTAAAGGTTATTCGGCCCAAAGGCCTGAATAATAAATACATATTTTTAAAGGAGGATTTATGAAGAAAAAAATTGTTTCTACATTGTTGGCCATGAGTATGGTGCTTGGCATGGCCGCCTGTGGCAATGACGGAGAACCCGCAGCAAACGACGGAAATGATTCTACTCCGACAGAGAGCAGCGAAGAGAGCGAGCCTGCTGACGATGGAGGGGAAGAGAGCGAATCTGCTGAGGGAGACGACGGCGGAAGCGCTGCAGGATCAGGATCAGCACAGATAGGCGGTTTCGATGATGTGATTACCATAATCGCAGACAGTGATTCCGATCCCTTCTCCTGGGATCCGTCTACGGATAAGATGGCCGCTTACATTGAGGAGAACTTCGGCATTGCTTTCCAGCAGAGTGAGACGAACTATTATAACAATGATTTCTCTGTTCTGCAGCTGGCGGCAACTGACGGGGCGCTGCCCAAGGTATTTGCAGCGGATATTCTTTACTCCCCGGCGCTTATTACCCAGTTTATTCCAGAAGAGCTGGTAGGAGAGATTCCTGAGCATCTGTTGGAGAAATATCCCCTGACCAAGGCTTTGCTGGAAAATGATGCAGTGTCACAGACCGTTCATGGAATGTACGACGGCTACTATTTCCTTCCCAAGCCGGACTCTGCAGACCCCAATATCTATAAGGCAGAGCGTAAGGGTATCTTCATCCGTACTGACTGGCTGGATAATCTGGGACTGGAAATGCCCACTACCTGGGAAGAGTTCTACAATGTTGCCCATGCGTTTACGTATGATGATCCCGACGGCAACGGTGTAAACGATACCTTTGGTCTTACCGGAGACGGTATGGGAACTCTGCGTTACTTCTTCTCCAGCACGGGCGTATCCAATATTTACTGGAACAAGGATGCAGACGGCAACTGGTTCTTCGGTCCCATGGACGACAGAAATATCGAAATTCTGGAATGGCTGCGCAAGATGTATGAAGACGGCTCCATCGATCCCGACTTCGGCGGCATCAAATGGGAAGACGGTCTGAAAACTTTCTGTTCCAACAGTGCCGGAATGTGTCTGCGTAACGCAGATGCCGACTGGATCAACGGTGTGGCTGTGAAGTATTACGGCGCTGCCAATCCCGGTGTCAATCCTTTTGACCGCCTGGACGTTATTCCTGCTCTTGCATTGAAGGAAGGCGATACCCCGCGTATGGAAGGCTATGTCAGCTGTATGGTGGCTACCATGTTCTCCGAGGATATTACCGAGGAAGAAATGGATCGTTTCCTGAACTATTATGAGTACCTGCTGTCTGATGAAGGCAAGTATATGCGTATGGGATTTGAAGGTGAGGACTGGGAGCGTGACGCTGAAGGCAACATCAAACTGATCCGTGACGAAAACGGCAATTCCACTGCAATGTCAGTGAAGTATCCCTGCTCTGCAGTAACACATTGGCCCAGCTGGGGATTCGAACTTGCCGCATACGAGAACGTTGAGTACTTCGATGAGTACAATGATGAAACCAAAGCTTTGAATGCCAAGGCCTGTGAGTTCCGTAACCAGGATCCTGTATGGCCGGAAATCGGTCCCAAGCTGATCGACGATACGGTAGTGACAGATGCAACTTCTTTTGCATTCAGCGCAGAGTACTGGCAGATTATCTCCGGTTCCGAGCCTGTGGCTGATATGTTCGCTGATATGAAGCAGCGTGCAATCGACAGCGGATATGATGACGCTGTAGAAGTGGTAACTCAGTATGCCGAGGAGTACGGTTGGTAAATTGATGAATTGATGTTTTGCGTTCTATGTGCAGCCCTGTAAATGCGGGGCTGCATTTTTGTAATTCATTTCTCTTTCATTTCGGTGAATCAATCTTGTGAACTTTCCATTGTAATACCAGGCGGAATCCGTTATACTAAAGACAGTAAAGCGGCAGTGGAAAGGGGTGAGGGCATGTCAAGGACAGTAAGCATTGGATGCCAGGATTTTGAGACCATCAGAAGAGAAGGCTATTTTTATATAGATAAAACCTGCTTTATCCGGGAATGGTGGGAGCGGGGCGACAGCGTGACCCTGATTACCCGCCCCAGACGTTTTGGAAAGACGCTGACCATGAGTATGCTGGAAAAATTCTTTTCTGTGGAGTATGCCGGTAGAACGGATCTGTTTTCTGGGCTGAAGATCTGGGAGGAAGCGAAGTATCAGCAGCTTCAGGGAACCTATCCCGTTATTTTCATCAGTTTTGCTTCGGTGAAAGAAGATACTTTTCTTGCCGCGCAAAAGAAAATATTCTTTCTCATTGCGGAATTATATAATCGGTTCGATTTTCTGCTTGACAGCGGAATCTTAAAGGAAGCGGAAAAAGAATATTATCATAAGGTTTCTTTTGATATGGAAGCCTATATCGCCACGGATGCCCTGAAAGCGCTGTCCGGCTTTTTGGCGCGGTATTATGGAAAAAAAGTAATTATCCTGTTGGACGAATATGATACGCCCATGCAGGAGGCATATTTCTACGGATACTGGGAGGAACTGGCCGCCTTTACCAGAAGCCTGTTTAATGCCGCATTTAAAACAAATCCGTATCTGGAACGAGCCGTGATGACAGGGATTACACGAGTCAGCAGAGAATCCATGTTCTCTGATTTAAATAATCTGAAAGTGGTAACCGTGACTTCTGAGGAATACGGAACCAGTTTTGGTTTTACGGAAGAGGAAGTCTTTGCGGCATTGGATGAATTTTCTTTATCCGATCGAAAAGAGGATGTCATAAAGTGGTATGACGGATTTACTTTCGGAAGCTGTAAAGATATTTATAATCCCTGGTCAATCGTCAATTTTCTGGATACAGGAAAAATCAGAGGCTATTGGATAAACACCAGTTCCAACAGTCTGGCGGGAAAGCTGCTTCAGGAAGGCAGCCAGGAGATGAAGATCATCCTGGAAGATCTTCTTGGAGGAGGTACATTCCATGCAGTTCTTGATGAACAGATTGTTTTCAGCCGGCTTGGACTGGAGGATGCTTCTGTGTGGAATCTGCTGCTGGCCGGCGGCTATCTGACAGCCACGCATGCCGAACCGGACCCGGACTCTCTGGAAATGAAATATGAGCTGAAATTGACCAACAGGGAAGTCCGCGCCATGTTTCTGCAGCTTATCAAAGGGTGGTTCGGTCCATGTCAGGGAGTGCGCAATATTTTCCTGCGGGCCATGCTTTCGGATGACCTGGAGACAATGAATGAGTCGCTGAATGAGATTTCCGGTGAACTATTCAGCAGCTTTGACACCGGGAGGAAGCCCTCCGAAAAAGCACAGCCTGAACGGTTCTATCACGGCTTTGTGCTGGGTTTGATCGCAGAGCTGCAGGGGCGTTATGCGATCTCATCCAATCGCGAAAGCGGCCTTGGGCGCTATGATATTATGCTGGAGCCAAAGAAAGCGGAGGATCCTGCTTTTATCATTGAATTTAAAGTTGTGCGCGGAAAGCGGGAGTCCCTGGAGGACTGCGTCAGGTCAGCCCTGCAGCAGATTGAAGAGAGACGGTATGAAACAATTCTGCTGAGCAAGGGGATAGCGCAGAAACAAATTCAAAAATACGGTTTTGCGTTTGACGGAAGCAGAGTGCTCATCGGTAAGCTGTAAATGTGTAACAGTTCAGCGCCCTGTCTGAACTGTTACGTAAATGGTTACTGTTCACAGGTGCCTCCGCGAAGTGTTTTCGTGCGTATTTTGCACGAAAATCACGAGACAGCAGGCGCCAAAATGAGCGTACTTTGCTCATTTTGTGTGCATCAGTTACTGTGAACGGAGTGAACAGTAATCGTAAATGTTACTGTTCGCGGCTTCGTCGCTCATTTCCTTTTACAAAATGAAAAAAGTGTGATATACTTGAATCTACTTATGCGGAAGCCTGCATTCAAAGCTTCCGGATGGGTTTAAGTTGAGAAGGTTGGGAAGGTTTAAATAAATGGACGACAGCAGAATTATCAAAACCGAATACTCCGAGGAGATGCAGAAATCCTTTATCGACTATGCCATGAGTGTAATTATAGCCAGAGCTCTGCCCGATATTCGGGACGGCTTAAAACCCGTACAGAGACGTACTTTATATGATATGTACGAGCTGGGCATCCGCTATGACAGGCCTTACCGGAAAAGCGCCCGTATTGTAGGCGATACCATGGGTAAATATCATCCCCACGGAGACTCTTCCATATATGACGCATTGGTAGTCATGACCCAGGAGTTCAAAAGAGGTCTGCCTCTGGTGGACGGCCATGGAAATTTCGGCAATATTGAGGGAGACGGCGCAGCGGCCATGCGATATACGGAAGCCAGACTTGCCCGGGTGACACAGGAGGCTTTTCTGGGTGATCTGGACAAGGATGTGGTGGATTTCGTTCCGAATTTTGATGAAACGGAAAAGGAGCCTTCTGTTCTGCCGGTGAAGATTCCCAATTTTCTGGTAAACGGTTCCGAAGGCATCGCTGTGGGCATGGCTACCAGCACTCCTCCTCACAATCTGGGAGAAGTCATCGACGCCATGAAGGCGTACATGCAGAATGAGTCCATCACTGTCGGAGAACTGATGCGTTATCTGAAGGGACCGGATTTTCCCACAGGAGGCATTATTACCAACAAGGATGATCTTCTGAATATCTACGAGACGGGAACGGGCAAGGTCAAAGTCAGAGGTAAGGTGGAATACGAGAAACAAAAAAACGGCAAGATCAATGTGGTGATCACGGAAATTCCCTATCCCATGATCGGCATGAACATATCCAAATTCCTTTCTGATGTGGCCGGATTGGTAGAGGCAAAGAAAACCATGGATGTGACTGATATATCCAATCAGTCCTCCAAGGAGGGCATTCGTATCGTGATTGAGCTGCGGAAGGATGCGGATGCGGAGAATTTTGTCAATCTTCTCTATAAAAAAACAAGGCTTGAGGATACCTTTGGCGTCAACATGCTGGCCATAAGCGAAGGCAGGCCGGAAGTTATGGGGCTGAAGGCTATACTGAAGGCTTCTGTAGATTTCCAGTTTCAGGTTGCCACCAGAAAGTACACAAACCTGCTGGCAAAAGAACTGGAGCGAAAAGAGATACAGGAAGGTCTGATCAAGGCCTGCAATGTGATAGATCTGATCATCGAAATCCTTCGGGGCTCAAAGGACAGAGCCATGGCTAAGGCCTGTCTGGTTGAGGGAAAGACTGCCGGCATCAAGTTTAAGTCCAAAGAATCCAAGATTATGGCAGAACAGCTGACGTTTTCCGAAAAGCAGGCCAATGCTATTCTGGAGATGCGGCTGTACAAGCTGATCGGACTGGAAATCGAGGCGCTGATCAAAGAGCACGAGGATACCATGGCCAATATCTACCGTTATGAGGATATTCTGGACAGAAGGGATTCCATGGCGCAGGTCATCATCAACGAGCTGGACGGCTACAAGAAAGCTTATGCGAGGAAACGAAGAACAGTAATCGAAAATGCGCAGGAGGCAGTCTATAAGGAACGGGAAATGGAGGAAACTGAGCTGATCTTCCTGATGGACCGTTTCGGATACGCAAAAACCATCGATTTGCCTGCCTATGAACGGAACAGGGAAGCTGCAGATGCGGAAAACCGCTTTGTCTTCTCCTGTAAGAACACGGGTAAGGTGTGCCTGTTCACCTCATCCGGCCAGCTGCACACCATCAAGGTAATGGATCTGCCCTATGGTAAGTTCCGGGATAAAGGTATTCCCATTGACAATATCAGCAACTACAATTCGGAAAAAGAAGATATTGTGTTTATTACCAGCCAGACGGAGCTGAACCTGCGGCAGGTAATCTTTGTCACGGCTCAGTCCATGGTGAAGCTGGTGAGCGGCGGTGAGTTTGATGTTTCCAAGCGCACGGTTGCCGCCACCAAGCTTGGCGAAGACGATAAGGTGGTCAATGTAACTCCCCTTGCGGAGCAGAGGAATATTATCCTTCAGACGAAGGACGGCTATTTCCTGAAGTTCGATATAGAAGAGATTCCGGAAAAGAAAAAGGCGGCATTGGGTGTGCGGGGCATGAAGCTTGGGGTTGGAGACATTGTGGAAAATGTTCACTATATACAAAGCGGAGTAGAAACCGCCGTCGAATACAAGGGAAAGACGATTCTTTTAAGTAATATGAAATCCGGAAAACGGGACGGAAAGGGAACGAAGATAAGAGTATAATACGGATAGGAGATGACGCATAAATGAGAGTAATCGCAGGAACTGCCAGAAGCCTTCCTCTGAAATCACCGCCGGGGATGGAGATAAGGCCTACTACGGATAAGATTAAGGAAACGCTGTTCAATATGCTGCATTGGGATCTTCCGGGGAGCGTATTTGTGGATTTGTTCAGCGGAAGCGGCGGAATAGGCATTGAGGCATTGAGCAGAGGCGCAAAAAAGGCTTATTTTGTGGACAATTCTCCGAAAGCTGTCTCCTGTATTCAGCAAAATCTGACTTTTACGAAGATGGCGGACCGCGCCGTAGTTCTGCGCCAGGATGCCTGCAGCGCAATGGAGTGGATCCGGTCCGCCTGCAGAGAGGAACCGATTGATTTTCTCTTTATGGACCCGCCTTACGACGAGGGGCAGGAGCGGGATGTGCTCGCCGTTCTCAGGAATATATCCTGTATAACGGAGGAGTCTCTGATTATTGTGGAGGCATCCCGAAAGACGAATTTTTCTTATACGGAAGAGATGGGATTTTATCCGGTGAAAGAAAAGTGTTACAAGACAAATAAGCATGTGTTTTTCAAGAAGAGGATTTCCCTATGAAACGTGCAGTTTATCCCGGAAGTTTTGATCCGGTTACTTATGGTCATCTTGACGTAATCAGACGTGCGTCTGAAATGTTTGACGTACTGATCGTCAGTGTACTGAACAATAAAATGAAAAATCCCCTGTTTTCGGTGGAGGAGCGCGTCAGAATCCTGAAGGAGGCCACAAAGAATATTTCCAATGTGCAAGTGGACAGTTTTTCGGGACTTTTGATCAACTATGCCGCGGAGAACAATATCCATGTGGCGGTAAGGGGGCTGCGGGCTATCACGGATTTCGAGTACGAACTCCAGATCGCCCAGACTAACCGTAAGCTGTCCGGAGGCGAGCTGGATACGGTATTTCTCACCACAAGCCTGGAATATGCTTATCTGAGTTCCTCCAGTGTAAAAGAGATCGCCAGTTTCGGCGGAAATATCAGCGAATGTGTTCCTGACTTTGTGGCGGCGCTGATGACGGAAAAATATCGGAAGAGGGGTGGTGTATATGAGCAGCAGGATTGAGCAGTTAATAGACGAATTAGAAGAGTATATTGAGAGCTGTAAACCAAAGTTTATGTCCAATTCTGAGATTATTGTTAATAAAGACGAGATTGACGAATTGCTCAGAGAACTGCGCATGCGGACTCCCGATGAGATCAGGCGGTATCAGAAGATAATCAACAACAAGGAGGCTATTCTGAATGACGCCCGGGCCAAGGCAAAGACTTTAATCGAAGAGGCTACGGTACATACAAACGAACTGATCAGCGAACATGAAATTATGCAGCAAGCCTACGCGCAGGCTAACGGTATTATCGCCACAGCAGCCAGACAGGCTCAGGAGATTCTGGACAAGGCTACCACGGAGGCCAATGAACTGCGCACGCAGGCATCCCGTTATACGGAGGAACGGCTGGCGGAGATGGAATCCATCGTTCTGTCCGCTATTCAGACTTCCAGCGCACATTATGAAAGTCTGCTGGGGTCACTGGGACAGTATCGCGATTTGATTCAATCCAATATCCGGGCCCTGCATCCGGCGGAGATTCTGGAAGAGCTGCCTTTGGATGTTCATGACAGTGAAGAAGAACTGGGAGTGCTGTAGAAAATACTGAAGATAAGAACCGGTTTTCGAAAGGGAGCTGGTTCTTTCCTGTATGTTAATCTATATGTTCCTGTGGAGGAGTTGTTTGAGAAAGACATTTTTGCGAAGATTACTGATTTTATTCCTATTAACACTGCCTTTTTATCTCTCTTTTCCGGAATACGCGGAAGCGGCGCCGAGACTGCAGGATTCGGGAGCCAGGACAGTTATCGTAATCGATCCGGGCCATGGCGGTGAAAACCGGGGAACCATTGCCGGCGAACATGAAGAAAAGCTGATGACAATGACGACAGCCCTGGCCATGTATGAAGAGCTTTTGCTGTATGACAATGTGGAGGTGTATCTGACCCGCAGCGAGGATACAGATATAACCTTGGCAGACCGGGCAGAGTTCGCCAAGTCGGTGGAAGCGGATTTTCTGTTCAGCATTCATTATAATGCTTCCGAAAATCATGAGCTTTACGGTTCCGAAGTATGGGTATCTTCACTTTCCCCCTATAACGGATACGGATATCAGTTCGGCTATGAATTCCTTTCGGAAATGAAGGAATGGGGGCTGCTGGTCAGAGGGGTCAAGACCAGGCTGGGGACAAAGGGAGATTATTACGGCATTATCCGCGAATCGGTGAATAGGGATATACCGGCGGTTATTATAGAGCATTGTCATGTTGACGAGGCGCATGATGCCGGATTTTGTGATTCCGACGAAAAGCTGAAAGAGTTTGGCCGGGCAGATGCCCTGGCAGTGGCAAAGTATTTCGGTCTGAAGAGTGCCGTGCTGGGTACAGATTATTCCGGTTATCAGCTGGCGGATCCGACGGCAGGCACAAAGGCCACACTGGCGGACAGTACGGAACCGGACATATGTCAGATAGAGTTTCAGGATGCAGATGTCCCAAACGGCTCCTTGAGCCTGACCGTTTCGGGCGCCGATTACGATACCGCTCTCCTGTATTACAGCTACAGCCTGGACGGAGGCCGAACCTACAGCAGCCGGGAGCCATGGCCGGAAAGCGACGCTTTGACAGGAGAGTACGCGGATACCTTTACCCTGAATCTATCCGTTCCTCCCGGCACGAAGCCGGAGGTGATCCTTCGGGCATACAATATGTACGATTTGTACAGGGAGAGCAATTGTTGGGTAAGCGAACAGATTTTCCCCTCCACGCCTCCCAGGGAAGCCATTTCCACAGAGAAGCCGGTTTCCGAAGAGCTTACAGTGATTCCCGTAGGAGGAAATACCGTGGAAGAGAATCCGGGGACCTTTCTTTTTCTGCTGTATTGTCTGGCCGGGGCTCTGGGGCTGCTGCTCTTCATGTTTCTCTTCGGATATCTTTCCCTGAGAAGACGCAGAAAGCGGCGGCTTCAGCGCAGGAAGGAAGCCGGCAGCATCTGGAACCAGCAGAAATAAAAAAGGCAGTTTAGCGCCGTCAGCATAAGTTTGTGCTGAATATAGCGACCTATAGACAGACCGGATTCGCCTATACAGCTGTAAGTTTGGGCGATGCAGCACAGCCCTCCGAAAGAGAGCGCCAGCAGACTGTAAAGCGGCTGCGAATTTCCGACGAATTTCAACCCGCCTGTTATTTCCAGCAGAGGGGAAAGTAACTTCATCGGACGCCCCAGCAGGATATGAGGAATCAGGTTCAGAAGATTATAGAGTATCATGTAGCCTCCCAGAGACAGTATCCCCCAAACGGCGGAGTGAATAGCATCGTCGGTTTCGGCCAGCAACCGCTTCCCCAGGGATTCGGACCTGTCCTGTTCATTTCGCGGCATTGTGCAGTCTTCTTCACAGCTTACCAGGGCTGCAGAATGTCTATGCTGAGGAGCGGGCACATCCCGAAAGAGGGTAAAACGCAGCGCGAGTCCATAGAGCAGAGGAATTCCGTACATACCGAATAAATAGGGGAATACCAGCTGCCTTTCCAGCAGAGGAAGCGCAAAGCTGCAGAAATACACAGGACCGATATTGTTGCAGAAGGACAGAAGATACTCCGCTTCCCGTTTTGTGATCATCTGCCTTGTATAGAGATCCCCGACCACTCTGGCTCCCATGGGAAAGCCGCACAGAAAACCGATGAGCATGGCGTAGCAGACATTTTTCCGAACTCTGTATACGGGCATGACCGCAGGATAGATGAGCATGGCCGCTTTATCCGTCAGTTTCAGGCGAATCATGATACCGGATATAATCATAAACGGCAGAAGAGAGGGGATCATATTGCGAAACCAAAGATCAAGAGCCATGCCGGCGTATTCAAGACTGAGCCGGGAATGGGTCAGAATACAGCCGGACAGCAGCAGGAACAGAAAAGTCAGCAGCTTCATGGATATGTTCCTTTCCCGCAACGCTTTCTTCACAATATATGTCCGTCCTTAATCGGTCATGCATAAAAAGTTACGGACCTGTGGGAAATGCATGACGGCAGACTGAGAAATTGAAACAGCAGTAATAAATTGGAAAAGCACGAACAAACCGAAACAGCACTGGTAAATTGAAACAGCACTAACAAACTGAAAAAGCACTGATAAATTGAAACAGCACGAATAACACGAATAAATTGAAAGGAACAGGATATGCGTCTTGACAGATTTCTCTGTGAAATGAATGTGGGGAGCAGAAGCCAGGTAAAGGCCTTGCTGCGGCAGGGGCTGGTGACGGTAAACGGTAAGGCGGAAAAAGAGGGAGCCATACAAATCCGCGAGTATTCCGACGATATTCTTTTCCGGGGAAATAAACTGCAATACCAGAGATTTGTATACTATATGCTGAATAAACCCGAAGGAGTGGTCTCCGCTACGGAGGATAAGACCGCCGTAACGGTGGTATCTTTACTTTCCGGGGAAGGCAGGGATGATCTATTTCCAGTGGGCAGGCTGGACAAGGATACCACTGGGCTGCTGCTGCTCACCAATGACGGTGAAACTGCGCACCGTCTGCTTTCTCCGAAGCGGCATGTGGACAAAATCTACAGAGTTACCCTGGAGCATCCTCTGGAAAGGCAGGCCGCGGCAATTCTGGAACAGGGAGTGGACATCGGAGATGACAAGCTCACTTTGCATGCGCAAGTGTCCGTTCAGGATGACTGCACTATCCTGCTTACCATTCAGGAAGGCAGATATCATCAGGTTAAGCGAATGCTCCAGGCTGTCGGCAACCGTGTCCTGGCTCTGGAGAGAATTTCCTTCGGCGGACTTGCGCTGGACGAAAAACTGAAGCCGGGGGAGTACAGAACGCTTACTTCTGAGGAAATCGCATTGCTGGGCATAAGGACATGACCGGCGGGGGCTGCCTGCTGAAGGCTTTAGGCAATGGGGCACCGGTAACCGGATTACATACGAGGAGGAACAAAAATGCACGAGATGCTTCGGGACATTGATGCCGTAATTTTTGATATGGACGGTTCGCTGGTAGATTCCATGTGGATGTGGAGAGCCATTGACATAGCGTATCTGGGAAAATTCGGAATTTCACTGCCGGAAAATCTGCAGTCAGAGATAGAGGGAATGAGCTTTGGAGAAACCGCCGTCTATTTTAAAGAACATTTTCCCATACCGGATTCCCTGGAAGAAATCAAGGCCGACTGGAATCGAATGGCCTGGGATAAATACATGTATGAAGTACCGCTGAAGCAGGGGATTCCGGAATTTCTGGCCGGGTGCAGCGCAAACGGCATCAAGCTGGGCATTGCTACAAGCAATTCACGGGAACTGGTTGAAAACGTGGCTAAAGTACATCGGCTCAGGGAATACTTTACCAGTATCATGACAGGCTGCGATGTGGCTAGGGGAAAGCCCTTTCCCGATATTTATCTGGCTGTGGCAGAGCAGTTGGGCGCCGCGCCCGGCAGATGTCTTGTATTTGAAGATATCGTTGCGGGAATTCAGGCGGGAAAGAATGCGGGAATGCGGGTCTGTGCTGTGGAGGATTCCTATTCCGCGCAGGATCGGGAAAAAAAGAAACGTCTGGCAGATTATTACATTGAGGAGTACACAGGATTATTTTCTTATTGACTCTCTCATTGAAGAATATACGAAATTATTTTCTTATTGACTTTCATTTTGATCAGGAGGAACGGGCAGAGCATGAACATCATTATCATAACAGGCGCATCCTCTGGCATAGGCAGAGGGTTTGCCCTGCAGATGGATCGGTACTTCGACAATATCGACGAATTCTGGCTGATTGCACGAAATCGAGGGCGGTTGGAGAGGCTGGCCAAAAACCTTTCTCACAATGCGCGGATATTTGCTATGGATATCACGGACGGGGAACGGAGAGCCGATCTGGAGGATGCGGTTTTCCGTCATCACGGTGTGGTCCGGATGCTGGTCAACTGTGCCGGATACGGGCTTATGGGCAGTTTCGGCGGGCAGGATACAGAGGCAGGCCCGGGGATGATCCGGCTCAACTGCGAAGCCCTGACAGAGATTACCCGCAGGATGCTTCCCTATATGCGGCGGGGCAGCAGAATCATTCAGATGGCCTCCGCGGCAGCCTTCCTTCCCCAGCCCGACTTTGCGGTATATGCGGCGACTAAGGCTTATGTCCTTAGTTTTTCCAGGGCTTTGGGAGAAGAACTGAAGGAGGCAGGCATATATGTGACAAGTGTATGCCCGGGACCGGTGGACACACCCTTTTTTCAGATTGCGGAGGCCTTCGGCTCAACTTTGGCGGTGAAGAAATATACCATGGTTTCTGCGGACAGAGTGGCGGGTCTTGCGCTGAAAGATTCCTACAGGAAGCGTGCACTGTCCGTGTGCGGCCTGCCAATGAAGCTTTTCTTCCTGCTGTGCAGAGCAGTTCCTCACCAAGTCATATTCCGGGTGATGGACGAGATAAAGGCAGTACAGAAAAACGGAACGAGGAAAGGATAACAGGGACATGCAATTAAAGAGAATATTTTCCACAGACAGCGTTAAAGGGACAAAAAATTATCTGAACACTCAGAAAAAATATGAAATAATTCGGACGGTTATCTATTTTGCCATTTCTCTCTCCTTGTTTGCCGCAGGCTATATTCAGACCGGCAGACGGGGGAATCTTTTGGGAATCGTGGCTGTTCTGGGATGCCTTCCGGCCAGCAAAAGCGCTGTGGGAGCGATCATGTTCCTGCGCTTCAGGAGCTGTTCCGAACAAAGCGCGGCGATAATCGAGTCCCACAGTCAGGGACTGCATTGCCTGTATGACATGGTATTTACTTCCTATAAGAAAAATTATGTGGTGAGCCACCTGGCAGTCAGCGGAAATACTGTCTGCGGGTTCTCGGAGGACAAAAAATTTGAGGAGGCTCAGTTCACCAGGCATATTGGGGACATTCTGAAAATGGACGGACATAAGGGCGTGAATGTGAAAATTTATACCAATATTCAAAAATATACGGAGCGTCTGGAACAGCTGAAGGCTGTGGAAGCGGAAGAGGCAGTCACAGAAAAAGTGTCGGCTACGCTGAAGAGTGTCGTGTTGTAGGCCGGAAACAGAAGGAAAATCAGCCCGGGAGAACAGGCGGTGAGAGGGAATGCAGTCAATTATTATCGGAAAAAACCAGGCGGGGCAGCGGCTTGACAAATTTCTACATAAATGCCTTCCGCTTGCAGGAAAGGGATTCCTGTATAAGATGCTTCGGCGCAAAAATATTACCCTGAACGGAAAAAAGGCGGAAGGAAATGAAATTTTGGCTATGGAGGACAGAATATGCCTGTTCTTCTCTGATGAAACTTTTGCAAAATTCTCCGGCGTTCCCGGAACTGAGGGAAATGAGGTCTCTCCCGGTCCAATGGCAGGCGCGCTGAAGGCTTATCAAGACGCATATAACAGCTTAAAAGGAATAGCAGTACTGTATGAGGATGACAATTGCCTGATGCTGAATAAGCCGACGGGTATTCTGACCCAGAAGGCCGAACCGGGGGATTTCAGTCTGAATGAGTGGCTGATTGGCTATTTGCTGGCTGAGAAAAGCATATCTTCGGAGGAACTGCAAACCTTCCGCCCTTCGGTGTGCAATCGCCTGGACAGGAATACCAGCGGTATCGTACTCTGCGGAAAAAGCCTGGCAGGTCTGCAGTTTCTCAGCCGATGTATTAAAGAGCGGGAAATCAGAAAAATTTACAGAACGATCTGTGTAGGAGAACTGAAAGAGACAAAGGCGATAGACGGGTATCTGGTGAAGGATGAGACGGAAAACCGTGTGAAAATATTTGCCCGGGCGCCGGAAAAAGGAGGAGAAAAATTCTCTCCTATCCGCACAATCTATTCGCCTCTGGCTGCGGCAGAAGGATATACCCTGCTGGAAGTCCAGCTTGTCACCGGAAAGACGCATCAAATTCGGGCTCATCTGGCAAGCCTGGGACATCCTCTGGTGGGGGATTCCAAATACGGAACAGAGCGCGTAAACCGCATGTGGAAGGAAACATACGGTCTGGAGCATCATCTTCTTCATGCCTGCCGGGTAGAATTTCCTGAAACGGAATGCATACCGGGGGAAGGGCTGAAAGGCCTTGTGGTCCGCGCGCCTGTTCCGCCCCTGTTTGCGGCGCTGGAGAAGAAGATTTTCGGTAACAGTTCAGACAGGATGCTGATCTGTTACGAGAATGCACACAAAACGCGAAAAGCTTAAAACAGGGAGGTGGAATATGGCTACATGGAATTCCAGGGGACTGCGCGGTTCCACTCTGGAGGATATGATCAACAGGACAAACGAGAAATACGCCGATGCCGGCCTTGCGTTGATTCAGAAGGTGCCTACACCCATTACTCCAATCAAAATCGACAAAGACCAGCGTCAGATAACTCTGGCCTATTTCGGACAGAAGAGTACTGTGGACTATATCGGAGCTGTACAGGGAATACCGGTTTGTTTTGACGCAAAGGAATGCGCTGCGGATACCTTTGCCCTGCAGAATATCCATGAGCATCAGGTTGTATTTATGGAGAAATTCGAGAAGCAGGGAGGAATCGCTTTTTTTCTGATCTACTATACCCACAAGGATATATTGTATTATCTGCCTCTTCAGATGCTGCTGTATTTCTGGAATCGGGCACTGGAAGGCGGCAGAAAAAGTTTCCGCTATGAGGAATTGAATCCTGCTTATGTTCTGCCGCAGAAACACGGAATCATGGTTCCCTATCTGGACATTCTGCAGAAGGATTTGGAAGACAGGGCTTGACAGCGGAGGGAACATCCTATATACTACTTGATATTTGATTTCTTTTTACGGCAGCGCGTTACCGCGGTAAAGTTCTTTGCTGTTTACTCCGTTCACAGTAACAGACACATCTGTGAACAATAACTAAAGTTGCGCGGCAGAAAGGTGTGGTCATCATGAGTCAGAGACTGTTGCATACTCCGGAGGGAGTGCGGGATATCTACGGAAAGGAATATGCAGGGAAGCTATCTCTGGAGAGCAGACTGCGGGACTGCATCCGGCTCTATGGATATGAGGATATCCAGACGCCGACTTTTGAGTACTTTGATATTTTCTCCAGGGAAATCGGTACCACACCCAGCAGGGAGCTGTATAAATTTTTCGATAAGGACGGCAATACGCTGGCGCTGCGTCCGGATTTTACTCCGTCCATTGCGCGCTGTGCGGCAAAATATTTTTGTGAAGAAGATAGGTCTCTGCGATTTTGCTACAAGGGAAACACCTTTACCAATACTTCCAGCCTCCGGGGAAAGCTGCGGGAAGTAACTCAGATGGGGGCAGAGCTGATCAACGAGCCATCGGCAGAGGCGGATGCGGAGATTATCTCCTTGGTTATCCGTTCACTGCAGGAGGCAGGATTGAAACGCTTTCAGGTGACCATCGGCGATGTGGAATATTTTAGGGGACTCTGTGAGGCAGCCGGACTGGACGAGGATACGGAACTGGATCTGCGCACATTAATTTCCGGGAAGAGCTATTTTGCCGCGGAGGAACTTCTGCAGGAGAGAGACGTCAGAGAGCCTTATCGCAGCCGCCTGCTTGGAATGGCGGACATGTTCGGCGATATGGGTTCACTTCCGAAAGCCGGAGCGCTGGCGGACAATGCCCGCTCCCTGTCTGCAGTGAGACGTCTGGAGAAGCTTTATTCCCTTCTGGAAGTATATGGTGTGACTGATTATGTGGCGTTTGACCTCGGCATGCTGAGCAAATACCGCTATTATACGGGGATGATTTTCAAGGCTTATACTTCCGGTGTGGGTGAGGCCGTGGTAAAAGGCGGCAGGTACGACAGACTGCTGACTCAGTTCGGAAAGGAGGCTCCCGCAGTGGGCTTTGTGATGGCTGTAGACAGCCTGCTGGAAGCGCTGTCCCGGCAGGGCGGGGCGCCGGCGCTTCCGGCAGACCCAAGGAGACTTACCTACAGTCAGGAAGATTTTCCGGTGAAACTGGCACAGGCTCAAGAGCTTCGCAGTCAGGGAATTTCCGTTGTTTTAGAGCCTGAGCCATGATTTGGGAGGAAGGAAAGATGGGAGAGAACAGATATCTGACTTTCGCTCTGGCAAAGGGACGGCTTGCGGACAAGACGCTGGAGCTTTTTGAGAAAGCAAATATATCCTGCGGGGAAATGCGGGACAAAAAGTCAAGAAAGCTGATTTTCGTCAATGAAGATTGGAAGCTGAAATTTTTTCTGGCGAAAGGACCGGACGTTCCCACCTATGTGGAGTACGGCGCAGCCGATATAGGCGTTGCCGGCCGGGATATTATTCTGGAGGAAAACAGGAACGTGTATGAGGTACTGGATTTGGGATTCGGCAAGTGCAGGATGTGCGTCTGCGGACCGGAAAGAACGGCGGACATGCTGCTTCATCACGAGCGTATCCGGGTAGCCAGCAAGTACCCCAATATCGCAAAGGATTTTTTCTATAATAAAAAGCATCAGACAGTAGACATAATCAAACTTAACGGTTCCGTAGAACTGGGACCATTGGTGGGGCTGTCGGAAGTTATCGTGGATATAGTGGAGACCGGCTCCACGCTGCACGAAAACGGACTGCGTGTTCTGGAAGAAATCTGTCCTCTTTCCGCGAGAATGATCATCAATCCGGTGAGTATGCAGATGGAGAAAGGGCGGATTCAGGAGCTGGTGCGTTTGATACGGGGCGCCCAGGCCGGGAAGTGAGATAAGACGGGATACTTCCGGATAAACGCAATACCAATAAATCATACAGAAAGGAACATACATGAGAATAGTTAAGCTTACACCGGAGTCCAGAGCCGATATCCTGAACAGCCTGTTGAAGAGGAGTCCCAATCATTATACGGAATATGAAAGCGCCGTGAAAGAGATTCTGGAAAATGTCAGAACAAGACGCGATGAGGCCCTGTTTGCCTACACGCTGCAATTCGACAAATTTGCGCTGAACGCGGAAAATATCCTGGTGACAGAAGAAGAAATCCGGGCGGCTTACCATATCGTGGACGAAAAGCTGGTCCAGGTTATCCGGCGTTCCTCCGCCAACATCAGTGCATTTCATGAAAAGCAGATGCGCAGCAGCTGGTTTGACTTCCGGGAGGATGGAAGTATACTGGGAATGAAGCTTGCGCCCATTCACAGGGCAGGCGTGTATGTTCCCGGCGGAAAAGCCGCTTATCCCTCAAGCGTGCTGATGAATGTAATACCGGCAAAGGTGGCCGGCGTCCGGGAGATTGTGATGACTACACCTCCTGACAGGGAAGGGCGGGTAAATCCGGCTACCCTTGTGGCAGCCCACATTGCCGGTGTGGACAAAATCTACAAAGTGGGAGGCGCCCAGGCCGTGGGCGCTATGGCTTACGGCACGGAGTCCGTACCCAAGGTGGACAAGATCACGGGACCGGGCAATATTTTTGTGGCTTTGGCGAAGAAGGCTGTGTATGGCTTTGTGGGAATTGATTCCATAGCCGGTCCAAGCGAAATACTTGTGTTAGCCGATGAGACGGCCAGCCCCGGCCATGTGGCGGCTGATCTGCTTTCCCAGGCCGAGCATGACGAGCTTGCCAGCGCCATTCTGATTACCACATCCGCCGAGCTTGCGGAGAAGGTTTCCCGGGAGACAGACCGACTGGCAGAACTGCTGTCCAGAAGGGAAATCATTCAACGGTCTCTGGAAAATTACGGCTATATTCTCCTGGCCGAAAATATGCAGGACGCCGTGGATGCCGTCAACGAGATCGCCTCTGAACATGTGGAAATCTTGACGGCGAATCCTTTTGAACTCATGACGAAAATCCGCAATGCCGGCGCTGTTTTTCTGGGGGATTATTCCTCTGAGCCGCTGGGAGACTATTTTGCAGGGCCTAATCATATCCTTCCCACCAACGGCACGGCAAAATTCTTCTCTCCTTTGAATGTGGATGACTTTATGAAAAAAACCAGTATTATTTCATACGCCAAAGACGCCTTGGAAGAGGTTTATGAGGACATTGTCTATTTTGCGGAGAGCGAGGGCCTTACCGCCCATGCCAACAGCATAAAAGTCAGGTTCGGGGAGGGTAAATAATGGCCAGAACAGCTACGGTAAACAGAACCACAAGGGAGACGGATATCTCGCTTACGCTGAATTTGGACGGGAGCGGAGAGTCCAAGATATCCACGGGCATCGGCTTTTTTGACCATATGCTTGAGGGCTTTTCCAGGCATGGTTTTTTCGACCTGAACTGCCATGTGAAGGGGGACCTGCATGTGGACGGGCACCACACCGTGGAAGATACGGGGATAGTACTGGGACAGGCTCTCGCCAGGGCGCTTGGAGACAAAAAGGGAATCTGCAGATACGGCTATTTTATCCTGCCAATGGACGACGCGCTGGCCATGTGCGCAGTGGATCTCAGCGGCAGACCCTGGCTGCAGTTTGACGCCTGTTTTCCCCAGGCCCGGACAGGCGGCCTGGACACGGAACTGGTGCGGGAATTTTTCCATGCGGTTTCCTGCAGCGGAGGCATGAACCTGCATATAAAGATACTGGATGGGCAGAATACCCACCACATGATCGAGGCCATATTCAAGGCATTTGCCAAGGCCCTGGATCAGGCCACAGGAATGGACCCCCGGATCAGGGATGTGCTGAGCACCAAGGGCAGTCTGTAAATCAGTAACAGTTCAGACAGGGCGCTGAACTGTTACGAGAATGCACACAAAACGCGAAAAGAATGCGTTTTGGCGCCCGCAAGTCTCGCAAAATTGCATAGAAATGTGTCCGTGGACACATTGCAATTATTGACTTCGCGAGAGGGGCTGTCTGAACTGTTACGTAAATCACCCCGTCGCCGGAAAAGCATGGGACGAAAAAGGGGATCTGGAAAGACAAATGAGGTATCCATATGAATGGAAGTGACAATTTTAAAAAATTTGTGCCCTGTATTTACCTGTACCACGGACATGCGGTCAGGCGCCTCACGGACTGTTCCGTGGTGGAAACGGATCCGCTGCGCCTGGTAAACCTTTACAATGATAACAATGCGGACGCTCTGATCGTGTTTGACATGTCCCAGGGAGACCAGGAGCATGAAGAAGCCCTTGACATGATAAAGGAAATCTGCGCCTGCGCAGAGATGGAAGTCATCGGGGCAGGCAATATCAGAAGGATGGAAGACGTAAAAAAGCTGCTCTACGCGGGATGTCGCCGGGTGGCGCTGGATTACACCAGGGCTGACAACATTGCCCTGACGGAGGAGGTTTCCTTGAAATTCGGGAAGAATAAGATTCTTGCTTCCTACGAGAGCGCGGAGGTAATCGCGGCTAACCGGGAGCTGCTTGAACAGTATGTCTCTGCCCTTCTTTTGATGAATCCCCACCAGATCAGGGAGACGGAGAGCGTCACGGCGCTTCCCTTCTATGTACAGGTGAATCAGGTGGCTCTGAACAAACTGATGGAAATCTTCTCCTATGCCAATGTCTGCGGTGTAACGGGAAATACCATCAATGACAATTACCGGGAGGTTCTGACATTGAAAAAACTTTGCAGGGAAAACGGAATTCCGGTGGAGACCTTTGAGGCCGCCTGTCAGTGGGCGGATTTTAAGAAAAACGCGGAAGGCCTGGTGCCGGTGGTGGTCCAGGATTATCGGACTCTGGAGGTTCTGATGATGGCCTATATGAACCAAGAAGCCTATGAACAGACCATCCGCAGCGGCAGAATGACCTACTTCAGCAGAAGCCGCGGGCAGCTGTGGCTGAAGGGGGAGACCAGCGGACATTTCCAGTATGTGAAAAGCCTGACTGCGGACTGCGACATGGACACCATCCTGGCGAAGGTATCTCAGGTGGGCGCTGCATGCCACACAGGGGCAAGAAGCTGCTTTTTTAACGAAATATCAAAGAAATATTACGAGGAGACCGTAAGCCCGCTTCAGGTTCTGGACCAGGTTCTCCAGGTGATAAAAGACCGGAAGGAACATCCAAAGGAAGGCTCCTATACAAATTATCTTTTTGATAAGGGAATAGACAAGATTCTGAAGAAACTGGGAGAAGAGGCCACGGAAATCGTGATTGCCGCCAAAAATCCCAATGCCAATGAAGTAAAATATGAGATGAGTGATTTCCTGTACCATATGATGGTGCTCATGGTACAGAAGGATATCGGTTGGGAGGAAATCATGGAGGAACTGGCAAACCGATGAAACGTAACAGTTCAGACAGGGCGCTGAACTGTTACGAGAATGCACACAAAACGCGAAAAGAATGCGTTTTGGCGCCCGCAAGTCTCGCAAAATTGCACAGAGCGCAAATTGCATAGAGAGCAATTTTGACTTCGCGAGAGGGGCTGTCTGAACTGTTACGATGAAACTGCTGTTGTCGGAAAATCTCAGAAAGGAAACGGAAAACCAATGCTGCTGATACGAAACGGATATATGATAGACCCTGAATCCGGCATGGAGGGGAAATATGACCTGCTGATCGAAGGAGACCGGATCAGTAAAATCGGGAAAGAGCTTCCGGTTCCGGAGGAAAGCTGTGAAATCATAGAGGCGGAGGGTCTTCTGGCAGCTCCCGGGCTGGTGGATGTTCATGTCCACTTCCGTGACCCGGGTTTTCCTGACAAGGAAGACATCTTCACAGGGGCCAGGGCTGCGGCAAAGGGCGGGTATACTACTGTAGTCATGATGGGGAACACCAGACCCTGCATAGACAATGCTGACACCCTGAATGCTGTACTGGAGAAGGGAAAACAGACAGGCATTCATGTACTGTCCTGCGCCAATGTGACCATGGGCATGCAGGGACGGGAGCTGACTCCCATGGAGGAACTGGCTGCCCGGGGAGCGGCGGGATTTACGGATGACGGAATTCCGCTGATGGAGAAAGATGTGGTCCGGGCTGCCATGGAGCGGACGGCGGAACTGAACCTGCCTGTGAGCTTCCACGAGGAAGACCCGGGGCTGATCAGCGAAAACGGCATCAACCGGGGAAAAGCCAGCGCCCATTTCGGCATCGGCGGTTCTCCCCGGGAGGCGGAGATCAGTCTGGTAGAGCGGGATCTGGAACTTGCCCTGGAAACTGGGGCATGCATCAATATACAGCACATCAGCGCGCGGGAATCCGTAGAACTGGTGCGCCGGGCCAGAAAACAGAGTCCTAAAATACACGCCGAGGCCACCCCCCATCACTTCACCCTTACGGAAGAAGCCGTTATCCGATACGGGGCCATGGCCAAGATGAACCCGCCCCTGCGGGAGGAGGCGGACCGTCTTGCCATTATAGAGGGCCTGGCGGACGGCACCATTGATATCATTGCCACGGACCATGCGCCCCATACGGAGGAGGAAAAGGCAAGACCTCTGACCCAGGCGCCAAGCGGAATCATCGGACTGGAGACAGCCCTGGCCCTGGGGATCACCAACCTGGTTCAGCCAGGATATCTCACCATGAGGCAGCTGCTGTGCCTGATGAGCACAAATCCTGCAAACCTTTACCGTCTGGACGCAGGATATCTGGCGGAAGGCGGCCCTGCGGACCTGGTTCTGATAGATACCATGGGGGAAACCGTTGCCGGAGATTATGCTTCCAGGTCATCCAACACCCCTTTCACCGGATGGAAGCTCAGGGGGAGGGTGGCGGCAACCATCGCTTCCGGCAGAATTGTATATGCCCGGGACGAAAAAGAGGAATTCCCGCCATGCGCACAACTGTATAATGTTGCCGGGGCAATGGATATTGCTCCGCAATAACGTAAAAAAGCTACCGGTAAACGGTAGCTTTTTCCAGGCACGGTTCTATATAACACTATAGCATATATATAAAGAAAAGTCTAGTAATTTTTTTATTTCCCTGTATACTTTTAATAGCAATTAATTCCCTATCATACCAAAAGAAAGGAGAGGCAGATGAACATGGAGCAGAATACCGGAATAGAACTTCCAGAGGAGGGAAGTTCCAAAACAGAGACTCCCCGGGAAGAACAATCAGGACTGCCGGGCACATCCCGTCAGGCAGAAGAGGCTTTTCTGCAGCAGACTCTGGCAGTGGTTCACGCAAACCTGGAAAATTACGGTCAGCAGGTGGAGCGGATGCGGGAAGAAATCGACGACATGCTGGATCATTTCCATGATGACAATCCGGAGCTGATCAACCTCCTGGAGAACAGCATGACCCTTCACGACCAGATGAAGCGGGCTCTGGAGCGAAACGAAAAGGCGCAGAATAAACCTTATTTCGGCAGAATCGACTTTTACGATGAGCTGTTGGAAAAGGAGGAGAGCATCTACATCGGCAAGGGCGGCATTTCCAGAGACGCCACCCATCAGGCCGTTATCGACTGGCGCGCGCCGGTGGCAAATGCTTATTATGAAAATGGTCTGGGAAAGTGCAGCTACACCGCTCCCGGGGACAGAGAAATTCCCATAGACCTGAAGCTGAAGCGGACCTATGAGATTGAGGACGGAAAGCTCCTGGATTATTATGACAGTGAAGTGGTGGCAAATGACGAACTGCTGACAAAATATCTGGCAAAAAACAAACAGGCGGTTCTGGGGGAGATTATCGCCACCATCCAGAAGGAACAGAATGACATTATCCGTAAATCCCCCTACCACAATATAATTGTTCAGGGTGTGGCAGGTTCCGGCAAAACTACGGTTGCCATGCACCGCATCTCCTTTATTCTCTACAATTACCAGGAAAGATTCAAACCTGACGATTTTTACATTGTTGGCAGCAACCGCATTCTGCTGAATTATATTACCGGGGTACTTCCTGACCTGGATGTGTACGGCATACGGCAGATGACCATGGAACAGCTCTTCGTCCGGCTGCTGTACGAAGACTGGGACGAGAAAAAATACGCCGTGAAAAGCAGCGCCCACAGCGGAAACCGGGGCAGTATCAAGGGGACTTCCAGATGGTTTGCGGATCTGAAAGACTACTGCGATCAGTTGGAGTGGAACAGTATTCTGCGGGAGTCCATCTACCTGAACCCCAGGCAGTTTGTGGAGGGATTGCAGGACGGCAAAAACGGAGTCTACGATACCACAATCGGAAAACCGGTCAATCCCTATGATCTGATCCGTCTGGTGGACGGTGAGGCTGTGGAGCGTTATATCCGCCAGAATCCCAAGGTTTCCATGCAGAGCAAGATCAACATGCTCAACGAACGCCTGATCATCAAAATCAAGGAGGAATTTCTGGGCAAAGGGGTCAAGTATACCGACGCGGAGAAGAAAGCCATACTGAAAGCTTACCGGGGCAGATACGGAAGCAGGATCTGGAAGGGTTCCATCTATGAACTTTACCGAAATTTCCTGGTAAGGCAGGCTGACCGGGGAAAAGCGGTGGATATTCCCGGCAGGGAGTTTGATGTCTATGACCTGGCGGCTCTGGCTTATCTGTACAAAAGGATAAAGGAAACGGAAGTGATCAGCGAAGCCCATCACATCGTTATTGACGAGGCTCAGGATTTCGGGATGATGGCCTATTCCGTGCTGCATTTCTGCATTGAAGCCTGCACCTATACCATCATGGGGGATGTATCCCAGAACATTCATTTCGGCTTCGGGCTGAACGACTGGGAAGAACTGCGTGGGCTTCTGCTTACGGACCAGATGGACAGCTTCGGGATTTTAAAGAAAAGCTATCGTAATACAGTGGAGATTTCGGACTTTGCCACGCACATTCTCCATCATGGACGATTTTCCAGTTATCCTGTGGAACCCATTATCCGACACGGTGACCCGGTGAGAGTGGAGCAGTGCGCTGAAGAGGAGCTCTTCCGGAAAGCCGCCCGGGTCTGCCGCGAATGGCAGGAGAAAGGGTTTGATACCATTGCTGTGGTCTGCCGCAGCAGCTACAGCGCGGACAGGGCCGCGGAAGGCCTGGGGCAGTATATAGATGTAATGGAAAACGACCTGGAGAAAGCTGTCTTCGGAAACGGTATCATGGTGCTTCCCGTAGAGTACACCAAGGGGCTGGAATTTGACACCGTGCTTATCCTGGATCCCACAAGGGACGATTATCCGGTGGACGACGGCCATGCAAAACTGCTCTATGTGGCTGCCACCAGAGCCCTTCACGAGCTCTGCGTTCTGCACACGGAAGAACTCACCGGACTGATTGCGGACCCTGTTCCGGAAGGACACCGGATTTTAAATGACGGGGGAGAGCAGGAGACAGGGTCCGCCCACCCTGGAAAAGAACAGACAAAGGGGGATGGGGCGGCAGCTCCCTGGGCTTTTCCACAGGAACAGAAGAAAAGAGCGGAAAAAAGAGCTGACGGAAGGAAAGAGAATGAAGAACGGAAAGTAAGCTCCTCCAATACCCGGGACCGATTCGGTCAGTCAGAGGAACATTCCAGGGAGAAAAATGACTTGTTAAGTCAACAAAACAGACCTTGCACAAATGAGGACGGGCGCAGAAATGACCCCCTTGGTCAACAGCATTCCGGCGCCGGAATCAGGCAAAGTCCGGTAACTAAGACCCGGAATCCCACAGCGGGAACAAGACCCCGTGCTGTCCTGGTTTCCCAGGGGAAATCCGATACCGGCCAGCAGCCTTCAGCACTGACGAACCTGTACAGCGCCAGGCCTGTCTCCCGGACGGAAACGCAGGATAAATCCTCCCGGACAGAGGCGGCCGGCAGCAGCGGCAAAACAACCTCCGGGACCGGAACAGGATTCCCTGCATTCGGCGACATTCCACCCACGGAGAAACTGCGCCCTATGGGACATTCCAGGATCGACCTTTCCGTACGATGGGTGACAAAGCAGTCCGACGGTCTGTACCTGCAGAGCCGTTACGGTACGCTGCGCCTCAGTCCTGTGGGAAGCGCCATCATCCGGGTTACCTTCGCAAAAAATGCCCAGCCTGCTTCTGAGGTGTATCCCGGCATCGCCGTAAAGAGGACGGAAAAATTCTGGATGTACAAAGACTCCGGCAGTATGACGGAACTGACTACAGATGAACTGGCCCTTCAGGTGGACAAATCCACAGGAGCAATCCGCTATCTATATCTGGATGAGGATTCCGGTCAGAAAAGACTCCTTCTGCAGGAGAGAAAACGGGAATGCCGTCAACTGGAGACCGCTTCCAAAAGCAGTTTTCAGACCTGGCTTTTTCTGGATTTTGCCAGAGAAGAACATCTCTACGCATTTGGCCCGGAAGGGGGCGGAGGCATCCCCCTGAAAGGATCTGCCCGATACATCTCCCAGGGAGACGGCAGCACGGGATTTCCCCTGCTGCTCTCCGACAGAGGATACGGCATTCTGATGGCTGCAGCCTCCCCGGTATTTGGCTGCGATATCCCGGCCTATGGCACCTACCTCCATGCAGACAGCGAAAAACAGCTTGATTTCTACTTCATTGCAGGCAGAAAAAAAGATACGCTGCTGAATGCCTATGCGTATCTGTGCGGAAAACTATAATATTTTATGCGGACAATATACGGATAAAAACACATCCTATTACTCCCACAGGAATCAGTTATTGCGGAATTCTGTTTTCCTGTGGGGGTAAATACTCCGGATTCTTAAGCAGCTGTGGTCCATAATAATGGACAGAAGTGCGCAGGAAAACTAGGAGAAAATCCTCCGCAGTACAGGGTCTTCCCGCAGCAGACGTTTTGCCAGCGCCCGGTATTTTTCCTCGTGGATATAGGTATGCCGGAAAGGCTTTATGGAGGGAGCCAGATCAATTGCACGTTCATAATCCTCCCGGTTCAGATCAAGTCCCGCTGCATGTTCCCAGAAGCCGGTGTCCGTAAAGATCCTGTCTATCCGCCTGAACCGATGATCCTGCACCAGACTCATCAAATAGGCAGCGATTCCCACCTGTATGCCGTGAAGCTGGGGGAATTCCAGTATTTTGTCCAGCGCATGAGAAATCAAGTGCTCGCTGCCGCTGGCTGGCGCGCTGCTTCCCGCAATCTCATTGGCAATTCCGCTCATGGCCAGGGAATCCAGAAGCTCCCGCAGAAACAGATCCTCATGAATATCCTGAAAGGGCGTGCGGACAAAACTGTTCACAGCTTTCTTTGCAGTCATCACCGCGAAATCATTGACCTCTGTACAGCCATGCTCCGCCTCATAGGCCCAGTCGTACAGCGCCGTAATCTTGGAGACCATGTCCCCGATGCCGGAGTAGAGGAATTTCTCCGGCGCGCTTTTTATGACATCTGTGTCAGCTATAATGCCGTAAGCTAACTGTGCCGGCACAGAAGTCCTTCTGCTGTTCACCGTCAGAGACGCGCTTGCGCTGGAAAAGCCGTCGCTGGAGGCGGAAGTCGGAACGCTTAAGAAGGGCAGCTTACGCAGATAAGCGGCGTATTTTGCGGCGTCGATGACCTTGCCTCCGCCCAGGCCTACAATGATCTGAGCTTTGTTGCTGATGGAAAATGCCAGTTCAACGATATCCTCTATCTTGATGGAATCCAGTTCCCTGTATTCCAATACCGTGACCTGAGCCTCTTTTAAGGATTCCATAACAATACTGCCGAACAGATCGATTAAACCGTTTCCAAAATAAACAACAGCCTTATCCATGCCGCCGGATTTGATATCGTTTCCAAGATTTTTCAGCGCGCCCTTTCCTACCTTTAAGATAGAAGGAATCGCGATATGGGTATTGTTCATATTCCTGCCTCCTGCCTTGACTGCCAGCATAAAATTGAAACTGATGATAATACAGGATAGCATATCCGGCACAAGATAGCAAGGAAAAAACAGGATGCATTACCGCGAAATCGACTCTGCCCAGGTCTCAATTACCTCCTCATAATCGGCCGCAATCAATTGAAAAATCTTCTCTGCGGTGATTCCCGCCACCTCACTTCCGTTCCGATCCATAACGATTACGGCCGTTACCAGAAATAGAGCGATCCACATGCGCAGCTTAAAAAAGGACAAAGGCTCCTCTGCTGGATTCCTTTGCCCATAAGGCTCCCCGTAGGGATAAGCCTGGTCCATGGATTCCGGGTTTACGCTGGTTCTCCCGTACAGAATTCGTTCCCGGTTGGACAGATCATACCTGTCCTCGTGGTATCTGGATCGCACCTGCTGTACCAGCTGAAGTTTTTGTTCCACATTATCCATTCAATTTACCTCTTCAGGGTTTTAGGTCCCCGCTTGGAAACTTATTTTAAAAATATGGTATTATTGACTGTATTATGATAGATTTTGATAGAACAGAGTCTCAAAATTTTCATGTTGAAGTCTTCCTGGCGATCAGAGTTCCATCGATGAACTGCAGGACAGCTGCCTTTTGCTGTGTCTGATCTGATACCGAATATTCAGCAAAAGACCATTGAAAAAAATTGGGGAAATCGCTTATGCAGAGTTTGAAAACATACATTTTCTGAATGATTTGGAAATGGCCAGGCTTTGGTCCGAACGGATTCGGGAATTCCGATCCAGCGGACAGACCTGTCGGGACTGGTGTACAGAACATCAGATACCTGTTTCGCCAATGACCTACTGGATCCGCAGACTGAAAAAGAGCTTCCTATATGTGTGTTTGAAGATTCCCGAAATGCCGCTGAAACGCCCGAAAATCCCGCATTTGAGCTTCCATTCCAATACTTTTTGTGGTAAAATAATGGCATCTGGAAAGGGGCAGGGCAGATGGCAAAAAACGTAAATGACTCCAAGATTATGGAGCAGAAGGACACAATCGGCCAACTGAATATGGTAATCAGCAGCCAGAATGAGCTGATCACTTCCCTGCGCAGTATCATGGAGGAATGTAACGCCACGATCTCCAGCCTACGTGAACAGGTGGAATACCTGACCCGGTGTCCCGTCCAGGGACGAAGTGATCCCGTTTTCCGACGGACAGAGACGCTGTGCGGACTGCAGCTCTGAAACGGAAGTCATAGGGAAGGAAATGGTATTGCTTATTCAGTTAAGCGGCCTGCCTAAAGAACATCTTTTAGCGGGGACGTCTTTGGCAGGATCCATGCATCAAGATGTTGGCACATCATGATGGCGAACAGGCGGCAGTGCCACATCTTGGATGAACGGGATCTGCCATCTTCCAATTTATAGTCTATTTTCTCGCGTTTGTTACAGCGTTCAGCAGAAGTCCTTGCACTGTATTCCGGCTTCCACTCCCTGCTGCTGCGGGGCGGGTCATTGAAAAGTCTTGGATTGTCCTTCATAACCAGGTGGAAGCAGGAAGAGAGGAAGCAGCATCTGGATAGTATTGACGAAGAGGCTTAGAGATTCCGAGAGTATATCTATAACAAAAGGAGGAGTAAATGAATGAGCCGTTTTGAATACGTAGTAGTGTCCATTGACGGAGACTATGCCAATCTGAAACGAAGGGATATAGAATCTGATGAGCTGAAGTTAGTAGCCAGAGCCCTTCTGCCGCCCGAAATTACCGAAGGAACAAATCTGCTCTATGAGTGGATGAGTTACTCTATAGTTGACTGATTCTTTACCTCTTGCTCAAAATTTGTTTACAGGATTTTCATATACAAAGGGCAAATTATTAGTTCTGTTCGCGATGGTGACCATGGATTTCGAATGGAACTGTAAAAGCTGTAAAACAAAAGCGAATAAGATACCGGCAGGAGGCTCAAAAAGAAAATGACAGAAAAACAGCAAAAAGGAACAAACTTCAGCTCATTCCTGAAAGAAAAACGAATGAAACAGGAAATTACCCTGGAACAGCTGTCAGAAGGGCTGTGTTCCGCCAGTGAACTGGCCCGGATTGAAGCGGGAATAAGGGCTGCCGGAAGAGTGCTGCGGAATAGTCTCCTGTACCGTCTGGGCATATCGCCGGACGCCTATGAAAACTTTCTGTTTCAGGAGGATTACACGCACTGGCAGAAGAGACAGCAGCTGCTGTATGCATTGTCGCGGAATGATCTGGAGACGGCAGCAGAACTTCTGCATAAATACCGGGAACAGTACGTATCGAAAGCGGAAAAAGGGATCATCCGAAGATTGGAGCAGCAGTTTTGTCTGAGTATGGAGGCACAGATTCTGAGAAACTCATCGGTCTCGGAAGAACCGAACGTACAGGAAAAACTGAAAAATCTATTCGGGGAAGCGCTGAAACTGACCGTAGTAATCCCTCTGTCGAACAGCACATGGGCCGGTTCGGAGATCGACTCCGACGGCTCGTCTGCAGCCCCTAATCTGCAGGGAAAGATATATTCCGTACAGGAACTGAACCTGTTGTTGGAAACAATCCGTTACGGACATCCTCAGGATTGGGAAACCTGCTTTCGGGAGATTCTGTGTTTGATCAGCGAAGCCAGATTCGACACGGTCAGCCTGGCCAAGATCTATCCCAAGGCAGTATACTATCTCTGCCGGGAAGCCCTTGCCCGGGAAATCTGGGGACTGACGGAAAAAATGGAAGCCATAGATCTGTGCGAAAAGGCGGTACACTTTCTGCGGCAGGCCGGAAGGATGTATTATCTGTGGGAGCTATTAGGGGTACTGAAGAGGCTGATAAAGGACACCGCTGCCAGACAGCGGGCTGGAGGTGCGGAACAGAAGGCAGAGGAACTGGAAAAACGGATATCGGAATATAATGTGTGGACCGAAGCCCTGGAGGCCGTGTACGAAGAATTCGGCGTTCCCAAAGAAACAAGGGATTTCTGCTGGCTGTATGTAGAAAAAGAAGTGTACTGCATCAATAAAGTCATCCGGATTCGCAGGGAGATGCTGGGGATCTCCAGACAGCAGCTCTGCGGTGACGGTGTCCTCTGTTCAGAAAAAACACTGAAGCGCCTGGAGAAAGAAGGAAAGAAGATTCAGAAGGGAATTGCGGAAGAGCTGATGAAGCGCCTGAATCTGTCGGCGGAATATTGTCAGACAGAATTGGTTACCGATGACCCTGAGGCGTTGGATTTGATGAACACACTGCGGGACAAGATACGAAACTGGGAAAGCGAAGAGGCAGACCTGCTGCTGGAACAGCTTCAGAAACGGATCTCCCTGGAAATCCCCTTCAACAGACAGCTGTGGATGCGGTGCCATATCATAAACGAAGCCCATAAAGGCAGCATGAGCAAAGAACAATGCGTGGAGCGGATCCGGGAAGTATTAGCCATCACCCTGCCTTATGAGACTGCCGTAAAACCGGGAGAAAAATATCTCACAAACCAGGAGATCAACTGTATCCAGAATATGGTCTGTTGGGAAAAGGGGATGGACGAGGAAAAGAAAAAGCAGCTGTCCCTGTTGGAATCCCAGTATGAGGCATGTAAGAGGGAAAAGAACATCTTCTGTTTTATCAACATGTATGAGATTATTATGGGTGGAGTGGCAAGTGAACTGGGAAATATGGAGGAATATGATCGTTCAGATGAAATCAGCCGCACCATTATAACGGAATGCCTCTATCAGCGCCGTGCAGTAGGGATCCATGGAGAAATTTATAACAGGATGTGGAATAATGAGCAGCGGCAGAAAAGAGGCATTCCGGTTCAACGGCAGTGTAATCCTGAAGAAGAATTAAAGCGCTGTATTGTATTCAGTGTACTTATTATGGATGAACTCGACAAGGAATTCTACAGGAAAAAATTACGGATTCGTGAACAGGAACCGCATTAGCTCTTTATAAACTCCTCCCTGTTCCTGTCACTAAAAGGCTGAATTCCGGGTTCTGTTCCCTCTTCGACATCATTATCCGTGACCTCTGTCTCTGGTATAGCCCCTGGAGCTGCAATCGACAGTTTTCCGGTCACCGCAGGCAGAACGGACAGGATGAGAACAAAAGTTACTAAGGCTTTTTTGAAATAAATTTTCTTTTGCATGTGATTTCTCCTTTGCAGTGTAAAATATTTAATAAAACCGTTAGTTACAGTATAAATGCAAAACCGGAACTTAGCAAGGGACAGAGTTGTCAAAAATTTAGGCTGGTTTTTTTGACAACTCTGTCCCTTGCTAAGGAAGACGGAGTATGATAGGATAGAGGCATCAGGAAACGGCTGAATTCTGAATATTTTGCAAAAGAAATAAAGAAAGGAAGGAATTAACATGAAAAAAAGAATTATTGCGGCGGCACTGGCAATGTGTTTTGCAATGGGGACAACATCTGTAATGCCTGTGGAGGCGGCAATGTCTCCGAGACTTGGAGAAATATGCCGTTGCGGAGGCAACATGTATGAAATAATCGAGTCCTCCGTTAGAAATTTAGATGAAAAATGTGGCCTACAGGAACATCAATCACTTAGCTGCCGTATTAAGTATGAAATTTATACTGAGACATGTAAGTTACAATGTAGCAAATGCACAAATTATGTGGAATTATGGTCGACTGACACGAGAAGAAATGATGTACATACCTGCATAAGCGAGCAAAAATTATAATGCCCTGGCGGCAGTAACAAGGAGCGTTGCTGATGGATATTTTAAGAAGAGACGGTTATGCAGCTAAGCGAGTAAAGAAATTTCTCTGTCTGTTGGTTGGCTTAACCATGTCTATATCAATTAACGCCTGCGGGCTTCGGAATGTTCCGGAGCCTGTTCTTGATGAGGCGGAAAGTACACCTGGAGAAGAAAGCAAAACCATAGCTGTAGCAGATTTTTATCATATGCAGCTACCGATAAATGTGGTTGATAAAGTGATTTTTCATTATGCAATAAATGACGAATACCTGTATTACACAGATATATCTTATAAGGGAGGAGAGATCGGCGCTCTGACTCAGGTAGTAAGAAAACGGATCTCAGATGGACATACGGAAGAGGAGTATATTGTAAGCGAAAGAAAAAGAACGGAACTCTTGGAACAGGTTCTTTTAGTTGACGGCGAAGGATGCTGCTATCTGCTTTGGGTCTATGGACCTACTGAGGGTACTGCGGGCGATATACTTTGGGATCAGCATTTGAGGATAGAGGATAATCTGGCAATAGAAGAAGAGGTCATCTACTCTCTGGAGAAATACGGTGCAGACGGGAAACTGCTGTGGCACAGGGATTATACTCCCGAGGAATTTCAAATGGTAGGACGAACTCTGTACCAGGGGGTGGTAACGACAGACGGAAGGAT
>CAJUGL010000021.1 GCA_910586515.1 uncultured Acetatifactor sp.
TGCGGACAAACGGTTTTCAAGACCGCCTCGTTATGACCACTTCGATATCTCTCCATGTCTTGCTTTCATCGCCGTTCCCCGGCGGCAAAAATCATTCTAGCAAAAAATTCTTCTTCTGTCAACAGCTTTTTTCAAAAAATTTGGAATATTTTTTCAGCCGCTTATTTTGGGCCTTTTTCAGGGCTCACGCCCCTCTAAAACACCGGTCTGATCAGACTCGTGGCAAAAAAGATATCCTCCTGGGTTGTGATCTTGATATTGTCATAGGTAGACTCCACCAGCTTTACTTTTACATCCGTAAACAGCTCCACTACCCCTGCATCGTCTGTCACGGTGATTCCTTTCTCCCGGAGCACATCCCACTGCTCCGTCAGTCTGCCGTAAGCCCGGGTAATCAACTCCACGTCAAATACCTGGGGCGTCTGAATGGTCCACAGACGGTTTCTCGGCGGAGTGGCGGCCGCAAATCCTTCCCCGTCTCCGATCTTAATCGTATCTTTCACTGGAACTGCCGCCACGCAGGCATGGTATTTCTGTACCGCCTCATAGGTATTCTTCAGGAGAGTCTCCGTGAGAAAGGGTCTGGCGCCGTCATGAATAAACACATAGCCTCCGTGTCTCTCTCCGAGAGCATTCAGTCCATTGGCCACGGAAAAGCATCTTTCCTCCCCTCCGGCCACGATCTCCGTCACTTTGCGGAAGTGGTATTTGTCCACGATCTCCTTCTTCATGTACGGAATATCTTCTTTCCCCGTCACCAAAATGCAGTCGTCGATTATATCGGAAGCCTCCACAGCCAGAAGCGGATACCAGATCAGAGGCTTACCGGCCAAAGGCATAAACTGCTTCCGCATACAGCTTTTCATCCGTTTTCCGTTTCCCGCCGCCAACAAAATCGCCGTACACCTTTTTCTCTTCAACAGCTCCTCACCCCTTCTCTGTTTATCAGGCCCACTTCCCAAACCCAAAAAACCAACGCATGTTTACAATTTCAGATTAGGCACTGCATTCAGATCATAGCCGCTGCGGACTCCCCTGATAAACTCGTAATATCCCGCGGTTCCGATCATGGCCGCATTATCCGTACACAAAAGAGGAGACGGGCAGAAAAACCTTATTCCCTGTCCCGCACATTCTCGTTCCAAAGCCCCCCGCAGGGACGAATTCGACGCTACCCCGCCCGCAATGGCAAATTTATCAAATCCATATGCTTTAACGGCATGGAGCGAGTGTTCCACCAACACATCCACCACAGCCTTCTGAAAGGAAGCCGCCACATCCGCCTGTGAAAATTCTTCCCCCTTCATCCGACATGCGTTGAGATAGTTCAGAACTGCCGATTTCACGCCGCTGAAACTGAAGTCGTATTCGTTTTCCGCCACTTTCGCCCTGGGAAACGCAATAGCCTCCGGATTACCCTCTCTGGAAACTCTGTCGATTTTCGGGCCGCCCGGATATCCCAGACCAATTGCCCGAGCCACTTTATCAAATGCCTCTCCTGCAGCGTCGTCTCTGGTCCTTCCGATGATTTCGTACTCCCCGTAATCCCGCACCACCACCAGATGAGAATGTCCTCCGGAAGCCACCAGGCACACAAACGGCGGCTCCAAATCCCTGTGTTCGATATAATTGGCGCTGATATGTCCGCTGATATGATGGACGCCCACCAGAGGAATCCCTGCCGCAAAGCCGATGGCCTTGGCCTCCGCAACCCCCACCAGCAGCGCGCCCACCAGCCCCGGCCCCTGGGTGACGGCAATGGCCGTGATCTGTTCCAGACCTACCCCGGCTTCGGCAAGAGCTTCCTCTATGACCTGATTGATCTTCTCGATATGTTTTCGGGAGGCAATCTCCGGAACCACACCGCCGTATTTCGTATGCAGCGCAATCTGTGTGAATATAATATTCGACAGCACCTCCCTGCCGTTTTTCACCACGGAAGCCGCTGTCTCGTCACAGGAAGTCTCAATCGCAAGGATCAGGACATCCTCCCTATTATGCTGTTCCACTTTTATCCCTCCCTGCCGTCCTCTGCCGCGTCTTCTTATTCCGACGGGTTGACATTTTCCGCCAAATCCCATCCGTAGATCTTCCATCGTCTGTTTTCGTCTCTGCGCAGAAGATATATCGTGGAAACAGGCGTACTGCTCCCGCCTGCCACCACATTATAAGTGCACTGAATTCTGGCAAAATCATAACCGTCCTCAGTAAAGGTGTCCACATTGACACTTTTGGCCACCGATACGCTGGTCATTCGCTTTTTGTCGTTCTTAAAGGAGGCGATCTCCGCCTTCAGCTGCAGCAGATTGGAGTCCGCGTCATTAATCTCCAGCAAATCCGCGTCATAAAGTTCCCTGGCGCGCATTCCCAGCTGTTCTATCTCTTCGTCCGTACACTCTTCATTGTAAAAACATTTCTGAATATCCGTGTAATATTTTACTACCTCTTTTACAGTGGCGGGATAATCATTCTGCATATCTCGGCTCAGCACCAGCTGCGCGGCAGTCATTTTCGCCTCTGCGGCAGTATCCTTTGCTCTTCCCGACAGATAGGCGTAATAGCCTACCACCCCTGCAATAAAGATGATGAACACAACTGTGATTCTCATGGTGGATTTTTTCATGCCGACTCCCCTCTCCCGCCCCGTTCGGGCATTTGTCATTCCTCTTCAAAATTAAGCTCCACGGTCCTTCCGTCCCTGGCAGCGACAGTGTTGGGAAAAATTTTCCTCACCTCACCGATATACTCTTCCGGACGCATCAGAGACGGACTGTAATGTGTCAGCCATAATTCCGGCACTTTGGCCGCTCTGGCAATTCTGGCCGCCTCGTACATGGTCATATGCTTATTCTCTTTTGCCTTGGCCAGTTTGTCAGGCTCTCCGTACATCCCCTCCAGAATCAGCAGATCAGCCCCCTCAGCATTGGCCGCAATGGCTTCCACGGGCCTGGTATCGGTGCAGTATGTCACCTTAAGCCCTTTTCGGGGCGGCCCCAGCACCATGTCGGGCGTATAGACCCTGCCGTCCTGTTCTATGGTTTCCCCTTTCTGCAGACGGCTCCAGAGCTTCATGGGAATCTCCCGCGCCTGAGCGCTCTCTCTGTCAAAACGGCCTCCCCTGGCCACGGACATACTGTAACCGTAGCACTGCACGCTGTGACTCACCCGAAATGCCTTGAGCGAAAAACCGTCAAAGGGGAGAATCTGTTCTTCCTCCCCCAACTCCTTATACTGCAGTTCAAAGGGAAGTTCCGGCGCAATAGTCCTGAGCGCGTTTACCACTTTCACCAGCCCCTTTGGCCCGATCAGCAAAAGCGGCTCCCTCCTCTCCGCATTGCCCATGGTCAGCAGCATGCCCGGCAGTCCGCTGATGTGGTCCGCATGATAATGGGTAAAACAGATAATTTCGATGGGGTTGGGACTCCAGCCCTTCTCCCGCAGCGCAATCTGCGTTCCCTCCCCGCAGTCGATCAATATGCTTTTTCCATTATACCTGAGCATCAGGGAAGTGAGCCACCGATATGGCAGCGGCATCATCCCCCCTGTCCCCAACAGACTTACATCCAGCATCTCTTTACCGTTCCCTCCGCCCTTCACGGCCGCATCAGCATCCGAAAAACTCCTGTATCTCCTGCTCCTCTGCAGGCACGGCAAACTGCGCCGCCATTTCCTCGTAACAATCCTCGCATAAATCAAAATGCTGAGAAACGCCGTCCTTCCGGCTGAAATAGCCGAAAACAGCCTCTCCCGCAAAACAAAACTCTTTCAAATACCCGTTCTCCACCCGCAAAGTCCGGCCGCATTTATTGCAGACAACCTCCGCAAGCTTCTTTTCCTGTCCATCCCCGTATCTACGCATACTCTCTTCTCCCTTCGCACAAACCAACGTCCCTTCAGCCACGCCGGCCCGACCGGAGCACTATCGCACCCGGCTATTGCGTTCAGCCGGCCTGTAATCATTATACAAAAAATATACATAAATACGTCTGGTAATTGCTGTAAAATACTTATACTGCAGACCGCCAGGATTTACAGTGATGCCTTCGGGAAAATACCTGGCTGGCTGCAGTCGGGTTGCACTGCAAATTCAATCGGTGTGCAGTATAACTTCCGTCCTCCGAACCTCAGTCTGTCTTCCGCCGCCACATGATCAGCGCGTCTTCAACAGGCTTTTCATAGAATCCCGGACGAATTCCCGCGGACCGAAAGCCAAATTTTTCATATAGACAAATGGCCGGCCTGTTGCCGGCCCGTACCTCCAGGGTAAATGCCTCCACCCGGTTCGCCTCGCCCCTGGCAATCACTTCCTTCAGCAGGGCTCCTGCCATTCCTCTCCTCCGCCATCCCTGCGCCACAACCACATTGTCAATGGAAGCCTCGCCGCAAAGGTATGTGCAGCCTATTCCCCCCGCCACCTCACCGTCCGCCAGCGCCACCAGGTAAAAACAGTCCGGATTGGCCAGAAGACTGCGAAAGGCGTTTTCCGACCAGGGCATGGAGAAATTTTCCGCCTCGATCTTCGCCAGCGCCCCTATGTCTCCATCCTGCAAATCCCTGATTTCTATCTCCATAAGCTCTCCCATCTCCGTTCGCGCGTGTATTTCCGTACGCAGCGCCGTCTTCCGCGGCAGTTCAGGCAGGTAAACCCGCCGCGGCCTTCTTTCAGACATTCTCAGGAAAAAAGCCTTCTCTCTATATTTCGGCATAAACCGATTCTTTGTTAAGTCTTTTCCGGCCCGGATTCCTGTTCCGCCTGACTCTTCCGCAGATATTCCGGACAGTGGGCCGCTGCCGTCACGGTTTTTCCCTTCCTCAGGTAGACACCGCCCAGCGCCGCAATGCTGGCCGCGCGCTGCCGATTACTGCCCGCGGAAGCCATTGCGTAGGGAACGCGGCACTTCTCCCGGATTGTCCCGAGATACACCGGAACGCCGTCCCCCAGGAAGATCACCGGCCGTCCCAACTCCGTCAGCTTTGCCATAAGAACCTCTACATCCATAGGACTCTGGGGCAGAAGGGTACGGAGCGCAAAACCTTCCCCCTCCGGCTCAAACGCATATGCGCCCGTGTAGACCTGGTTCCGCCTGGCATCCATCAGGGGACAGACCACCCTGTCGGAACCGTACAGATTCCAGGCCAGCCCCTCCAGAGTAGGCACCTCCACCAGAGGCTTTCCCAGGGCAAACCCCAATCCCTTGGCCGTGGCGGAACCGATGCGCAGCCCGGTAAAAGAACCCGGACCGGACGCAATCGCCACAGCGTCAAGGGTGTTCAGATCCAGCCCCGTCATCCGCCTAAGCTCGTCCAGCATAGGGAGAAGCGTCTGGGAATGCGTCTTTTTATCGTTTGTGGTATACTCCGCCACCAGCACGTCGTCTTCGACGATGGCTACTCCGGCAACCAGCCCGGAGCTGTCCAGACCCAATATCTTCATCTGCCTGCCCTCCTGTCCTCCCCGCGCCTGAGGAAAACCGTGCTTTTCCTTTTTGTTTATCTGTATTTCGTTTTTTCTTCTTTTATTTCCCGCCTCTTTAAGGTGAGCCGGCGATAGTCAAAGCCCCTCTCCGGCACCTTCTCAATCGTCACCTGCACACTGTTCTCCGGCAGAATTTCCGCAATCAGTTCCGCCCATTCCACCATGCACACACCTTTTCCGTAAAAGCAGTCCTCACAGCCCACCTCTTCCATCTCCTCCACGTCCCCAATGCGGTACACGTCGAAATGGTAAAACGGCAGCCTGCCCTCGTCATACACCTGCAATATCGTAAATGTGGGGCTGCTCACCGGTTCGGTGATGCCCAGTCCCCTGGCAAAGCCCTGGGTAAACACGGTCTTTCCCGTACCCAAATCTCCCGTCAGCGTATACACCTGGCCCGGACGGCACATCTCGCCGAGAACCCGGCCCAGCGCCGCCGTTTCCCCGGCAGACCAGGACTCCAGAACCAGCGTTTCCCCTCCGTTCAGCCCCGCCTCTATCTCTTCTCTCTTTAGTCTCCCAACCGATCCCAGCGCCGTCTCTCCGGCTTCTTTATCCCGACGGTTGTCCGGAACTTTATACTCTTCTCCCTGCATAAGTTTTCCTGCGCTTTCCGTATTTGCCGCACCGGATATTAAGATCGAATCTTGACCTTTGCCGGAGGCATATGGGTAGAAATCATCTCGATCACCGCCGCCTTCCGGTCTCCCAGCTGACGCTTGGGGAAAATGGTGGCATTGATTCGGGAAGTATACAAAATAATACTCCTGCCGGTGGATACCGCCCTGTACATATCCTCCCAGGCCATTTGCTCTCTGGCCTCTCCCTGAGCCACTGTCAGCCCTTCCTCATCCAGAATGTACCTGAGCGGTTCCTGAAAAACAGGATTGCTCAGCATCTGACTCCTGCTTTTGACAAAAAGCGTCCAGGGCAGATACAACAGCATCACCAGCCCCAAAACAATGAAAATCCACTGTTTTGAAGCAAGGGCAAACAAAATCAGCACAGCGCCGAAGCTGCTCCCAATCACCCCCGCAGGGCTGCCGTAAGAATGCCTCAGCATATAGTCATACAGATCTCCCGCTTCAATTTTCACAGTTAATTCCAGCATAATCCTCCCCTGCCGCAAACCGGTCCGCCATAATTTTACCTAAAAGACGTACTTTCCCATGAGAGGAAAAAGCACCTATGGAATAGGCGCTTTTGCTTCCTCATCGTACATTCTACTCTAAATGGGAAAAAAATGCAAGCCCTACATCCGATATCCGGTTTTAATGATGGGGCTTAAAGGTTTGTAAACCAACAGAGTCACCAGAGACACACTGGCGCCCTTAATCAGATTCAGCGGAGCGACGCAGGCCGCCACAAAGCTGACTATGTTGTTCTCACCCGCCAGGGGATTCACCGCGCTGCCCATTTCCAGCAGGCTTTCCAGCGGCCTTCCGTAAAGCCTGGCAAACGCCGGGAGCAGATATACCGCATTAAATGCCGTCCCAAAGACAGTGAGGATAAGCGTACCTATGACACAGGCCGCTATGGCGGTTTTCTTGCTCTTGCGGAAAGCGTAAATGGCGGATGCGGGCAGAATGAAGCTGCAGCCTATCACGAAGTTGGCCAGATCTCCCACAAATGCTGTGGAAGTGCCCTTGATAAACAGCTTCAGCAGAATTTTCACAAATTCCATCATGACTCCCGCTGTCGGCCCGAAGGCGAAAGTTCCAATTAATATTGGCAGTTCGCTGAAATCCAGCTTGTAGAAACCCGGCGCAAAGGGAAGCGGGAAGTCAAACAGATGCAGAATCATGGCAATCGCGGAAAACATGCCTACCATGGCCATCTTTCTGATACCGAACAGAGGTTCTTTTACCTCGTTTTTCTTCCGGGCAGCCTTTTCCAGCAAAACAGCCACTGCAAACATGGCGGCTATAATCACCAGAAAACTCAGTACATACATCGCGTTCTCAGCGACACTTTTGAACAGTTCGTTCATTTTCTTTTCCTCCTGCGGTTTATGTTTTTCATGGACCAAAATTCTCCCGGACACGCAAAAAACCCGAATCAAAATGATCCGGGGCAAATTCCGCACAGAAGCCAACTCCAGGAACAGACACGGCAAACTTCCCCTGTCCCGGAAAGCATGCCTCTACGTCGGCCCTGCAGCCGTTCTTTCTTCTTTCATCCAGACTATACTGTTGGTCCCGGAGTTGCACCGGGTCAGCCGCGTCAGTATGTCCGTACGTTCATGCCGTCTCCATCCTGCCGCGGGTCGCGGACTGTACCGCCAGTAGGGAATTCCAGCTTACGGCGCAAAACACACCGTAAGGGTCACCCGACCCCGAAGAATTTTCTTTTATATTCGACAGAAAACCCGCCAGGCCTTTCTGCCGTCCACCGCCATTCATTATATTACGGCTCAGAAAAAAAGTCAACAAAAAAATCCTGGGGCTTTTTTCTGCCGGTTACCAGAAATATCTTCCGCAAAATGGCATATTTTCTATTGCAATTATGGAAGGACGTGATAAAATATAAATATACATAAAAGCATATGCAACTTTTGGACGGATTCGTCATGAGCAGTTGCCGGTATTTTGTCATCGCAGCATACAGGGAAATGGCATCAGCTATTTCCCTGTTTTAATGAAAAGAAAAACACGGGGAGTACCATATATGAGAAAAAACAGATCATCAACGGCTATAGTCCTGTTCTGCCTTCTGCTATCCGCCTGCGGAGCAAAGAATGCCCAGGAGGAACCCTGGCGGGGGATTGCGCCTGGCATGGAAGACTTAAGCGCCGTCACAGACCGGACGGAATACTATGACCTGGCTGTGGAATCGGAACCTCTCTTTGGCCAGGAACCCGGAGTCGCTTCAACTACAGTCCGTACCGGCTACCGTCATCTCGGAACACAGTTTATCATGGGAGAGCCGGTGCAGCTGATGGCAGCAGTGTCCCTTAACGAAGCCGACATTTATCTGCACCGGAAAGACGGAAACAGCGAACTGGTACTGCAGGATGTCCCAAACTCCCTCATCCGCTCCTTCCCCGCAGGCCAGTGGTATCTTGACCGGGAGGGGAACTTCTATTGTATCCGGAAATCATTCTATACCAGCAGCGGAGAAGGCAACAATTCATACACCAGACAGGACGCCTTCATTGCAAAGCTTCTTCCCTCCGGGGAAATCCTGTATGAAACCCCGCTGCCGGCGGACACGGACATTGAGGACATCTGCCAGCCGGAGGACGGCAATGTATATGTACTGCTGCGGAACGAATTGGAGAATACCCGGATTCTGGCCCAGATAGATCCGGATTCCGGGAAGCTGTCGACGGATTCCCAACTGGAAGTGAATTACGATTCTGATGTGTACCTGGGTTCTGCAGGCTCTTCCCTCTCGGTGACAGGATATGGCCGGTATTCCGACCGTGAAATCATGAAAGCTGACCTGGCTGACAAAAGCAACGAGCCCATCCTGTACTTTAACGGCACCTCTTACGGATGGCACAGTAACTTGGAGCTGGGAGATTTCCGGGTGATGGAGGACGGCTCCATTGAACTTCTCTGGACTTATTCCGACGGCTCAGGCAGTTTCCTGGAGCGGCTTAGGATGGAAAAGGTTGATAAAATCCCCCTTGTCTGCCGGGGATCAATCTCTGCAGACTCCTGGCTTGGGGAACGAATTGCCCGTTTCAACCGGGAAAACAGCGATTATCACATCGTTCTGGAAGACTGCGGAATCAACAATGACATCCAGGACTTCGCCCGCCTTACCAGTATCCAGATGGGCGCAGGCAAAGGACCGGATATCCTGTATGGCAATTTCATGGAGGATTATATGAGCGGCATGCTGGAGAAAGGCGCCCTGGAGGAACTATCTCCCTGGCTGGAGGCTTCCGGCATCCATGAGGAAGACTACATTCCCACCACCTTTGCCACCTGGCGGCAGGGAGATCAAATTTACAGCGTTAATTACTGGGTGCCTGTTCAGTATTATTTAATGAGTGAGAAGGTATTGGGGAGCAGGGAAACTCCTGACATAGAGACTCTGGCTGACGCCCTGCTTTCCTGGAAGGGAGAAGGTGTCTGGCAGAAAGGCCTTACTTCAGGCCAGGTCCTGAACTGGTTTTTGGAAGGGTCAGACAGCCTCTGGGGAATGGTAGACTGGGAAAGCGGCAGCTGCGATTTCTATACGCCCCTGTTCGGAAAGCTGCTGGAAGCCGCCAGGCGCTACGGAGATGACGGCAGAAAGAACCTGGAGTCCGGTATATGTGAGCGTGTGCCCCTCTGGAACCTTTTCTTTTTTAAATGGCAGGAAGAACGGGAAGCGGCAGGGCAGGTCCTCTGCGGAACACTGTTTGACGACGGCTGCTACGCATCATCCCTATCCAGTCTCACCATGGCGATCAATGCCAATTCCAGCCACAAGGAGGGCGCATGGGAATTCATCAGTCTGCTGATCGGAGAGGAATCACAGTCCACAGGTATGGATACACTCAGGCAGCCTGTACACATAAATGCGTTCGAGGAGTGGCTGCAGGAGAAACTCATCTATGAACTGACGACAAAGCGCGTGAAAAATGGAGCAGACTACACACCGGCTTATTATGGCGAAGACACCTCGGAAGAAAAGCTGGCAGAATACAGACAGACAATCCGGGAGGCCAGGCCCCTGCCCCTGCGGACCAGGCCCATCCTTACGATTATCCTGGAGGAAGCGGAAGATTATTTCAACGGCAGCAAGAATGGAGATGAGATCACGAAAATAATCAACAACCGGGTGCAGCTGTACCTGGACGAGGGAAAATAGCACTGATTTCATAACCGTTCAGCGCTTTGTGAACTGTTACCTGATTTCGTCAACTCCCTCAATTCCAGCAGGGGAACGGCCTTCTTCACTATTCGCGCGCCGTTCCCCTGTCAGCTCCGGCTGGCAGGGGACCTTGTGCAAAGCAAATAAACAAAAGTATCATCGCTCAGCCGGCCACAGAATTCCCGGTATAGAGCTGGTAATATTTCCCCTTCTGTTCCATGAGCTGGTCATGCGTTCCCCGCTCAATGATGCGGCCCTGTTCCAGCACAATGATACAGTCGCTGTTCCTGACTGTGGAAAGTCTGTGGGCAATGACAAAATTAGTCCGCCCCTTCATCAACGCGTCCATCCCCTTCTGCACCAGTTTCTCCGTTCTGGTGTCAATGGAACTGGTAGCCTCGTCCAGAATCAGCACCGGCGGGTCCGCAATAGCCGCCCGGGCAATGGCGAGAAGCTGGCGCTGCCCCTGACTTAAATTCGCCCCATCCCCGTGAAGCATGGTGTCATAGCCCTCCGGAAGTCTCCGGATAAAGCCGTGAGCATTGGCCAGCACCGCGGCTTTCTTCACCTCTTCGTCCGTGGCATCCATCTTGCCGTAGCGGATATTCTCCATGACCGTTCCCGTAAACAAATGGGTATCCTGAAGCACAATTCCCAGGGAACGCCGCAGATCCGCCTTCTTGATCTTGTTTACATTAATGGCGTCATATCGTATCTTTCCATCCTGAATATCATAAAACCGATTGATCAGGTTGGTGATTGTGGTTTTGCCTGCGCCGGTAGCCCCCACAAAAGCAATCTTCTGCCCCGGTTTAGCATAGAGTTCGATATCATGCAGAATCATCTTGCTGTCATCATAACCGAAGTCCACATGATCAAATACCACATCCCCTTTCAATTCCACATAGGTGGTTGTATTGTCCGCCTTGTGATAATGCTTCCAGGCCCAGAGACCGGTTCTCTCTCTGCTCTCTTCCAGCTCTCCGTCCGGCTTCCTCACGGCATTGACCAGCTCCACATAACCCTGATCCGTCTCCGGTTTCTCGTCCATAAGTCTGAAGATCCTCTCCGCGCCGGCCATGGCCATGATAATGCTGTTGAACTGCATGCTCACCTGATTGATGGGCATGTTGAAGGATTTGTTGAAGTTCAGAAAACTGGCCAGACCGCCCAGGGTCAGACCGGATACTCCCGTAATCGCCAGAATGCCGCCCACCACCGCGCAGACCACATAGCTTAGATTGCCCAGCTGAGCGTTCACAGGTCCCATGATATTGGCAAAACGGTTTGCCTGGTAGGCGCTCTCGAACAAATGATCGTTCAGCTCATTAAACTGGTTCAGGCTTTCCTCCTCGTGGCAGAACACCTTCACCACCTTCTGGCCGGTCATGGTCTCCTCAATACAGCCGTTCAAAGCGCCGATCGCTTTCTGCTGCGCCAAAAAGTAACGGCTGCTGAGACCGCCGATTTTCTTGGTGGCTGCCAGCATGATGCCCACCATCAGCATGGTCACCAGGGTCAGAGGAATATCCAGCACCAGCATGCACACAAAGACACTGACAATGGTCACTGCGCTGTTGATCATCTGAGGAATGCTCTGGCTGATCATCTGGCGCAGAGTATCGATGTCGTTGGTATACATGGACATAATGTCTCCATGGGCATGCGTATCGAAATATTTAATCGGAAGAGACTCCATTTTTTCAAACATATCGTTACGAATATTCCGCAATGTCCCCTGGCCCACATTGATCAGCACTCTGGACTGCGTAAAAGCGGCCAGCACTCCCAGTCCGTAAAAGCAGGCAACCCTGCCGATGGCTCCCGCCAGCGGACCGAAATCCGGATTCTCTCCGCCGATGAGGGGCAGAATATACGTGTCGATCAGCGTCCGCATGAACATTGTCCCCTGCAGACTGGCAAACACAGAAACAAAAATGCATACTACCACAAGAATCCAGCCCAGAGCATAGTCTTTTAATGTGTAGGCCATAATTCGCTTAAACAACTTTCCCGGGTTTTCTATTTTGGGCCGGGGCCCCCGCCCCATTGGTCCTCTCGGACCGTGATTTATTTTCTGATTCTTTTCTTCCGCCATTTTCCTTTCCTCCTATTCCAGTTCCGTCTCTCCGCTTCGCTGCGAGACTGTTTAAACGGTCTGGTTCTTTGCTTTTTCCTTAATAAATTGCCTAACCGTCCAGTTCCGTCTCTCCGCTTCGCTGCGAGACTGTTTAAACGGTCTGGTTCTTTGCTTTTTCCTTAATAAATTGCCTAACCGTCCAGTTCCGTCTCTCCGCTTCGCTGCCCCCTGTTTTGTTTTCAGCCGGCTTTCTCGTCAAAGTCGCCGCTGCCGCTCATCTGGGCCTCATAGACTTCCCGGTAGATTTCGTTTGTCTCCAGTAATTCCTCATGGGATGCAAAACCGTTGACCTCCCCGTCATGCATGACGATTATTTTATCCGCGTGTTCCACACTGGAGATCCTCTGGGCAATGATCAGCTTGGTGGTGCCGGGAATGGATTCGGCGAAGGCTTTTCTGATCTTCGCATCCGTAGCCGTGTCCACCGCGCTGGTGGAATCGTCCAGAATCAATATCTTCGGCTTCTTCAGCAGCGCTCTGGCGATACATAGCCGCTGCTTCTGGCCGCCGGATACATTTGTGCCGCCCTGCTCTATGTAAGTCTCATAGCCGTCCGGAAATCTCCGGATAAACTCGTCGGCACAGGCCAGTTCGCAGGCATGCCGGCATTCTTCCTCCGTCGCCTCCCTGTCTCCCCATCGAAGATTCTCCAGTATCGTGCCGGAGAACAGCACATTGTTCTGAAGGACGACTGCCACCTGATTGCGCAGCACCTCGCAGTCATAGTCTCTCACGTCCACGCCGCCAACCAGCAGTTTTCCCTCAGTGACGTCATACAGTCTGCTGACCAGGTTGACCAGACTGGACTTTGCGCTGCCGGTGCCGCCTATAATGCCGATGGTCTCACCGGATTTTATCTCCAGGTCAATATCCTTCAGCACCGGATCCTGAGCCTCCTTCTTATAGCTGAAAGAAACATGCTCGAAACGGATGCTTCCGTCTCTCACTTCCCGCACCGGCTCCTCGGGATCCGCCAGATCCGCCTTCTCCGTCAATACCTCACAGATACGTCTGGCGCTGGCAACAGACATGGTAATCATGACAAAAATCATGGAAAGCATCATCAGACTCATCAATATATTCATGCAGTAAGTCAGCAGGCTCATCAGCTGCCCGGTGGTCAGGGCATCCTGAACAACCATATGGGCCCCTATCCAGCTGATAAGCAGGATACAGGTATATACGGTGAGATTCATCACCGGACTGTTCCAAACCACAATGCCCTCCGCCTTGCAGAATATCTTATAGATATTGTTGCTGGCAGTCTTGAATTTCTCTATCTCGTAATCTTCTCTGACATAGGCCTTCACCACGCGGATTGCCGAAACATTCTCCTGGACGCTCTCATTCAGAGCATCGTACTTGGGAAATGCCTGGGAAAAGTGTTTCGTGGCCTGACTGACAATGAGCGCCAATACACCGCCCAGCAGAATTACCGCCACAAGGTACACACTGGCAAGCCTGGGGCTGATCCTGAAGGACATGGCCATTGCGCAGATCAGACTGGCCGGAGCCCGCATACACATGCGCAGAATCATCTGATAAGCATTCTGCATATTGGTCACATCCGTGGTGAGTCGTGTCACCAGGCCGGAAGTACTGAATTTGTCGATATTGGAAAAACTGAATGTCTGAATGTTCTCATACATGGCCTTCCGCAGATTCCTGGCAAAACCCGCAGAGGCCCGGGAACCGAACTGCCCTCCCAGAATGCCGAAAGTAAGACTCAGCAGCGCCGTCCCCACCATCAGAATTCCAATCAGATAAATATGCTTCATATTGCCGGCCGTCACACCGTCATCAATGATGGACGCCATCAGCAGAGGTATGATCGTCTCCATGATCACCTCTCCGATCATAAATACAGGGGTCAGGACAGAGTCTTTCTTATACTCCTTGATCTGTGCTCCCAATGTCTTTAACATGATATCCGTCTCCTCTCTTTCCGTTATCTTTTTTACTGTATTCCATTTCTTTTATGGACGAAGCCCCTTTTCGGGCGGGCCCTCCCCTTCTCCGGAAAGGATTTCTGACTGTTCCCGGTTTTCCCGGACAGCGCCTTGTCCTTCCTCCCCGTTGGGGCATCCCCCCCAGGACTGCTCATCATACTTTGCGGCAGTCTCTTCCAGATTCTTCATCACCATCCCCAATAACCGGGACAACTGCTCCACCTCCTCCGCGCTCATCCCTTTGGTGATGCAGCTCTCCATCATCTCCATATGGGCCTCCATCCTTCTGTGACCCTGGACGGCCTCTTCCGTCATCTGAATCCGTTTCAGCCTTGCGTCCCTGTCCAGCGCCCTGCGCATGATCAGTCCTTCCCGCTCCATTACCTGCAGGGTATTGGTGGCAGTAGCCCGGGAAATGCGGAATTCCTTTTCCAGATCTCTCTGATACACCGGCTGCTCCTGATGATAGTACAGATATCCCAGGATACCGCCCTGGAGCTGACTTTTGGGGCCTTTCTCACACTTTGGAAGGGTATAGCGGATAATCAGCTTGATCTGATTGTGAATGGCACGCAGTACAAAAGCTATTCTACGTTTCTCTTCCATAAGTTCTTCCCTTCTTCGGGTTTTTTACGGAAAACCTGCCCTGCACTCTGCGGCGCTTCCGGAACTGCGGCTGTGGGCAGAAGATCTGCATCCAGGTTTCCCCATCCCTGCAATGTTAGTTCGCTAACAAGAATGTTAGCATACTAACAATATTCCATTTTACAGAATTTGTCAATGCGTTCCTGTGAAAATATTATGAAAAATATGTGAACTGACAACGTGAACTGCCGTACAGATCTGAATACACGAAAAACACTGTCCCTGAGCGGTGTCCTCTGGGGCAGTGTTTTTCCGTGTACCGTTTTATCTCCGGTTATTTCTTATCTTTTTCCTGATTGATTTTCATGGTGAGGCTGATGCGCTTCTTGGCCTCGTCCACTCCGAGTACCTGAACCTCCACGATATCCCCCACTGCCACCGCGTCCAGGGGATGTTTGATGAAGCGGTCCGTGATCTGGGAGATGTGCACCAGTCCGTCCTGGTGTACCCCGATATCCACAAATACGCCGAAATCAATGACATTGCGGACGGTTCCCTTGAGAATCATGCCGGGTTTCAGATCCTTCATATCCAGTACGTCGCTGCGCAGGATGGGCTTGGGGCTGTCGTCCCTGGGGTCTCTGGCGGGCTTTTCCAGTTCTTTCAGGATATCCGTCAGGGTAATCTCGCCGATGCCCAGTTCCTCCGCCAGCTGTTTTCTGTCTTTAATGCGGCTTGCAAACCTGGCCAGAACGCCTGTGGCGGCAGCGTTCTCGCCTGCATCCTGCCTTCTGCCGCCCTCAGGCGCATCCCCGGACGCCTTCCTGTTCTCGGCTGCGGAAGGCGCTCCGCCCATGGCCGCCGCCAGAGCCTTCCCCATGGCAGTGTTAGTGTTGGATATGCGGATTTCCTTCTGTTTCTGCTTTTTCCGGGCATCCTGTGTCTTTGTTTCCGCTTTCTCCCCGGAGCGCTTCTGTGCCTCCTCCTGGGCAGGCTTTCCGGCCTTCCTCTCCTGCGCCGCTTTGCGCTGCAGTTCCCGCACATCCTCCATGGTAAGTCCCAGTTTGTCCAGAAGCTTCATGGCCGCTTCATAGGATTCCGGGTGGACACTGGTGGCGTCCAGGGGATTGTCCCCGTCCAGAATCCGCATAAAGCCCGCGCACTGTTCGAAAGCTTTGGGTCCCAGTTTCGCCACCTTCAGCAGCTGTCTGCGGTTGGTAAAGCGTCCGTTGTTCTCCCTGTAATCTACGATATTCCGCGCAATTGTTTTGTTGATTCCGGATATATACTCCAGAAGGGAGGCTGAGGCGGTATTCAGGTCCACGCCCACCTTGTTCACGCTGTCTTCCACCACGCCGCTCAGGGCTTCGCTGAGCTTTTTCTGGTTCATGTCGTGCTGATACTGTCCCACGCCGATGGATTTGGGATCAATCTTCACCAGTTCCGCCAGAGGATCCTGCAGTCTTCTGGCAATGGAGGCTGCGCTCCTCTGTCCCACGTCAAAATTGGGAAATTCTTCCGTGGCCAGCTTACTGGCGGAGTATACACTGGCGCCGGCCTCGCTGACTATCACATACTGCACAGGTCTGTCCAGTTCTTTCAGCAGATCCACAATGATCTGTTCCGATTCCCTGGAAGCCGTGCCGTTGCCCACGGAGATCAGATCCACATGATATTTGCTGATAAGTTTCTTCAGTTCCCGTTTGGACTCCTCCACCTTGTTCTGGGGCGCAGTAGGGTAGATCACCTTGGTATCCAGGACTTTACCGGTCTGGTCAACCACCGCCAGCTTACAGCCGGTGCGGAAGGCCGGGTCCCATCCCAGAACCACCTTCCCCGCAATGGGAGGCTGCAGCAGGAGCTGTTCCAGATTCTTGCCGAACACGGTGATGGCGCCGTCCTCCGCCTTTTCCGTCATGTCGCTTCGGATCTCCCGCTCAATGGCCGGGGCGATGAGCCGCTGATAGCTGTCCTCGATGACCTCTCTCAGCACCGGGGTAGTGTAGGGATTTTCCCCGGTGACGGTCTTCTTCTCCAGATAGCGCAGAATCCGCTCCTCCGGCGCATTGACTTTCACGGTCAACATCTTTTCCGCCTCACCCCGGTTCAGGGCCAGTACCCTGTGGCCTGCCACCTTTTTCACAGGCTCTTCAAAATTATAATACATCTCATAAACACTCTGGACTTTTTCATCTTTGGCCGCGCTGACGATGACTCCTTCTTCCACAGTGGCCTCCCGGATATAGCTGCGGTGATCCGCATTATCGGAAATGGCCTCCGCAAGAATGTCCTTTGCTCCCTGGAGAGCTTCCTGGGGTGTGGAAACCTTTTTTTCCTCCTCCACATCATCGGCTGTGACGTATTTGGCCGCTTCCTCAAGGACAGGCGCCTGGGCATTCTGGGCCAGAATGTACTCAGCCAGTCCGTCCAGTCCCTTGGCCTTGGCCACGCTTGCCCGGGTCTTTCTCTTGGGACGGTAGGGACGGTACAGATCTTCCACCACCACCAGGGTCTGGGCCGCCAGGATTTTCTCCCGCAGCTCCTCCGTCAGCTTTCCCTGTTCCTGGATGCTGCCCAGGACCTGCTCCTTCTTCTCCTCCAGGTTGCGCAGGTAGGTGAGCCGCTCATGAAGATCCCTGAGCTGCTCGTCATTCAGGGAGCCTGTCACTTCCTTTCTGTATCGGGAAATAAAGGGAATGGTACAGCCTTCGTCAATAAGCTTGACCGCAGCCTCCACCTGCCACTTTTCCACCTTCAGTTCTTCTTTGATCGTCTGAAAAATGTCCATCGTAAACCTTGCCTTTCTTTCCGGGAATGCCGCTGCCTGAAAAAGCGGCTCCCTTTCTTGCTGATAACCATCAACAATTATACTGGAAAAAGGCGGAAACTGCAATCCTAAGTTGCGTTTTGTGGGACCTGCCTTCAGCCTCAGACGACATGCCGGAACAGCGCCTTACTCAGCCAGATACATTTTCAGCCCGTCCTCAATCTTCTGGATGGTATCCTCTTTGGATTGAGAGCCGTCCAGGAATCCGCCCACACACTCGGTGAGCACTTCCAGAATCTTGGCGTCCTCCTTCACAGGCTTATCCAGTCCTTCGCACAGGGCGGCCAGATTCTCCGCCGTCTCCTGGGGATAAGCCTCACTGGAAAATTCCAGATAGCTGCCGTCGTCTCCCTTGATCATGGTGGCCGCGGCGTACATGGAACGGTCCTTTGCCGCCAGTTTCTGCAGCGCCGCCCGGTTTACCGGGAAACCGCTGTAGGATTCCATGCTCTGCACTTCCTCCGACAGGGCAAAGCGCAGGAAATCCCTGGCCGTGTCCATATGCTGGCTCTTGGAACTGATTCCTATCTGCTGAGAGGGAATGAAACGGTTGTCAAAGGCAGTATATACCCCCTTGATATAATCCACCATGGACATGGGGAACATGCAGTCGATAAAGCCCACTGCCTTTTCAAAGGCCAGTTTTGTTTCGGAAGACAGCTCCCACATACCAGGGGTGACTTCATTCTCGGAGCGGGTTTGAATGATACCGCAGTTATCCCCGATTGCCTTCAGATAATCCAGGTATTTTCCCATAGCTTCCCGGTCCAGCTTCTTTTCGCTGACAATCTCTGCGCAGAAATAGGGATAAAATTCAGCCACCAGTTCCGCCGCTGTGCGGTTTCCCAGATAGCTCTCCTGCTTCTGGGCCAAAAATCCTGCCAATGCCTCCATGGAGCGCATATCCTCCACGGCGATATCCCTTCCCATGGCTATCCGGAAGCCAAACTGAAGAGGCACCACATATCTCTTACCGTCCTCCCGCACATAAGCGCCCGTAATATTGGACAGCAGTTCTCCCCCGTCCTCCAGAGGTTTCAGAATATCCTCCACATCCGCAAGAAGTCCCTTGTCCGCATAGGAATCCATATTCAGATGGTCCATCACCACCAGGTCCGGCGCCTGGTCCCCCATAAGCATGGTGTTCAGCTTCTGGTATACGGCATCGTAATCCGGGGTGTCAAAGTAGTACTGAGGATAGGCGCTTTCTATGTTGATCAGCACCTCCGGATGGGCCTTGTGGTACAGGGTGGCTGCCTGCTTCAGCAGGGAGTCTTCGTAAACCGTGTACAATTTCAGAACTTCCGTCACCTCGGAAACCGCATCCGGGTCATACTCGTACCGGTTCAGCTTCATTTCTCCCTCTGTCTGGAACAGGGCATACAGTGTTCCGTCCTCCATTGCGGCAAAATCCATGCACCAACAGTCCGATACGGAAAAATCCGTGTCCATTCCCAGGGCCAGCTGTTCCCACTGTCCTTCGGCTCCCCCTGACAGCTTAAAGATTCCGTCCTCGCTGCCTGCGAACAAAGTGCCGTCCTGCAAAGCGGCCAGGACCAGACTTCCCGCACCGCCCACGGTAACCCCGCCTTCCGCTGCCTGGACAGAAGGATAGGGAATGCTCTGGGCATCTGCCGTCTTTCCTCCGGTATATTTCTCGATATGGCCGCTGCCGTCCGATGGACGGAGATAGAAATCGCTCCCGTGAACCACGATGCCGCCCTCGTAATAGGTCTGCATATCTCCCGTCTCCAGGATGCTGCCGTCCTCCCCGGACAATACCTGCATGGACATCATGGAAAGCGCTGCCAGACTGCCGTTGTCCAATGCCGCCAGACTGGTGACAATCTCGTAGCCGCCGGTGGCTTCATTGGGCACGGTCCATTCCCGGGGCGTAATCTCCAGGGCCGTATCTCCCTGCCCCTTCCAGAGCCTGGTCCGGAAAGACTCCTCATCCTCCGCCTGATATCCCGCATACAGATATTGGGTGCCCCCTTCTCCCTGGGCAATCCCCAGCTCTATCCAGTCCGCTGCAGGAAGATCCATGGCCGCAAGCCACCCCTGGGTCACCTCCGTAAAGCCCTCTCCCTGTTTCTCCCACTCGCTTACCAGAGTTTTTCCGTTCTCCTGTTCCGTTGCCAAAAGGCGCAGCTTCCCTTCTGCCGTATACATCTGTATGATTGACCGATCCTGCAATTCCTGGGGAAGGGCCTCCTGCTTCTCCACATACCGCCCTTTTCCCAACTGGTCCGGCTCTCCCCCTGCCTGCCCGGCCCCGCTGCCGCCTTCACTGCCCGCGCTGCCGCTGCTCATGCCGCCGCCTTCACTGCCCATGCTGCCGCTCTCCTGTCCCGCTTTTCCGCAGCCGCCCAACAGGCCTGCAACCAACGCGCCGGCCACAATGGCCGCCAACCACTTTCTCCGTTTTGTTTTTCTCATTTTCCGTTACCTCCCAACGGGGATCATAGCCCCTTTTTCTGGAATTCTTTCCCGGCTTCCCGGAATTCCCATGTCTATGATGGTAACAGAAAAATGTCATAGGCCTGTGTCCTACTTGTGCCTAAGTTGTAAATTCGGCAATCGTTCAGCATTGCGCGCTCATGCATGCCTACTCTGTCCCAAGGCCCAGTTCAACGGTAAAAATCTCCGAAACTCCCTCATAGTCCCCGGAGATATCGGCAATGGCTATGGTACTGGTTCTCACGGAGGCATATACTCCTTCCTCTCCCACGGTCTGCCGCATTTCCCAACCGTCTGCAGCCATTTCCGAGTTCAGCATCACATAGCTTCCCCCCAGTCCAAAGGAATCTCCGTAGTCCGTCAGCAGAGTCATGATTCCGTCTTTTTCCTGATATTCCACCGGCATCTGTCCGCTGATGGACACAGTCGCCTGCAGCACCTGCCCTGTAACTCCGTTCAGGGTCAGCGCCACCGTAAGGTCCGGGACATACAGCCATACACTCCAGCAGCCGAAGAGGGGATTTCCCTCCCCGCTTTCCACATCCGCCTGCCAGTTCCAGAGGTAGCAGTTGGCGGTAATCTCCTGAAGTGTGTAGTCTGCCATGCCCAGATGGGGCATTAAAAAGTTCTCCGTCCAGTCCCTGCCGCATTCCATGGCCTCAGCCATGGACATTTGACCCTGCCAGGGTTCATGGGGCCAGGGATCCGTGCCCTTCTCCAGTCTCTCCGCCACCTGCCTCAGTTCCTCCCCTGTCAGCAGGGCCTGTACTGCCTCCACATCCTGCGTCTCCCAGGTGGTCATGGTTTCCCCCTGAACCGGGATCTCCACTCTCCCTCCGGAATGCAGCAGCTTTTCCGCCTCTCCGGAGAGGATATTCTGTACCAGAAACAGTCCCCCGAACCCGATTCCCAATGCAGCCAAGATCCCTGCCCCATTGGCAAGCAGGCTTCCTGCCCCGGATATCCTGCTTCCCTGCCTGTCCTCACTCATCCTTATCCGCCTCCCCTTCCTGCGCACATTTCAGGCAGAAAGTCACTTCCGTGCCCGCGCCCCTGCTGCTTTGAAACTGCAGACTGCTTCCGTGGATCCTGGCAATCCTGTCTGCCAGCGCCAGCCCCAGGCCTGCCCCGTGCTGCTTCCTGGAGCGCGCCTTGTCCACCATATAGAACGCCTCCGTAATCCGGGACAGGACTTCTTCCTCCATACCGCAGCCATTGTCCCGGACACTGATCCGGTAGCTGCCCGCCTCCTCCTTTCCCTGAAGCGTGATCTTGCTGCTGCCCGCCTTCACGGAATTGTCCACCAGATTGATGAGCAGGGTCTTCAGCAGATCATAATCCACCATGACATAGGCGGCCTGGGCTTCCAGGCACAAATCCACCTGTTTCTCCGCCAGAAACGGGCCAAGCCCCTCCGCCGCATCCTTCAGCAGCTCCTCCCCAGGCATTTCCTCCAGGGGAAATGTCTGCCGTCCCAGTACCGTCAGCTCCATCAGCTTAAAAGACAGGGACTCCAGGCGCATCCCCTCATTCCAGATATGCCAGGAGGCCTTGCGGATCTCCTCCCGGGAGAGCTCCTTTTGATAGAGGGTATCCGCATACCCGATAATAGAAGTCAGAGGTGTCTTCAGTTCATGGGCAAAATTCGCCACAAAATCCTCTTTTTCCCTTGCCGCCCGGGACAGCTCCCCGATCTTGTCCTCCACGGCCCCTGCCATCTGGTTAAAGCTTTCCGCCAGTTCCCCGATTTCATCCCTGCCTGACATGGCCAGACGCTCCTCATAATACCCCTCCGCCATCCGCCGGGCCGCCCGGGACATCCGTTTTAAAGGCCTGGTCAGAAAAGCGGACAGCATCCCCATGAGCACCATGCCCGCCGCCATGGCCCCCAGATAGCACCGCACAAAATACTGCCGCATAATTTCCTGCTGCTGTATAGCCTTGGTAATATCCCACTGGGTGACAAAACAGACCTTCCCCTGGGCTTCCTCTATTTGAGCCGCCACTTGCTCCTCCGGCATCTCAACCCATACCTCCCCCTCCCGGGTCTGGTCCTGGTCCTCCTTCCAGAAACTCCACGTCACCTCAGGCAATACGGTTTTATCGTATTTTAATACGCTTCCCACCAAAATGGAACTGCCCTCCGGCCTGTCCAGAAACTGATAGACATGGGCCTCTTCCGACAGCCCCTCCAAAAAACCCGGGTCCAGATCCCCTATCTCCGAATAGAGAAGGGTTCCCTCCTCCGAATAGAAGGCCGCAGGAACGCTGATCTCCTCTGCCAGAATGCCGAAAAGGGAACCCATCGGCTCCGCCTGTCTGACGGCCAGAGTCTGCCCTGCATCCGAAAAGGATTCCTCCATATCCACAACCACGGAAACATCCGTATAAGACAGCAGAGCAGACTGAACCGTAAATTTATCATACTGGTACTGCTTCAGGGCGAAGTCCGCCTCCCTGGCCATACTGCTTTCCATGGAATAATGCAGCAGAAAATAACCCGACAGGGAGATGGCCAGGCCGAACAAAAGCATACCAAACAGAAAATACTTTGTAAAAAGCCGCATTCTACCCCTCCAGCCTGTAGCCAATCCGGAACACCGTCTTAATCCGGTCCTCCCATCCCAGTTTTCTGCGAAGCCGCTGAATATGGGCATCCAGAGTTCTGGTCTCTCCCATAAAGGGTTCTTTCCACACTTTTTCGTACAGCTGATCACGGTACAGCGCAATGTTTTTGTTCTGGACCAGTTCCACCAGAAGGTCAAACTCCTTCACTGTCAGCGTCACCGGAACACCGCCTTTCATCACCTGCCTGGAATCCGTGGAAATCACCACATCCCCCAGTTCCAACTGTCTGGCGCCGATTCCCATACGGCGCAGCACAGCCTCCACTCTGGCCAGAAGCTCCCCTACCTGAAACGGTTTGGTCAGATAGTCGTCCGCCCCTGCCTTCAGTCCCCGGATCCTGTCCTCCACGGCTCCCTTTGCGGTGAGAAAGATCACCGGCGTCCCCAGGGGCCTGATGTAGTCCAGCAGCTCGTAGCCGTCCACCTCCGGAAGCATGATATCCAGCAGCGCCAGGTCAAACCTCCCCTGCTCAATATAATCCGCACCCTCCAGGCCGTCATGGGCCAGCGTGCAGCGATACCCTTCCGCAGTCAGATTCATATAGATCAGCTCGGCAATCGCCGGGTCATCCTCCACAATCAAAATATCCGCCAAAACCTCCACCTCCCTGCATTATTTTCTGTACAAATAATATGATATAATATTGTTTCCAAGTTGTACACAGCTTTATTTTAATCAGATTCTTTTCGCGTCTGGGCGCATTGACAAATTTCCAGAGAAAGACTATACTATTATTACAATTGTAATAAAATCTTTTGAGATAAAGGAGAGAACCCATGAAATCCCTTCCCCAGATTTCCGAAGCCGAATTCGAAGTCATGAAAATCGTATGGCAGCATGCCCCGATCAGCACCAACGAAATCACAGACCGCCTGGTGAAAACCACAAGCTGGAGTCCCAAGACAATCCAGACCCTCATCAAGCGGCTGGTGAATAAAGGCGCGCTTACCTATGAGAAGCAAAGCCGCGTATTCGTCTATACCCCCCTGGTGGGAGAGGCGGAATACATTGGCCAGGAGAGCAGTTCCTTCCTGAAACGATTCTACAACGGAAATATAGCTTCCATGGTCTCCGCCTTTCTTGACAGCGACAAATTAACGGAAAAGGAAATCGACAGCCTTCGCAGCCTGCTGTCCCAAAATAACATGGTATGATTCTTCCTTAAAAATATCACCGGTGGAGCAGGTAGAGCTCCTGCGGAAATTACATGACGGAGTCCTTCCCTTTTCTCCGGAAAACAGACAGGCTGTACAGAATTCCCTCTGTCTTGCCGTCTCGGAAAAGGGCGCCCTCTACGGCAAAACTGGCACTTTGTCCGCAGAGGGAAAGAACACCTCCGGATGGTTTATCGGCTTTATTGAGAGCGAAAACGAAACCTGCTATTTTGCCGTCAATATTCAGAATGAGGATAATGCGGGAGGCTCTGCAGCCGCGGAAATCCCCCTTGCCATTTTGACCCATCTGGGGCTGTGGATACCTTAAGCCGCGCCGGAGCAGGCATGCCCTATGTCCTGCTCCGTATTCCGCTCCGCCAGAAGCGCATTTTCCAGATTGGCCGGCACCGCAGGGTGCAGCGTTGTCACATGGTACCCGCCCCAGGAAGCGTCCTTCTGCCACCGTCTGTCCCCGCCGCCTCCTGTGAAATCCCTCCGGAAGCATCCGCATCCAGCATATCGTACATCTTCCCGTAATCTCTTTCCGCCAGAAACCCCATGTACTCTTCCAGTAAATCCGCTGCTGCCTTTACCTCGCTGCCGGAGGATGTAGAATCCAGAACATCCTCCTGCCGATTGTCCCGGTCCTCCGGTGAGGAGCCGCCGAATATGCGCGCCCATACCTTAGCCAGCGCATTGTCTGAACCGTTCATCCCCTGCTCCACTGCTAAATACAGCGCCCCCGAAACCAGAACAATCGCTATCGCCTCCGCCCAAATAACGGCTCTCATCACAGAACGTTTTCTCCGCCTTCTCCTGCTTCTGTCTATTCTCATCTCTTTCCTCCCGTCTCTTTAAGTATTACATATGTAAGATTTAACAACAAAAAATTTAGGGATATTTCCCCATTACATTAATCTTACAATAGTAGGATTTAAAAGTCAAGATAAAACAGACAATGAACACGAAAACACCTGTGAACAGCAACTTAACCGCAATCGCAACAGTTCAGCCAGGACGCTGAACTGCTGCGGCTTATTACGTAATATAGCGATATACCTATCTCTGCACTCGTCCTGAAGCGTCGCCGCCTGCCAATGTCTCCACTTCTTTTCTGGATACCAGATTAAAGTCGCCGGGAATTGTATGTTTCAGCGCGGAGGCAGCCACGCCGAATTCCAGTGCCGCCCGGAAATCCTTTCCGTCCAGAAGTCCGCAGATTACGCCTCCTGCGAAAGAATCTCCTCCGCCCACACGATCAACAATGGGGTGGATGCTGTATTCTTTCGAATGATAGAATTCTTTGGTATCTCTGGCGTAAATGCAGGCTGACCAACCGTTGTCGGAAGCGGAACGGCTTACCCGCAGGGAAGAGACGCAGTATTCAAAGTTGTAATCGGCAACCATCTGCTCGAATATGGATTGATATCCTGCCAGCTCCAGATCACCGCTGGTAACGTCCGTCTTGCCGGGCTTGTACCCAAGCACCAGTTCCGCGTCTTCTTCGTTTCCGATGCACACATCCACATACTGCATCAGATTCTTCATCACCTTCTGGGCTTTCTCGGAAGTCCAGAGCTTCTTGCGGAAATTCAGGTCCACAGACACCTTTACGCCATGCTTCCTGGCCGCCTTCAGCGCATCCTCAGTCAGCGCCGCGGCCGCGTCGGATATGGCAGGGGTAATGCCTGTAAAATGGAACCAGTCCGCCCCTTCAAAAATAGCGTCAAAGTCAAAGTCAGCCGCAGTGGCTGTGGAGATGGAAGAATGCGCCCTGTCATAAACCACCTTGGAAGGTCTCATGGAAGAGCCGCTCTCCAGAAAGTAAATGCCCAGACGCTCCCCGCATTTCGCAATATGCTTTGTCCCCACATTATATTTCCGCAGGGCCGCCACCGCGCACTCCCCGATCTCATTGTCCGGCACCGCAGTCACAAACTCTGCATTATGTCCGTAATTTGCCAGAGATACCGCCACATTGGCCTCTCCTCCCCCGTAATTAATATCAAATTCATCCGCCTGGATAAATTTCTCGGAATTGGGGGTGGACAGCCTCAGCATGATCTCCCCCATGGTAATCACTTTTGCCATTGTTCTCAAATCCTTTCCTGTGATATGGTTTTCCATCAAAGTCCGCAGCCCTGCTTCTTCCCTGAAAAAGAATCCGGGCGTTTCTGCCTGCTATTTCTGCAGCAAATGCACTCCGAATCCGCCGATCTCCTCCTTCAGATAGATGGCATTGATCTTGCCGTCCGGCCGCAGGATGGGCTCCTCGAACTCCGCCCCAAGCACAGTGGTCATATAGTTGATAGCCCGTTCAATATAATTCGTCCTGATGGCAACATGCCCCATGGCCCCTCTGCCGTGGCTGTTCAGCACTTCCACGATGGTGCCGGCAAAGCTGCCCCCGCTGCCCACCTTCACCGGAGTGCCGAACAGAAAGGCCAGACGGTTCACCGTCCTGTCCGCCTCTTCCTTGCTCTCGGAATTTACACCGATATGGGCCAGTTCAAAGCCCAGCATAGTCTGAACAGCCTCTCTGGTCAGCTGCTCAATCCTGTCCCATGCCCCTTCCCTGATCAGGTCTCCGGGCACCATCCAGGATCCGCCGCAGGCAATTACCTTGTCAAAATCCAGGTAGGACGTCAGATTTCCGGCATTGATGCCGCCGGTGGGCATAAAATTCATCTTTCCGTAGGGAGCCGCCATGGCCTTGATCTTCGCCAGACCGCCGGACTGCTCTGCAGGGAAGAATTTCACTGTCTCCAGGCCCAGCTCAATGGCCTGCTCGATCTCCGACGGCGTGGAGATACCGGGGATAACAGGCACATTTTTCTCCTGACAATGCCTCACGGTCCTGGGATTCAGTCCGGGGCTGACAATGAATTTCGCCCCGGCTTCCACCGCCGCGTCCACCTGTTCCGCATTCAGCACCGTTCCTGCGCCCACGCACATGTCAGGATAGCCGGCGATCATGGCGCGAATTGCCTCCGCGGCCGCATCGGTGCGGAAAGTCACCTCCGCACAGGGAAGCCCCCCTGCGCACAGGGCCCTGGCCAGAGGAAGAGCGTCTTCCGCCCTGTCAATCTTCACCACGGGCACGATGCCTATTTTGCCGATCTGCTCTAATACTGGGTTCATTTTTCCCTCTTTTCCGCATGTCTTTCCATGCTTTTTATTCTTCTCCACGGGTTGAAACACTGTCCTGCACCTGTGAACAGTAAAACTCTGCCACAGCCGCTTATGCCAGGACTTCCTTCACCGCCGCAGCGATTTCGTCACACTTACAGTTTGCAAAAAAGTATTCCCGGAAGCTCTCCCCGGCCAGAGCGCCCTTCACCAGCTCCCTGTCCAGATTCTTCAGAATGGTTATAATATCAGTATGGGTTACTTCTTTCACTTTATCCAGAATTTTTTTATTTCTCTGCTCCGGCTCCACTCTCTCGGGCGGATACCCGCCTCCTCCGGGCGCACAGAAAAGCTTTTCAAAAGTATACTGCAGATTCAGCTCTCCTCCCCATCCGAAATTCTGTGCCAAAGGTATCGCTGCACAGTTTCCGTCGTTCACCTGAGAGAACAGATACTACAGGAAACTGCAGCTCATAAAATCACTTACATTTTATCATATACCGCCCTGATTATCTATTAACATTTTGTAAAATCATGTCAACTACGGCGGGCAGCTGCTCTGTTTCCGGAAACTTTTCCTGTGTACAACCAGTATAGCTAAAAAAATTCTCAAAGTCTATTCAAATATTTCTCAAAACCTTGCAAATCTTGAACACTTGGGATAGAATAAAGAAAAAAACAGTCCATACAGCCTGAAGGCATGAAACAGTAATTTCAAAAAACAAGGAGGATTCTATGCTGCCCACAAGAGAAAAAGCCCAATCAATTCTGGCGGAAGCGGAAAGACATTGGATGACTATATCGGAAACTTCGATACCACCCCGGAGGAACTGGCGCTGATCCGTGATGCCCTGAACACCGCCGTGCCCGACGATTACGACAGACTGATTCAGCTGTGTGACGCCCTTGCAGGCGCGGAAAGCGTGATGAATATTGAGGATCGAATGAACGACGTAAAACGGCGCTACGGCTCCTTCCCCCAGGAAAAATGGGACGGTAATTTAGCCCTGAAGGCATACTTTGAGGAAAAAATGGGGAAGGACATTTATACTGTAACAGGGAAGGGAACCTGCCCATGGAAGAACTGAATTCCTGCAAAACAGCCATCGAGCACTGCCTCCGAAAGAAGGCTTTTGCCATCGCCCATCTCTACAAAGAAGAAAAAGCCATGGACATGCACATCCATGACTGTTATGAACTGTATTATTCCATCTCCGGGGGAAAGCAGTTTCTCATTGACAACCGCTTCTACACCATCTCCCCCGGAGATCTGTTTATCATCAACCAGTATGAGAGCCACAAGCTGACCCAGATCGACAACAGTGTCCACGAACGGATTGTGCTGTCCATCTATCCGGATTTTGTCAAGCGCCTATCTACACCGGATACGGATCTGGACTACTGCTTTTCCAACCGTGACAGCCGCTTTCAGCACAAGGTTTCCCTGGATAAGTCTGCGCAGCGCCGCTTCCTTTACTACATCAGCAAGATAACCTCCGCCAATGGTTACGCCCACGATATCATAGAACAGGCGGCCTTCCTGGAACTGTTGGTCATGATCAATGCCCTCTCCCATGCCAATGCCGCTGAAACCGTTGTAAGGGATTACAAATACAATCAGCAGGTTGAGGATATTCTGGCCTATATTAATCAAAATATCGGCCAGAATATTACGGTGGAACAGCTTGCCGCAAATTTCTTTCTAAGCGAGTCCTATATCTGCCGCATTTTCAAGCAGGCCACCGGCACCACCATCAACAAATACATCACGGCCCGCCGCATCAGCATTGCCAAAGCCCACTTAAATGAAGGAGACAGTGTGGGAACTGCCTTTGAAAAAAGCGGTTTCGGCGACTACAGCAGTTTCTTCAAGGCTTTCACCAAGGCCGTAGGGGTGTCTCCGAAAAAATATGCCTGCCTAAGCGTCAGCTGATGTGTAATACTGCGCCTGCATGGCCCACATTTCCGCATATTTCCCCTCAGGCTGCCCCAACAATTCCTCATGGGTTCCAAGCTGCACCAGGCGGCCCTGATCCAGTACCGCTATCCGATCGCAGAACCTGCAGGAAGAGAGCCTGTGGCTGACGGAAATCATGGTCTCCTCCGCCAGATGACGGAAAAACTGCTCATAAATTTCCTTTTCCGCATAAGGATCCAATGCGGCGGTGGGCTCATCCAGAATAACGATTCCGGCATCTTTATACACAGCCCTGGCAATGGCCAGTTTCTGGGCCTCCCCGCCGGACAGATTCATCCCGTCCTCCTCATAATCATGGGACACAGCCTGCCTGATCCCCTTTGGCAGCTTCTCTGTCTTCTCCTGCAGCCCTGCCCGGGCAAGGGCTTCCTCCACCCTCTTTTTGTCATACTTTCCGGACAAAGCCACATTTTCCGCCAGGGAAAAGGCGAACAGGGAAAAATCCTGAAAAACCGTGGCAATATTCCTGACATATTCATCATAGGAAAGGCCTGCAATATCCCGGCCGTTCAGCAGAATCCTGCCCTCCGTGGGCTCATACAGGCGGCAGAGCAGCTTGATCAAAGTAGTCTTGCCGGAACCGTTTTCCCCTGCGATGGCCAGTTTTTCTCCGGGCGCGATTTTCAGGGTAATGTCGCGAAGCACCATGGTTTCGCTCTCCGGGTAGTGGAAACTAACTCCTTCGAAGGCTATGCCGCAGCTCTTCAAAACCGCTTCCGGGCTTACGGCATCCGTTCTTTCCGGAGCTTCTTCCGCTGTCTTCATATCCCTCTTCCTCCCGGGGTCTTCCCCGCCGCCCTCCTGAAGATCCATATAGGCAAAAAAATTCTGCAGATGCACATTGTTATTCCGAAGGTCCGTAATGATTTCCGCCAGTCCGCCAAGCGCTGTGATCAGCCCGGTGACCCCGGCGGAAACCATGAGCACATCGCCGATTCCGATAACCTGCCGTACTGCCAGATATCCCACTGTCCCGTAAACCGCTGCGCCGCAGATGCCTGCACACAGAAACCGCACCACATCAAGTCTGCTGACAGCCCGCATCTCTCTGATCTTCCCCTCCGCCAGACGTCCATAACATTTCTCCAGACTTTCCCGGAGAACCAGCTCTTTCTGTCTGAATATCCGTATATCCATGGCCATATCTTCGTCCGGCAGATAAGTCAGATCATAAAATTCTCCGTAGCGGTTATACTCCGCCCCATGCTCAAAGACGTCAAAGCTGACTGCAAAACGCCTGGCCGCAGTCTTACAGGTAACATAGGCCCCACCAACCGTCAGCGCCGCCAGTAACACCATAATTCCTGCAGCGCCGGTTCCGCCCAACAGGCCCGCTCTGACTCCGGACATTACCTGACGGAAAAACTGCGCTCCGATCAGCAGCGCAGCCGCCGTCCGGCATACATTCGTGGCGAGCACTTCCATGTCCCAATAGAGACTGGCCATCCCGCCCCCGGTGAGGCCCATGCTTCCGGAGACCAGTTCCCGAAGTTTTCGTGTGCTCTCTTTTTCCAATTGAAAAAAAGGAATTCTGAACGCTTTGTCCGTCAGAATGATTTCGTGGGTAGAAAAGAGTCTGCCGTACCCCACTGCCATCCGTGCATTGAGCCAGTGGCCCAGAACGGACAGCAGCAGCGTTCCCCCTGCGGACACCAGGACAAAAATCAACAGCCGCATTCTGTCCCTCTCACCGGCCAGTTCATTCAATATTCCTGCAGACATGACAATCGCCAGCCAGGGTGTCCCTGCCGCAAGCACGCTTTTCCAGAATAAACACTTCATCTGCCCCGGCAATATCCTGTCAAATTCCCTGATCCCTCTGCGGATCAGCCGCCATTCTTCTCTTATGGTTCTGTCATATTTCATCATTTCCGATTATACCTCCTGTTTTTTATTTCCGTTCCGGACTGGAGACTCTCTAAAACATTGTCTCTCCGTCCTCATAATACCGGCTCTGCACCCGGAACATCTCCGCATACCTGCCCCCGCGCGCCATCAGCTCTTCATGGGTTCCCTCTTCCCGGATCTCCCCCTCTTCCATCACCAGAATACGATCGCAGAATCTGGTGGAGGCCAGTCTGTGGGATATGAAAACGGAAGTCCGCCCCTCCGTCAGCCTGCCGTAAGCCTGGTAAATTTCATTTTCCGCAATGGGGTCCAGGGCAGCGGTGGGTTCGTCCAAAATGAGCACGGGCGCATCCTTATACAGCGCCCTGGCCAACAGGAGCCGCTGCAGTTCTCCGCCCGACAATTCCGTTCCCCGGTCCGCAATCCGCTTTACCAGGCAGGTATCCGGCCCTTCCGGCAGGGAACGCACCTTTTCCTCCAGATTGGCCAGACGGATGCAGTTCCATAACCGCTGATCGCTTTCTGCGCAATTCCCCCGTCTCTCTTCCGGCTTCCGCCTTCCCCGGGCAGGCTTCCTTTGCTTCTTCTCCCGCGGTTTTTCCTGCCTTGCAACGTCCTGCCCGCAGTCCATATCCAATGTGATATTATCCCGGATGCTCACCGGCAGCACACCTGATTTCTGGAAAACTGCAGAGAACAGATTCCGGTAATCCTCCCCTGCAAAGGCCCTACAGTCCACTCCGTTGACCAGGATATCCCCCCGGGTAGGCCGCAGCAGTCCGCACAGCAGCTTCACAAAGGTGGTCTTTCCCGCGCCGTTGCTGCCTACAATGGCAAGCTTTTCACCCGGCCGTATGGTCAGATTGATATTCTTCAGCACCGAAATCTCCTGACAATTGCCCTCCTCGTCCGTTTCCCGGTAGGAGAAGGAAACCTGATTCCAGGTGAACGAAAGCGGCCCGGTGAGAGCCTCCGCCGGAAGGGTCTCCGTCTGTGTCCTTCCGCTGCCGGGCTCCCGGTTCATCTGTAAAAATTGTCGTAAATCCGTCACATAATAATCGGCTTCCATAAAACCGGAATATCCGCCCACCAGTTTTTCCAGGAAACTGCCCAGACCCGTGACCGCGGAAAAATACAGGGTAAAATCACCTATGGTCATATCCCCCTGAAAATACAGCCAGATCAAATACCCGTACGCACAGGCGCTGCGCAGGAAAACCAGCAGGCCGTTCAGCAGCATTTTCCGAAACTGCTGACCGGAGACCTTCCTCTCCACCTGATCCTTATCTGCCGCCGCCCGGGCCGCAATTTCCCGCAGCCACCCCGCACAGGAATAAATGCGGATATCCTTTCCCTCCCGGATGCCCCGCAGGTGATAGGCAAGATAATTCAGCTTCCTGTCGGCCCTGGCCCTCTCCTCCTTCAGCCGGCTTTTGCGCTTCTCGGAAATCCCTCCGTAATACAGCTCCACGGCAAACAGCAGCACCAAAAGCGCCAGAACCAGGGGATGCAGCAGACAGACCATTGCCCCCATGGCAGCGAGTCCGCCTGCATTTTCCAATAATTCCGTAATCCTGCCCGGATAGCTGACTGCGCCGTAATTGGGACTGCTGACGGCATTCCGCGCCTTCTCCGCGCTGATCCTGCCCTCCCCGGAGGAAAATATCTCGTAATCCAGGTCCATCATTTTCGCTTCCCATTTCGGTTTCAGCACGGTAAACAGAAAAACCTGGGAGCAGGCCGAAATCTGGTTGTGGACAATGGCGTTAAGGGCGGACACGGCAAACAGCCCGCCGCTGCCTGCCCCGGCCCACAGCAGAAGATATGGCAGTCCGGCCCTGCCTTCAATCTGATCCAGAATCATTTTGGGAATCCATATGGCAGCCAGCGAAAGAAGCACCTGCAGTCCGCTTCCCAAAAAAGGAAGGAAGATGCTTCCCGGCCTGAATGAGTACAGTTCACGAAACAGATAACAGAAGTTCGATTTTTGATTTATTTTCATTTTTATCCTCACAATTCAGATTAGGATACCAAAATCAGAACACCGAAAATGAGCAGATTTCAGGTGTTTTGGTATCACAGGGTTAAAAGGTATCATAAATATCATAAAAAAACTGCGGTATGCCCGCAGCAAATAAACACCTTATGTCATTATGAGGAAATCCTCATAGAAACAAAGGTATCGTCATGCCCACTATGCGGGAGAATGCCCGATACAGCCTGTCCGACTGCCGATATGAACTGAAAATAAAAATGAAATCAGCGCATTCTTCCACATCTGAAAACTAACATGACACATACCTCTCTCTACAAGTTTTGTCCAGTATAGCATATCCTCCGCCCCAGGTCAAGAAAATTAAAAACTATCGCAATAGTATTGACAACGCTATACTATCGTGATAGTATAAAAACACAAACTATTCCGATAGTATAAAACCCAAGTCAAAAAAGCTGCCATAAGCGGCGAACCGTAATACTGCCAAAAGCGTAAAGGAGCACACATGGAAATAAAATTATTTGACTCTGAATTAAAGGTAATGTCCGTACTCTGGAAGGAGGGCGACTCCACCGCAAAACATATCTCGGATGTTCTGAACCGGGAAATCGGCTGGAATGTGAACACCACCTACACGGTCATTAAAAAGTGCATCAAAAAGGGCGCTGTCCAGCGCCTTGAACCCAATTTCCTGTGCCGCGCGCTGATTACCAAATCCCAGGTACAGGATGCGGAGACAACTGAACTGATCGACAAAGTGTACGACGGCTCAGCGGACCTTCTGTTCGCCTCCCTGTTAAACAGAAAGAATCTGTCGGAGGAACAGATCGCGCGGCTGAAGAAAATCGTGGAAGAAGGCAGGTGAGAACATGAGTCTGACTGAGATGAGTATTTACGGCAGTGTATTGATATTGGTCATCCTGGCCGTGAGGGTGCTCTGGCTGGATAAGCTGCCCAAACGAACGTTTCCTGTATTGTGGGACATTGCGCTGCTACGGCTTCTGGTTCCCTTTTCCGTCTCCTCCGCCTGCAGCGTGTATTCCTTCCTTGAGGCAGGACAGCGGCAGATATCCGGAGACAGCGCCGCAGCGGAGGGCGGAATGACGGCTGCAGACGCCTCTCCCGTGTGGAACGGCCAGGGATATCCGCTCCGGGAGTTTTTGGATGAACCCGGGCTCCCCCTGCCCGGGGAAAGCCTGGAACGGCTGCTGCCCATGATCTGGGGCCTGGGCTGCTTTTTATGCGCAGCCTTCTTTGTCATCACCTATATGCGCAGCCTGCGGCGCTTCCGGGAAGCTCTGCCTGTGGATGACCTGCAGATCAGACAGTGGCAGCAGCGCCATGGAACCCGACGCCCCATTTCCGTCAGGCAGACTGACCGCATCGCCGCGCCGCTGACCTACGGGGTCCTCCGTCCGGTGATCCTGCTTCCCCGCAAAGTTCTGTGGAAGGACAGCGCGGATCTGGACTATGTTCTGCAGCATGAATATGTGCACATCTGCCGCCGGGATGCGGTTCGAAAGATTCTGACTGCGGCGGCCCTGTGTATTCACTGGTTTAACCCCTTTGTCTGGATCATGGCCGGAATGCTGAACCGCGATATTGAGCTGGCCTGCGACGAAGATGTACTGCGGCGCTTCGGCAGCCAGGCCAGGGTAGGATACGCCATGGCCCTGATCAGAATGGAAGAAAAGAAACGCAGCCTTCTGCCGGTTTTTAACGGATTCAGCAAAAATGCCATAGAAGAGAGAATCAATTTGATTATGAAATACCGGAAAGTGCGGTATATGGCAGTGGCGGCAGCCTTTGTCCTGGTACTGGCAGTAACCCTGGGCTTTGCCACATCCGCCGAAACAGATCCGGCGCCCGTATCCGCAGACAGAGGAATTTCTGATCAGGCAGATATAATTGGCCGGAATAACGAAGATCGTGAATCAGGCGCTTCCCTTCCGGAAGAAACGGAACAGCATATTCCGGCTGACGCCCATCCTGAAAGTGAAACGCCAAGCGGAACATATTCTCTCCTGGAAATCCGGACAGATGAAATATACAGCCAATCGGACGCTCCCTCAGATGCCTATGCAATCTCCTACATGTCCGAGGGCATGCCCCAGGAAGAACCTGCGGATTTATACAGGGGAAGCGGTTATATCATTCTGATTCCAAAGGAAGAGTGGCGGATGTACGCCCCGGACGCCTGGATCTGGGAATACAATGAAATGGTACAGTTCTGGGTGACAGATTACGGCCGGACTGCCCGGGAACAGATAACGGAGACGCTTGCGGCAGACGGCTATATCCAGACAGGGGACGATGCCATCCTGCAGAAGGAAAGCGACGGCCGCCTCTACGTTGTCCGTCTGGTGCAGGACGGGGACAGAATCATGAGCCTGACCTATACCCATCCGTCAGACCCGGAGTATATTGAAGGATTGGGAACCCATCTGAATGCCATCGCCATCAACTTCTGCCTTCTTCCCACCCGGGACAGCCAAGATGCGGAAGGATGACTGGAAAAGTAAAAAAGTCCCACAGCGCTACCGAATCCTGCGCCGTACCTTATCGTTGAGTTTTTGATATATGTGCGCAGTCATCCACTGCTCCCTGGGCATCCGCACAGCATCTTCAAAAGACCACCATTTTACAGCCTGGTTTTCCGCCCGGTTCACGGCCAGCGGCTCTGTATCGTCAGCTTCTGCCAGATAGGTAACATTCATATGCAGATGACTGGAGACATAGGCGCCCCTCTTCACATGACCGTCAACCGTCAGGATCTCCAGGCTGAAAATTTCAGGAGTCACCAGAACCGCTTTCCCCACCCCGGTCTCCTCCTTCAGCTCCCGCAGGGCCACGGAACGCAGATCTTCCACGCCGTCCGCATGGCCCCCGATCCAGGACCAGGAATCATAGATATTATGGTACACCATCAATGTCCTGGTGTATTCCCGGTTGACTGTCCATATGGATGCGGTAAAATGCGCAATCCTGTTGGCCCGGTCCAGATAATCCGGATTATCCGCCATAAAGCGGAGCATCAGCTTCCTGTCGGCCCTCTCCTGCTCATTTTCCGGTTGATAGTTCAGGATTTCCTGTTGTAAATTCATGGATTTTTCTCCTTTTGTTCTCCTGACCGGTCTGCCCTATCCCTGCTTCCGGATCCGTTCCATCAGATACCGCCCGGTCCGCTCCATCAGCCTGCAGGCATCCGGCACCAGCCGGGGCGGGAATCCCTCATAAAAACTGTCCGCCTCAAAAGTAAAATCGCCCTCATAGCCGATCTCCGCCAAGGCCCCGGTAATGGCCTCCCAGTTCAGATTTTTCGTAAAAGGCATGGTGTGGCAGTCCCGCACATAGTCCACGTCGTGGACATGGAGAGCCTGCAGTCTGTCTTTTCCCATGGCACGGATAAAGTCCTCCGGCTCCACACCCACCAGAGCGCAGTGCCCGATATCCAGACATCCCACGATCCAGGGCGAGTTCAGAGCATCCAGAAGGCCGCAGAATTCTTCCGGCTGAGAGCAGACGCTGTCCACAATATACCTGCGCTTATTGTCATACTGCCACATGTTCTCCGCGCACACCCGGATGCCGTATTCCTCACAATAGGGAATCAGGCTGCGGTAAAATACCAGATTTTCCTCCCAGAGACGCTGCTTTTCCCTGGCGTAAGTCCTGTGCTGCACGGGATGTACGACGATATTGCGCACTCCCATCAACGCAGCCGCGTGCATGGAGCGCAGGATACGCTCTCTGGCCACAGAGTCCTCCGGCTCTTTTCCGTATGAGGAAGGGAAAGGCGCATGGGCCTGGCCGAAACCGATGCCGTACTCCTCCCCCAGTTCCTTCAGATGCAGCGCATGCTCTCTCCAGGCATCCGTACACCAGATTCCCTTCCCTGCGGCCATCTCAAAAAAGCCCCAGTCTATGGCGTCAAATCCTGCCTCCGCCAGAATGCGGACGCTTTCCTCATCGCCGAAAATCTCGGCTGTTTTTTCCGTTGTGGTAATCAAACGCATCTTATCTTCTCCTAATCCGTTTTCGCTTTACACTCTATTCTTTATTTTATTTTCCCGGTCCTGATAAACAGTCCGCGAAGTCAGCGGATATGATCCTGAGGATTCTCATCCTCAAACTCAAACACACAGCGCTCATAGGCATTGATAATGTGCGTATCCATGTATTTGTCATACCGTTTATGCTGTCTTCCGTAAGACATATGTACATGCCCGTGAAGAAAATACTTGGGACGATATTTCTCCATCAGGGTTCGGAATACCTTAAAGCCCTGATGGGGCAGGTCCCGGCCGTCATTGAGCTGGTAAGCCGGGGAATGGGCCACCAGAATATCAAAGCCCCTCTTACGGAACAGCTTAAACCTGAGCTTCTTGATCCGCTTGGTCATTTCCTCCTCCGTATACTGATACGGCCCCGGCCTATAGCGCATGGAGCCTCCCAGCCCCAGAATCCGGATTCCCTGGTATACATAAATCTGATCTTCGATGCAGATACAGCCCTCCGGCGGAATCTGCTCGTATTTTTTGTCATGATTTCCATGCACATACAAAACCGGCGCCGAGGCAAATGTGACCAGAAAAGAAAGGTACCGTGGATCCAGATCCCCGCAGGAAATAATCAAGTCTATTCCTTCCAACATACTTCTCTCGAAAAAATCCCACAGATATTTTGACTCCTCGTCCGCGATTACCATTATCTTCATAAAAAAGCCTTTCTTCCCAACGCCGGCTCTGCGTTATCCGCAACCCCGCAGCCGCCGGTTGTCCTATTCGTACCGCACGATTTCTTCCGGACAGATTCCGGAACGAATTATCCTTTCACACCCTGCTGCTTGATGACAGGTTCCGCCTTTTCCGTCAATTCTTCCTTTGTGGGAATGGAGCCGACCACGTTTTCTGCCAGCCAGTCCATAGTCATGATTTCCTCCGGAAGCATACTGCGCTCCGGATCCTCCTGAACCACTCCCTCCTGGGAATACAGTACTCCGGAAAACGGATTGAATCTCTCCGAACTGATGGTCGCTTTCAGCAGTTCCACCAACCGCCGGGTTCCGATAGGCAGCTGCCTGGAACATGCCACGTCAATCACCCCTGCCGACATTCCCCACCAATAATTGATGGCCTTGGTGGAAGGCGCGTCGTCGTCATTCTTCCAGTTCCCGTCCAGAATGGCCCGCAGAAGCTGCTCGTAAAATTTCCCCCAATGATACAGCGGCATGGCAAGATTTCTGGGATGATCTCCGTCCATGTGGTAAATACCGAAAAACCGGGAAGCCTCCTCCGGAATCACCATATCCCGCCCGGAGATACAGGAAGAACCCGTCTCCTTTATTTTTTCATCCAGGTCAATCTCCTTCCTGGTGGACCACTCCAGATAAACTTTTGCCCTGGGATTGATCATCTTTGCCCCCAGCGCAAATGCGTTTATATTGGCAATGGACCCGAAAATAGGATAATCCGCAATATACATGAGCTTATTGTTCTCTGCCATTGCCCCGGCAATAGCGCCCATCAAAAACTTCGCCTCGTGCATCCGGGAATAATATGTACGAATATATCGATGAGAAGTATTCAATGAACAGTTTAAAATCCGCACTTCCGGATTGGCGATGGCTGCCTTCACACTGGCCTGCACAAAAGGCGGCGTAGTAGTAAAAATCAGCTTACAGCCGGACTCTATGGCCTTTTGAATCAAAACGTCCACATTCTCCTCCGTACCGTTCTCATAACTCATGGTGACCAGCTCGTCCGAGAAAATCTGCTCCACATACAGTCTGCCCAGCTCATGCGCATAGGTCCATGCGGAAGTCCCCGGCGTCTTCTCATAGATAAACGCCGCCTTCAGCTTGTGAGAACTTAAGGGAAGCAGCATGCTCAGCAGCGGCTTGGATTTCTTCTCATTGCTGGGCTTCATCTTCAGCTCGATATCCTCTTCTTCCTGCAGAAGTTCGAACTCTTCCCAGCTCTTTCCCACCAGATCCCGAAGTTCATTGGTAGTCTTCTCGTCCACCTCGTCGTATCCGTGAAGAGCGATGAATGCCAGAAAAGCGTCTCCCGTAGTGATTTTCAGCTTTCCGCCCCCCTTGGCTTCATACTCATTGGTAAATCTTGTATAAAGAGCGCTGAACTTCAGCAGCTCATCCTCTGTCCACACTTCCCCCGGCGCTTTTCCCACAGTCTCCTGAAGCTTTGCAAAGCTCCCCTCCTGAGTAAACCAGATATAGTTGATGGGCGCCGCCTGATAAAAATCCATAAATTCATAATAAATTTTGTTTTCTTTCTCTTCCGTGCGTTTGGGCACAATACGGGTTACATTGCCCGGAATGGACACAGCCTCGAAGAATTTCATGACGCTGACCCTCTTGTTCCCCTCCTCCACATAGAATTTATTCATATACTCATACACCTTGACAGGGTCCCGGATACCTTCGTCCTTCTGGCTCTCGCTCAAGTTAATCCATTTGGAAGCAAATTCCGTATCCTCCCGCAGAATAGGCATAAAATTTCCCGCAAAGGAGCTGCTCCTGCCCACGGTCTTGGTTCCCATAATCTGCGCTATGGGTACCTGCACCAACCCGAGAGAAACCTCATGATAGGATCCCTTCTCCGGCATAAAATCATCCAGAACCTGCAGAGTCGGCTTCTCTCCCCGCAGCATCCTGGCCTGGTAATCTTTCTTTCCTGCTTTATACGCTTTCAAATAGTCGTCTTTTGCCATAACGCACATCCTCCATCCCATTCTTCCTGGTATCATTATATGAAATGCTGACCGGAATTGCAAGAAGAAATGAAAATCTATGTAACAGTCCAGACAGAGCACTGAACTGTACGAGAATGCACACAAAACGCGAAAAGAGGCAGCTTCAAAAGGAAATCCTCCTGAAGCTGCCCTGAACCACATTCAAATTATTGGATCAAATTCACCCTTATACCACCTGGAACTTGTCGATATATACAGGGAATGTGCCGGTTCCCTTCATCTCCTTGCCGGCGGTAATGGTCACATTCTTATCCATGATCAGATACTCCACATTTGCCCCGGCTTCCACCACCGTATCCTGCATCAGGATGCAGTTCTTGACTTTGGCTCCTTTGGCAACCTTGACACCACGGAACAGGATGCTGTCTTCCACTTCCCCTTCAATAACACAGCCGTCGGCAACCATCACATTGCTCACCTTTGCGCCCTCAATGTACCTTGTGGGGTTATCGTCACGAATCTTGGTGTAAATCTGGGGACCATTGAACAGCGCATCCAGATTGTAATCATCCAGAAGCTTCATGTTCTCGTCGAAATAGCTCTTCATGTCGCAGATGCGGGCCACATACCCATCATACTTGTAAGCCTGCACATTCAGCTTGTTCAGCCTGGGCAGCAGCACATCCCGCTCAAAATACTCCTGTCCGCGGACGGATGCCGTATTGATCAGATCGATCAGCAGTTCCCGCTCCACCACAAACATATTCATGGAGAAATTCTGCACGCCGCTGTCCTTGGCATTGACATAAATCTTCGTGATTCTGTCATTCTCAATGTCAAAGGTATAGTAATACCCCAGATCATTGGCCTGCATTTTCAGAAAACTCTCCGGCAGCACCTGCTGATTATAAGCAACGGTCACGTCTGCGCCGCTCTCCACATGGCGGCGGATCATATCCTTGAAGTCAAAATTGACCACAATATTTGTATCCGTGATCACCACGTATTTCTCCCGCTCATCCCGCAGGAAATCCAGAATATTCGCCAATGCTCCCACCCGGCCCACATACGGCTTCGCGCTCTTCTCCATGAAGGGAGGGAAGATATGCAGACCGCCGTTCTTGCGAACCAGATCCCACTCACGGCCGGAATCCAGATGATCCATGAGAGAGTGATAATTATTGTTCACCATAACGGAAATATTGTCAATGCCGCAATGGGTCATACTGGACAGAATAAAGTCAATGAGACGATAACGGCTGGCAAAAGGAATGGATGCCATCAAACGCACATTCACCAGATCCGGAACCAATGCATCATAACTGTTTGGGAAAATAATACCCAGTGCACTTGTATTTGAATTTACCATTCTTCTTCACCGCCTTCTACATTATTTTTTACCATGGCATTGGGGCCGATCTTGGCATTGTCGCCGATGGTCACGCCCGCTCCCACTGTAGCCACCCCGTTTTCCGTCTCCGTAGGCATCGCTCCCACCACAGCATTCTCGCCGATGGTCACATTCTCCGCCACAATGCAGTGCTTCACGGTAGCGCCGGCCTTGATCACCGTGCCTCCCATGATTACCGCATCTTCGATGACAGCGCCCTTCTCCACCCTGACGCCGGAGAAAAGAATGGAATGCTTTACGCTGCCCTTGATGCGGCAGCCGTCCGTGATCATGGAATTCTCCACCACGGCCCCTGCGCTGATCTTGTGCCCTGTCATACCGCTGTTCCGGCTGTAGATCTTCCAGTCCTCGTCAAACAGGTTGATCCCGCTGTGTTCCGGATCCAGAATCTCCATATTCGCCTCCCAGAGAGAGGAAATGGTTCCCACATCCTTCCAGTAGCCGTTGAAGTGGTACGCATACATTCTGCGGTTGTCCTTCAGCAGATTAGGAATGATATTGTTGCCGAAGTCATTCTCGGAATTGGGATCCGCCTCGTCTTCTTCCAGATACTTGCGCAGAATATCCCAATTGAAAATGTAGATACCCATGGAAGCCAGATTAGACTTGGGGTTCTTGGGCTTCTCCTGGAATTCCGTAATCCTGTCATCCTTATCCGCCACCATCAGGCCGAAACGGGAAGCCTCCTCCCAGGGAACCTCCATGACAGCCACGCTGAACTCCGCATTCTTCTCCTTGTGGAATTTCAGGAAATCGCTGTAATCCTGCTTACAGATCTGATCTCCGGACAGAATGATGACATACTGGGGGTCATAACGCTCAATAAAGGAGATATTCTGGTAAATCGCGTTTGCCGTCCCCTTGTACCAGTCCGAGCCGCTTGCTTTCTGATAAGGCGGCAGAACATGCACCCCTCCGTAGAGACGGTCCAGGTCCCAGGGCTGGCCGTTTCCTATGTATTCATTCAGCACCAGAGGCTGATACTGGGTCAAAATGCCTACCGTATCAATATCAGAATTGACACAGTTTGACAGCGGGAAGTCAATGATACGATATTTTCCGCCGAACGGAACTGCCGGTTTCGCAAGCTTCTCTGTCAAAGCGTACAGACGGGAACCCTGGCCCCCGGCGAGAAGCATTGCTATCATTTCTTTTGCCATATTATACCCTCCTGATTTTTAAAGCATAAGTAAATTATACAACAAAACCAGAGTAATGAACAGGCTTTTTGTGAATTTTTTTAATAAAAATGCTTTTTTCCTGTATCCCTTCGTGATTTCACACTGTTCCCAGAGATGTCCATCCCGAACAGTCCATAGTTTCCCCATAGCTTCCCTCCTTTGCTTATCCGGGAAAGCATGCTGATTGCAGCTTCCGCGGAATATACGCCGCCGGCAGGAAACATCCGGGATGATACCGTTCCTGCCCTTTCCTTGTTCCTTAATTCTAAATGCTTTCCAGTGAAAAACAGCAGAAACGCTATTAAACCTTAGAAATACCGAAATTCAGACGATGAGCCGCATTTTCCTGCTGCTCACAGTATTAGAATAATATAAATCAAAAATATTGTCAAGCGCCCAGCACAGCCGATTTTCCCCCAAAAGTTTCCAACATATTTTCTTTTCACCGGGTCATACTAAGACCAAGATAAGTTGCAGCAAACACTTAAACTGAATCTTCAGGATAAGTGCATGCAGCGCTTATCTTGAAGATAGATGCAAATGAGACATGAATGGAGGTGAACTAAATGTCCGACAGCAGAAGCAACAGAGTAGAAGTACCTGAAGCAAAGGCAGCAATGGATCGTTTTAAGACCGAGGTAGCATCCGAGCTTGGCGTAAACCTGAAAGAAGGTTATAACGGCGATTTGACTTCCCGTGAAGCCGGTTCTATCGGCGGCGAGATGGTTCGTCGTATGATCAAGAAGCAGGAAGAGCAGATGAAATAAAGCTCCCGGCTGACAAAACCGAAATTGCTGATTACGAAATAAGCAATCGGTAAACAGAGACTGCCGCACTAATCCTGACAAACAGGAGTGCGGCAGTCTTTTTCATGAGCTCCGGACCATGTCCTTATTCTACTTGCTTCCCTTGTCTCTTTCCGTAACCCCCGGCTGCGTGTCACTCCCCAAATACAGCCCTGTAATCCGCCTGGAACTTGGAGATGCCTGCATCTGTCAGGGGATGCTGCACCATCTGCATAATGACTCCATAGGGAACCGTGGCAATATCTGCTCCCGCCAGAGCACAGTCTGTAACATGAACGGGATTCCGTACACTTGCCGCGATAATCTCGGTATCCAGATCCGTCATGGCAAAAATGTCGGAAATCTCCCGAATCAGATCAACACCTCTCTGGCTGATGTCATCCAGACGTCCCAGAAAAGGAGACACAAACGCCGCCCCTGCCCTTGCGGCAAGCAGAGCCTGATTTGCGGTAAAGATCAGCGTCATATTTACCTTGATTCCCTCTGCGGAAAGAGCCTTACAGGCCTTCAATCCTTCAACTGTCATGGGAATCTTCACCACCATATTGGGGTGAATCGCCGCGATCTCCCTGCCTTCCCTGATCATGCCTTCCGCATCCGTGGTGGTGGCTTTCACTTCCCCGCTGATGGGCCCGTCCACTATAGAAGCGATCTCCTTAATCACCTCCTCAAATATCCTGCCCTCCTTGGCAATCAGGGAAGGGTTGGTGGTAACACCGCAGATGACACCCATGTCATTTGCCGTTTTGATGTCCTCTACCTTAGCCGTATCAATAAAAAAACGCATACAAAATCTCCTCTCCTTATTTTACCCGGTTTTCGGGCCTCTCCCATTATATACGCTATCCGGAAAATCTTCAATGGCCTTTTCATCATTATTGGGTCCTTTTCTCCCATTGTTCCAGCGCAGAAAGCAGCTGCTCCATCTCCCGAATCCTCCGCGAGACATCCTCCTGCCTGCAGGCTTCCAAAATCCGCCGCAGCCCCCTGGACTTTTCCTTCCGCTCAGGCCACCCCACGCTCTTCCGCGTCCGATCCCCTCCCAACATTTCCTCCATGGTCCGCCCAAGCCCATAGACATCGCAGGCCGGAGTCAGTTGTCTCCCGCCCTCCAGCTGCTCCGGCGCGGCAAAACCCGGCGTGCCTGCCCGCGAAAATATCCCTTCTTCCAGAGAGCACACACAGCCGAAATCCACCAGCTTCACCCCGCCGGCCTGTCCCACCATGATATTGGCCGGCTTTACATCCCGAAAGAGATACTTTTCCGGCCTTCCGTGGAGATAGGCCAGCCCTTCCGCCAGCGCAATCCCCATATGTACCGTCTGTCTGGCCGAAAAACGACCTCTCCGCGCCAGCATTTCTTCCAGAGAACATCCCGCCACATACTCGCTCAGCAAAAATCCCAGACCGGCCTCTCTCCAGAAGGCAAAGCATGTCGTAAACAGAGGATGATCCAGCGCCGCCATAACCTGCGCCTCCCTCTCCAACAGCCTCGCATCCCTGCTGATCTTACAGGCATACACCCTGCCGTCAGTCTCATCCTCCACACAATACACTGCAGAAAAAGCCCCCTTGCCCAGCAATCTGCGGCATTTATATCCCTTCCGGCCGAGGACCCATCCGCCCAGATAGTCCTCCCTGTTCCTATCCCCGGCGCTTCCGCATTCCATTCCCCGAGGCACATTCCCTCCCGTATTCCGTTCTCTTCCCCGGCTTTGTCTATTTCATGAAAATATTGGACAAATCGTTAAAGAAGATAATTACCATCAGCACCATAAAAAACATCAGGCCCGCAAAATGAACCATTCCCTCTTTTTCCGGCGGAACGGGTTTGCCCCGAATCACCTCCAACAGCAAAAACACCAGCCTGCCTCCGTCCAGCGCAGGGATGGGGAGCAGATTCAGTATTCCCAGGTTCACCGAAAGCATCAGCATTATGTTCAGCATACTCAGCAGCACACTGGACCAGCCGTAAACTTTCACCGACTCATAGGTCTTTCCCACCACGTTCACGGCTATTCCCACCGGTCCTGCCACATCTTTTCGGGTGACCTTTCCCTTGGAAATCATTCCCAGACTTTTAAACGTGGCCTTGACGGAATACCGCATTTCATACCAGGCATATTTCAGCGTCTCAATCCCCTTCGGCTCAATATACTCCGAATTGCTCACTCCCAACTGATATATTCCCGCGGTCTCCGAGAATTGCGGCGTCACCGTCGTGGTATAGCGGGTTCCGCCCCGCTCGTATACCACTTCCACATCGCCCCCGGAATAAGTGGCCTGCATATAGAGCGGAATTTCCTGGTACAGTCCCAATTTCTCCCCGTTCAGAGAGATAATCCTGTCTCCGTCCTGCATGCCGGCAGCCTCCGCCGCGCCGCCCTCTACTATATTAGTGATCACCGGGTCACGGATGGCGATGATGTCCTTCATGTTCACCATAATCAGAGCAATGACAAATGCCAGAATAAAATTAAAGACCGGGCCTGCCACCACCGTGGATATCCGCCCCCAGACACTGGCCTTGAGGAAAGATCCCTCCCCATCTCCTTCAGAGTCAAGTCCGTCTTCCCCCTCGAATAAGCAGGCTCCGCCAATGGGAAAGATTTTCAGCGAATATACAGTCCCGCCCTTTTTGAACGATAATATACTCGGCCCCATCCCCACGGCAAATTCCTGCACATGAATGCCGTTGGCCTTGGCCAAAAGATAATGTCCGAATTCATGAGCGATCACCACAACTCCAAATATCACAATGAACCAAATAATCGTTGCCATCAGTCAAACCCTTCCTAATTCTATAGTATGATACCAGGGGCCCGCGAAACTTTTTCCCGGATCCGTTGGTGGGTCTCCTGCTCTGCCGCCAGGATCTCCTCCACTGTAGGATTCGCAATGATCCTGTGCCCCTCCATGGCCTCTTGAATCAGCTCCGCAATGCCCGGATAGGAAATCCTCCGCTCCAAAAACAGCTCCACAGCCTTCTCATTGGCCGCATTGTAGACGACAGGCATGCTCCCGCCCGTCTCTGCCGCCCGATAGGCCAGCGCCAGCCCGGGAAAGGCAGTCATGTCAGGTTTCTCGAAAGTCAGCTGTCCCAGCGCAAACAAATCCACCCGCTCCCCGGCCAGAGGTCTTCTCTCCGGATAAAAAAGAGCATACTGGATGGGAAGTTTCATGTCATGAGGGCCCATCTGGGCGATAATGGCTCCGTCCGCATACTGTACGGCAGAGTGAACAATGCTCTGTGGGTGAATCACCACCTGGATCCGGTCCAGTTCCACGCCGAACAGCCACTTCGCCTCCATTACCTCCAGCCCCTTGTTCACCAGGGTGGAAGAATCAATGGTTATCTTCCTGCCCATGTTCCAATTGGGATGTTTCAGGGCATCCTCGGGCCTGATGTCCGCCAGCTCCGCTCTGGTCCTGCCCCGGAACGGCCCGCCGGACGCAGTCAGCAACAACTTCTCTATGCCCAGATCGCCGTACAGTCCTGTGCGCTCGCCGGTCCTGCCCAAAAGCTCCCCGTTCAGAGACTGGAAAATAGCGCTGTGTTCGCTGTCCACAGGCAGGACGGCAACCTTCTTCTCCCTGGCAAGAGGCATGATAATATGACCTGCCGTCACCAAAGTCTCCTTATTTGCCAGAGCGATATCCTTACCGGCCTCGATGGCTGCAATGGTGGGCCTGATACCAATCATGCCCACAATGGCTGTAACCAATACCTGACTCTCGGGCATTACTGCAATTTCCAGCAGCCCCTCCATACCGTACAAAACTTTTACCTTTAGATCTGCTGTCCGCACCCGCAGATCTTCCGCCGCTTCCCTGCTCCACATACAGGCAGCCAACGGACGGAATTCCCTGACCTGTTCTTCCATTTTGTCCACGCTGTTTCCCGCCGCCAGCGCAGTCACCCGCAAATCCGCATTATTCCGTACGATATCCAGTGTCTGCGTGCCGATAGACCCGGTGGAACCCAATATGGCTATATTTTTCATGCTGTACGCCACTCCCTCCTTCTGCCCGGAACAGCAGCACAGTCAGCCTCCTGAACGGCTGCCGTCCAAAACCTTTACGTCCTTTGCTCAAGGGCTGAAACGCCCTTCGGCTGTTCCTAAACCGCTGTCAGCAGAAAGAAAACCGTCAAAAAATAGGTCATGGGCGCCGTGACAATCATGCTGTCAAAACGATCCATTATGCCGCCGTGGCCGGGTATCAATTTCCCGTAATCCTTTATGTCGTTATTGCGTTTAACCGCAGATGCGGCCAGATCCCCCACCATGCTCATAATCGCCCCCAAACCGCAGATAACCGCAATGATCCAGGCTAGACCGCCCCTCTCCACAGCCTTCTCCACAAAGAAGAACCCATACAGCCAGCCGATCAGTCCCGCTCCCAGCACCCCGCCGATACAGCCCTCCAGGGACTTCTTGGGACTCAGCACGGGAAAAATCTTCTTCCTGCCAATCAGCTTTCCCACCGCATAGGCACAGGTATCGCACCCCCAGGAACTGATGAGAATCATCCAAACCGTATAGACGCCCTGGGGAGCCATTCTGGTCTGGTAAACAAAAGAAAGAAGAACCGGGCAATAGAAAAAGGCAAAGACCGCAGCCATGACCCGGGCCGCATCGTATCGGGGAAAGGTCATCACATAGGCAAAAAGTACCGCCAGGAAAGTTGCCACAATACACATCAGCAGATACGTATGCCCCTCCGTAAAGTACATCAGCAGATAATAAGCGGTAATCCCCGCAAAACCGATTATCTCCAAAACGTTAATTTTCATCTCTCCTGCCGCACACTTCAGGGCCTTGGTCAATTCCCGGAATCCTGCCAGGGAAACGGCCCATAATATCAGCGCCAGCAAAACACCTCCGCAGCCCAGGGCTCCCACGGCAACCGCCAGCAATACCACCCCGCTCGCCAATCTGGTCCAAAACATTCGGATATCCTCCTCTATCTGCGCTTTTCTCTAATCGGATTTCAGGCCGCCGCGTTTCCTGTCTCTATGATTATATGCCTCCACGGCTTTTACCAATTCTTCTTTGGTGAAATCCGGCCAGGGAACCGGCGTGAAATAAAATTCCGTATAGGCCAGCTGCCACAACAGAAAATTGGAGATGCGCAGCTCATTACAGGTCCTGATCAGCAAATCCGGCTCCGGAATTCCCGCCGTATCCAGCGCATCCCCAAATGCCTCCTCCGTTATCTCCTCAGGCCTTGTTTTCCCTGCCGCCGCATCCGCAGCCAGCTTTCTCGCAGCCCTGATGATTTCGTCTCTGCCGCCGTAGTTGATGGCTATCTGAAAGTGCAGGCCGTCATTGTTTTTCGTGGCCTCCTCCAGTTCCAGAATCCTGCTGCGTATATCTTCCTCAAGGCCGGACTTGTCTCCCAGCACCCTGACGCACATGCGATTCTTCTCCGCCGTTTTCAGGCAGGTCTTCATATAATTGCGCAGCAGCTTCATCAGCGCATCCACCTCATCCCGGGGACGGCTCCAGTTTTCCGTGGAAAAAGCATACACCGTCAGATACTGTATGCCCATCCGATAAGCCTCCTCGCAGATGGTCTCCACGGTTTTTGCCCCCTGCACATGGCCGTAATTCCGGGGCATCCCCTTGGCCCTGGCCCATCTGCCGTTTCCGTCTAAAATAATCGCCACATGCCGCGGCATCCTCAGTTCCTCGCTCATCCGTCCCCCCGTCCGTCAGACGAAATACCGCAGGGGAGCGGATATGTTCGTTCCACTCCCCTTATTTCTGCCTGTTCTTTATTTGTCTGCCTGACCGTAATCCCTGCCGGACTCTCCCGCTGCAGATTACACGGTCATGATTTCCTTGGATTTCTTCTCCATCAGAGAATCCACTTCCTTAATGTACTTGTCGGTGGCCTTCTGCAGCTGTTCCTCCAGCTGTTTGATCTCGTCCTCGGACACATCCGTTTTGCCCAGCTTCTTCAGGGCATCGTTTCCGTCCCTGCGGATATTCCGGATGGCGACTTTTCCGTCCTCTGCCTTTTTCCTTACTTCTTTTACCAGATCCTTCCTGCGCTCCTCCGTGAGTTCCGGGAAGACCAGCCGAATGACGCTGCCGTCATTTGAAGGGTTGATGCCCAGGTCGGAGGTCAAAATAGCCTTCTCAATGGCCTTAATGATAGATTTCTCCCAGGGGGCTATCTGGATGATGCGCGCCTCCGGCACCGTGATATTGCCCACCTGCTGAATCGGCGTCGGCGTCCCGTAATAGTCAACGCGAATCTTGTCCAGAACATGGGGATTGGCCCGTCCCGCCCGAATCGTGTTGTAATCCCCCTCCAGGAATTCGATGGCCTTTTTCATCTTGTCCTCATACTGCTGCAATCTGGCATCCATAGCTTTGTACTCTCCTTTTGCTTATTTCACGGCTTCAGAGCCGTCCTTTTATACCAATACTTTCGTTCCGCGGAAATTCCCTTTCACGGTATCCACGATACTGTTCTCTTCGTTCAGTCCAAACACCCACATAGGCACCTTATTGTCCCTGGCCAGAATGGAAGCCGTCATATCCACTACCTGAAGGTTTTTCGCAACCACCTCGTCAATGGTCACCTCGTCGTACTTTCTGGCCGCCGGATTCTTACAGGGATCGTCGTCGTACACGCCGTCAATGGACTTTGCCAGCAAAATGACGTCCGCCTCCACCTCCACCGCCCGGAGTACCACTCCCGTATCCGTGGAGAAATAAGGATGCCCCGTTCCTCCGGCAAAAAATACCACCCGTCCCTCCGCAAAATCCGCCAGCGCCCTGTCCTTGGAGAAAAGTTCCGTGAAAGAACCGCAGACAAAGGGCGTCAGGATTTCCGTCTTCATTCCCACGGAACGGAAAATCTCCGACACATAAATACAATTCATCACCGTAGCCAGCATTCCGATCTGGTCCGCTTTCACCCGGTCGATATTTTCACTGGTTCTCCCTCTCCAGAAGTTCCCGCCGCCGATGACAATGCCCACCTGTATGCCGTCATCCGCCAGCGCCTTCACCTGCAGGGCAACTTTTTTCACCGTATCCTCATGAAAGCCTGTCTTTTTCTCCCCTGCAAGGGCCTCGCCGCTCAACTTCAATAATATCCTGCGCGTAGCTACCACATCCTCTCTGTTTTATTATGTTCCGTCTGTCCGTTTCTGTTTTTCCGCAATTTCGTTCCTTCACTCGTCGGCGCCCTGCCAGTCTATATGCTGCACCGGGACAGTCTCTTCCGTAATCGGCAAAATCACCGTATCTTCCATGGCCTGAATCTTCTCGATGATTACCGGCAGCGCCTCCCTGGTGGTAGTCTTCGCCTCCGTGTCATGCATCAGTACAATGGACGTCTGGTATTTGCTGATGTTGGCGGTGCAGTTCTCAATGATGGTATCCGCCGGGAACAGATAGCTGCCTCCGTCGCCGGAGGAGATATTCCAGTCAAAAAAACGCACCCCTTCTCTGTCCAGATATCGGGCAAACTCCCCCATATCAATCTTGCTCACCGTGTTTGAACTGCCTCCGGGGAACCGATATACCGTGCTCTTCACGCCTGTGACTTCATAAATGTAATCCTGCTGCTTTTTTAAATCCTCCGCAAAGTTTTCCACGGAAGCGTACAGTTCCCCGTACTTATGGCTGTAACTGTGCATTCCCAGCGTGTGCCCGGCCTCCACAATCTGCCGCATGGACTCCTCGGCTGCCTCCCCTTCCTTCCCCACCACGAAGAAAGTGGCTTTTACGTCATACCGATCTAAAATCTCCAGGATTTCCTCCGTACTGGTACCCGGACCGTCATCAAAGGTCAGATAAACCTTGTGGGCAGCGGTAATTTCGGGAATGCTTTCCCCTTCATCGTCCTCCTGTTCTTCCCGGACGGCGTCCTCTCCCGCCGGCTTCTCATCCCTCTGTGTATCCCGTCCCTCCTGCAATGCGTTCTCCAGCTCCTCCGTCACCAGCTGCAGCTTCTCCTGCCGCTCGGCCGCCACCTGCGCCATCCGCCTGGCCTGTGCCGACAGACTCTCTATGGACCGGTTCAGACTCTGTATCCTGCCCAACAGCGCAGCGCTGAATATCACCAGAAGCGCCACTGAAATACGCAGCATCATCGTATTGTATTTTTTCAGACGCCCGGAAGATTTTTTCCTGCCTGATTTCGCTGATATGTCACGCTCCGGCCCGCCGCGCCTGAATTTGCCCGCTTCCGGAGCACTGCCTGCTGACATATTTTTTTCTGCCATGATCTCTCCTGTTTTTTTTGCTTTATGTCCAGTATAGCATATTCCCTTTTTTTGTGAAAGAAAAATTTTCTAAAACTTCAACAAGTTCAGCAAGATAGTAAAGTAGAAATGCAGATGCTCAGATGGCCGTCCGGCAAGGCGTAAATATCGGCTATTGTGTAAGTTCTGTCTTGCGCTAAGTCCATAAGTGATTCCTCGCTTTCTTTAGGAGCCGCGGCATCCTGCGGATTCTGTATTATTCATCCATTCTACCATGTTTTATCCCGTCTGCCAATATGCCGGGAGAAGTTGAAAAAGTAAAGTTTCTTTTGAGTTACTAAAAATCCCGCGCTCTCGGCCTCGCAGTCAGCTGGCCGTCATTCCTGTTCGGACACGCTTTCGCTTGGACAAAACGTAGCGGTACATAAGGCGCCAAAGCACGGCGCCTAAGTACCGACGTTTTTTTACAGTCCTCACAGAAACGACGGCCATCCGCCAGCGAAATCCCACCCCGTGAAAAGTAACAACCGTTCCTCCTCAATCCGGGCAATTATCAGCATTCAGGGATTCTCTGTTATCACGGAGAATCGGGTATAAATCTAAATTGATCATAATTGGCCTCTTTTATTTTCTAAATCCTGCAGGGGTCTGGCTAATTTACTGTAAATACGCTCAATATTATCTGTAACATCCTCAATTCGAGAGAACTCAGCTTGTGAAGAAGCCAAATAGTATTTACATTTGTCGTCTATACCATGTTTTACCGAATAAACCTCTATGGCATTCAAAAAATATGGGCTGTGGGTGTTCAAAAGAACATGAATACCAAATTTCTTATGAATCAGTACAATCAGTTCTGCAAATACGAGCTGCCATTCCGGATGAAGGTGAATTTCCGGTTCATCCAAAATAATAGTCCCGCCTTCCTCAACAGCTCCATTCATCAACAAGGTTTTCAAAATCAAAAATGTCTTAAACCCTGTGGATATATTCGACAAAGCTAAAGGCGCATCATATTGAGAAGATGTATAAACATACCCTTCTTCTTTCTTGATCAGCTTTCCTTCACATATATGATTCAACATGCTAAAAAGCTGCTCTAATTTTTCAGAAACAATCATCTCTTCCATGACATTGCTCACAATAGACCTGCTGCGTTTTTGCGTAAGCATCTCTATCAGGTCATTCCTGTGATTTTCAAGTTGAATATATCTGTGCGAAAAACCATTTGCCAGTTCATCGATAACAAAAGGATCTTCAAGATAGGCCAGGCTGCTGTAAATATCAATTGAAGAATTAATATTGATCATTTCGTTATCTGCAACTTCAACATCTATAGACTTTTCACCGTGAAATTCCAATACCATTGAACTTAACGGCTCCTGGGCGTTCACATGGCTAATCTGCATATTAAATTCTGACTGCAGGATATTCTTCAAAACATTCGCTTTAATCTGTAACGATTGTAATTAGGTATGCCACAACCTGTTTGCTTACCAGGTATAAGCT
>CAJUGL010000022.1 GCA_910586515.1 uncultured Acetatifactor sp.
CCGCCTAAATCTTAGCTTTCCTGCACTTTCTGGCCTTCCTCAAAACTTCGCCTTTACTTATGGTATGGCGCCCCCTGTATAATACGAAAAGCCCGGTAAACCTGCTCTGCCAGGATCACCCGCATCAGCTGATGCGGAAAGGTCATGTCCGAAAAGCTTAAGGCCATGTCTGCCCTCCTGCGAACGGACTCATGCAGGCCCAGGGACCCCCCAATGACAAACACAATATGGCTGGTTCCCTTGACCGCCAGGCCTTCCATCCATCCCGCAAACCCTTCTGAAGTCAGGCGTTTCCCCTCAATCTCCAGAGAACAGACAAAGGCGTCCTCCCGGATTTTCTCCAGAAGGCGCCTTCCCTCTTTTTCCCTGATCTGCTCCTCCAGGGCTGCACCTGCCCCGTCAGGCGTTTTTTCATCCGCTACTTCCAGAATTTCCAGTTTGCAGTATCTGCTTAACCGTTTCTCATATTCTGCAACAGCGTCTCTGTAAAATTTTTCCTTAATTTTACCCACACAAGCAATACTGATTTTCAATTGGATTCCTCTTCCCTGTCAAATGCTCTCCCGTCAAATTTCTCCAGTCAAATGTCCTCTGTTCACTCTGTTTCCTTATCCTGTCCATAGACCATCTCATAGACCGTATCGTCAATAAGCTTTTCCAGAAATCCCTGATCCAGATTCAGAAACTGATGGTTCAGCCTGGCCTTAATGATTTCAAAACGTTTAAAAAAGAGAACTTCCCCTTCCTCCACGGAGTAACTTTCCTCCATAGAATGACTTTCCTCCATGGAATGACTTCTCTCCATAGACCGGCCTCTCTCTATCTCAATCTGCCGGTCCAGCTCCTCTGCCCGGAGATTCTGTCTGCACCACTCCAGAAGCGCTGCTTTGACAGAATTTTCGGATTCTGCACGTTTTTCAAATTTCAGGGCGTTTTTCATAGATACGATGCCGGCCACCACAAATAAGATAAACACGGCGGCCATTACACCATAGAACAGATAGGCATTCCTGAAATGCAGCGGTATCACTCCTGTGATTCCAAGCACCAAAACGATGATTCCCAGACCTCCCACAGCCAGTAAGACCCATGCGGAAGAACGATTATCACTGGCTCTCTCGGCATTGTCCCGATAGGGAACATTTAACCGCGCATCATCCACCAGCGCGCTTCCGCAGTCGGCGCAATTCGAAATACCATCCCTATACTCGCTTTTACATTTTGGACACCAAGGCATATCTGTCTACCTACTTTCTTCTTCTGAATCAGCTTAGAACAAAGCACATGACACTACTTAGATGTAAATTCATAATCCATACAGGTTCTGTTGCAGGTAACGCTCCTGACATATTTTCCGGCTTCCACATGGGCCGGATGATTCTGATAGGTCATCAGCGCGTCCAGAGTTTCAAAAGTGGAAGTCAGTGCAATGTCGCAGTTACTGGAAGACAGCTGATTCCGAATCACCTGAATTTCCACAGCTCCGGGCACCAGGGCTTTAATAGGCTCCAACAACGCCTTCATTTTCTCTCCTGCCTGTCTTTTCTCTTCCCCGGAAAGTCCCTCCGCAAAATTCCATAACACAATATGTTTTACCATAATATTTCTCCTGCAATTCTTGTTTAGCAGGACATGCCCAGGCTTTACCAGGCATATCCTGCCGCTTAAACACATGTCTATCCCTTTCGCTGCCGTATTACCTGCCGCTTAAGTATTCGTCTATCCCTTTCGCTGCCGCTTTTCCGGCACCTCATGGCTGGCCATGGGTGCGTATTACCTGCCGCTTAAGTATTCGTCTATTCCTTTCGCTGCCGCCTTTCCGGCACCTCATGGCTGGCCATGGGTGCGTATTACCTGCCGCTTAAGTATTCGTCTATTCCTTTCGCTGCCGCCTTTCCGGCACCCATGGCCAGGATTACGGTAGCAGCGCCTGTGACGGCGTCGCCGCCCGCGTAGACCCCTTCCTTGCTGGTCTGCCCGTTGCTTTCCTCTGCCACGATGCATTTCCACTTGTTGGTCTCAAGTCCCTCGGTAGTAGCGGAAATCAGGGGATTGGGGGAAGTGCCCAGAGACATGATCACCGTATCCAGTTCCATGGTGAATTCGGAATCCGGAATCTCCACAGGACGTCTGCGCCCGGAGGCGTCCGGCTCTCCCAGTTCCATCCGAATGCATTTCATGCCTGTCACCCATCCCTTTTCATCCGCCAGAATCTCCGTGGGATTGGTCAGCAGGTCAAAAATGATTCCCTCCTCTTTGGCATGATGAACCTCCTCCACTCTGGCCGGAAGCTCCTCCTCGCTGCGGCGGTACACGATATGCACTTCCGCCCCCAGGCGCAGAGCCGTCCTGGCCGCGTCCATGGCCACGTTTCCGCCTCCCACAACAGCTACTTTTCGGCTGTGCATAATAGGCGTATTGGAATCGTCTTCAAAGGCCTTCATGAGATTGCTCCTGGTGAGGTACTCATTGGCGGAGAAAACGCCGTTGGAATTCTCCCCGGGAATGCCCATGAATTTGGGAAGTCCGGCGCCGGAACCGATAAATACAGCCTCGAACCCTTCCTCCTGAATCAACTGGTCAATGGTGACGGACTTTCCCACCACCACATTAGTCTCAATCTTCACGCCCAGGGCTTTCACATTCTCAATCTCTTCCGCCACAACCGCTTTCTTCGGAAGACGAAATTCCGGAATTCCGTACACCAATACTCCTCCCGGCTCGTGAAGGGCCTCGAAAATGGTTACGTCATATCCCATCCTGGCCAGATCTCCCGCACAGGTCAGGCCTGCAGGACCGGAACCGATCACGGCGACTTTCTTTCCCTTTCTCTCTTCCGCGCCCCTGGGCCTGATTCCCTTTTCCCTTGCCCAGTCTGCCACGAAACGCTCCAGTTTGCCGATGGAGACAGGGTCTCCCTTGATCCCCCGGATGCATTTCCCCTCGCACTGGGTCTCCTGGGGACATACACGCCCGCAGACTGCCGGAAGCGCGCTGGACTGGCTGATAATCTGATAGGCCTCCTGAATATCCCCCTCCTTTACTTTTTCAATAAAGCCTGGAATATCAATGGCCACCGGGCATCCCTTGACGCACTGGGCGTTTTTGCAGTTGATACAGCGGGCCGATTCTGCCTGGGCTTCCTCCTGATTATAACCCAGACATACTTCCTCAAAATTGGCTGCACGCTCTCTGGCATCCTGTTCCCTTACCGGAATCTTCGTTAAAACATCCATTTATTGTCACTCCTCCATATTCTCTATCAACCGCAGTTCCCGCAGCCGCCATGGTGGGTATCCCCCTCCTGGAGCTTCAGCATGGCCCTGCCCTCCTCTGTCTTATAAATGGTCTGACGCCGCATGGCCTCGTCGAAATTCACGGCATGGCCGTCGAACTCCGGCCCGTCCACACAGGCAAACTTCACTTTTCCGTCTACAGTTACACGGCAGGCCCCACACATGCCCGTGCCGTCCACCATAATGGGATTCAGGCTCACCACAGTGGGAATATTCAGCTCTTTGGTCAGCAGGCATACAAATTTCATCATGATCATGGGACCGATGGCAATGCACAGATCATACTGCTTTCCTTCTGCAACCAGGTCCTTGATAGTCTGGGTCACCATGCCGCTTCTTCCATAGGAACCGTCGTCCGTGGTAATGTAGAGATTCCCGGCCACAGCCTCCATCTCCTTCTCCAGAATCAGCAGATTTTTGGTCTTGCTTCCCACGATCACATCCGCAGCCACGCCATGCTCATGGAGCCATTTCACCTGAGGATACACCGGAGCCGCTCCCACGCCCCCTGCCACAAAGAGGATTTTCTTCTTTTTCAGTTCCTCTGTATCCTCATTCACCAATTCGGAAGGGCATCCCAGAGGACCCACAAAATCCCGGAAGGCATCCCCCTCTTTCAGTTCCGCCATCATTTGGGTTGCGGCTCCAACGCACTGAAATACGATGGTCACGGTTCCCTTCTCTCTGTCGTAATCACAGATGGTAAGAGGAATTCTCTCCCCCTCGGCATCCGTGCGCACAATGACAAACTGTCCCGGCTGGCAGGTTTTTGCCGTTCTCGCCGCTTCCACATCCATGAGATAAATGTTTGTGGTAAGTTCCTGTTTCCTTACAATTCTATACATAATCCACCTCTCTACTCCTCTTCCGAAGAATCTTCCCTTTCTTCAAAATCAATCAGGCTCAGGCGGCCTTTGTCATCCCGCTCCAGCTTGTAACGCTTTCCCGTATAAGCATTTACCGCAAAGTTATTCCCCGTTCTGGTCACGCCGCCGTCCGCCGTGCGGTAATACTCCGCTATTACATAAAAGTCATCCACTTTGTTAATATTGCGCACATATAGATACTCATACTGATAGGAATCTCCTGACTCGTCAAAGTGACCTTCCCTGTCATAGATTTTTCCGGTGCCCAGCGCGTGCTCAATGATGGAATCCACTGCCTCCTGCGTGGTATAGTCCGTATTCATCACCAATCGGTAATTCCGCTCCGCAATGGTCCCTGTCACTCCTTCTACAATCCTGGCAAACTTAAAACAGGACTTGCCCAACGGCATGGGAATGGGACCTGTGTATACAGTTGAGGAACAGGTAGGCTCACTGCCGTCCGTGGTATAATATACATCCTCGCTCTCACTGGTGACCTCGATAAAAATCGGAAAATTGTATTCACCGCTCAGCGCACTGATCTCCGGGGCGGGAATTTCATTGTTCTCAATATGGTATTCCTTGGACACAATCTCACTCTCCGTACCCCTCTCATTGACGAAATAGGAAGTAATCACATAGTCTCCGTTTTCCAATATGATCGGCGCCGTATACTGAGTGCTGTCTTTGGTGGGCCTGCTCCCATCCATTGTATAATAAATCTTTCCGGCTCCGGCCGCAGTCAGCTTCAGCGGCTGAATACTGGTATAGTATCCCTCGTTTACGCTGAACTCCGGCGCCCTGGCAATGTAGCTCTGGTATGTGGACATCAGCGATTCGTTACCGCTTGCCAGCAGCAATGTATTGATCGTCTGATAGTCTCCTCTGTCCCGATATATGGCAATCAGCTTCCCGTAAGCGCCGTTCAGCTGCTCGGCGGTAGTATTCTGGTTTTTCACAATCTCCCGCAGGAGAAACTCATATTCAATTTTATTGTTTTTCAGATAATATACATCTGCTAAGCTGAACATCAACTCGACATTGCCGCTGTCAAGTTCCAGGGCACGGCTGTAATGGACTAATGCCTCATCGTATTTCCCAAGAGAAATACACTGCTCGGCCCTGTCTACCTGAAAATCCTCGGAATAATAGCCATAGACATACCACGCCGCGCCGCCTGCCGCAAGCCCCAGAAGAATCACCAGAGCCAGCAGCACCTTAATCCACCGCCTTTTCCTGGGCGCGGTTCCCTGCTCCGTGTCCGACTCTTCCCATCCCTCTTCGGCTTTCTCTGCAGCCCCCGGCTCCTCTTCCCCGGCCATATCCTCATGAAGCTCTTCCAGAATATTATTGATGGTCTGCTCCATGTCGCGTTCCAGCTCAGGTTCAAAATCAGGCACAATGTGAATATCTTCACCGCAAGATTCACAATACAGAGTGCCCTCGGCCATTTCCTCTCCGCAATTGGGACACTTCATCTCCACTCTACCTCTATATCAGAACAGCCCGGTAATCGCACCGTCCTCATTTACATCAATCCCAAATGCCGAAGGGTTCTTGGAAAGGCCGGGCATTGTCACCACATCTCCTGTCAGCGCTACCACAAACCCGGCTCCCGCGGACACATACACCTCTCTGACAGTTAGTTCAAAACCGCTGGGACGTCCCAGGCGCTTGGGATTATCCGAGAGAGAATACTGATTTTTCGCCATGCAGACCGGCAGCTTTCCGAAGCCCAGCTCTGTCAGCTTACGAAGCTGCCTTTTGGCTGCCGCCGAAAAAACCACGCTCCCGGCCCCGTATATTTCCTTCGCCACCGTCCGTATTTTATCCTCCAGAGGCATCTCGTCCTCATACAGCGTATGGAAACTGTTCTCTCCGGCTGCCAATACTTCCAACACCTTCTCCGCCAGAGCAATGCCGCCTTCGCCTCCCTTTGCCCACACCTCGGACAGCGCGAACCGGCATTCTCTCTCCTCACAGAACTCTCTGACAAAACTGATCTCCTGTTCCGTATCGGTCACAAAAGAATTCAGCGTCACCACAACCGGGACACCGTATTTATGTAAATTCTCAATATGCTTCTCCAGATTAGCGATTCCCTGTTTCAAAGCATCCAGGTTCTCCTGGCCGAGATCTTCTTTCTTCACTCCTCCATTATACTTTAATGCGCGCACCGTTGCAACAAGTACTACGGCATCCGGCTTCAGCCCCGACATCCGGCACTTAATGTCGAAAAATTTCTCCGCGCCTAAATCCGCGCCGAAACCCGCCTCAGTGATGCAGTAATCCGCCATTTTTAACGCGGCCATTGTAGCCCTGACCGAATTGCAGCCATGGGCAATATTGGCAAAGGGACCTCCGTGCACCAAAGCCGGCGTATGTTCCAGCGTCTGGATCAGATTCGGTTTCAGCGCATCCTTCAGCAGCGCTGCCATGGCTCCCACCGCCTGCAAGTCTCCCGCTGTCACCGGCTCTCCCGTCTCATTGTAAGCCACGATTATTCTGGCCAGCCGCTCCTTTAAATCCTTCATGTCTCTGGCCAGACACAGTATGGCCATAATCTCGCTGGCCACGGTGATCACAAAATGATCCTCCCGCACATACCCGTCTGTCTTTGCCCCCAGGCCTACCACAATGTTGCGCAGCACCCTGTCGTTCATATCCATACAACGCTTCCACACAATCTGCCTCGTATCGATTCTAAGCGCGTTTCCCTGCTGAATATGATTATCCAGCAGAGCCGCCAGCAAATTGTTTGCGGAAGTGACGGCATGAAAATCTCCCGTAAAATGAAGATTCAGCTCCTCCATGGGAACCACCTGCGCATATCCGCCTCCTGCCGCTCCGCCCTTGATGCCGAAGCAGGGACCCAAGGAAGGCTCCCGCAGAGCGATAACCGCCTTTTTCCCCAATTTGCCGAATGCCTGGCCCAGGCCTACGCTGGTGGTAGTCTTGCCCTCTCCCGCAGGAGTCGGGTTGATTGCCGTCACCAGAATCAGTTTTCCGGAGGGTCTCTTCTCCAATCCTTCCAGAAACCCTTCCGACAGCTTTGCCTTATATCTGCCGTATAATTCCAGCTCATCCTCCTGAATCCCCAGCCTCCCGGCTACCTGCGCAATAGGTTCCATCACTGCTTCCTGTGCGATCTGTATGTCTGTTTTCATGGGCCTTCTCCTTTTCTGCTCTTTTTTTCGGCTGTCCCTTCCGCCTGATACCGCTATGCCACTTCCTCCAGCAGCTGCTCAAACTGCTCCGGGCTCATGAGAATCTTTCTGGGCTTGGTTCCCTCCTCTTCTCCCACTACACCGTACTGACAGAGCTGATCCATAATTCTGGCCGCCCTGTTGAAACCGATCTGAAGCGCTCTTTGCAGCATGCCGATAGACGCTTTGTCTTTATCTATGATCAGGCGTCCGGCCCGTTCAAAAAGCTCGTCTACGTCGCTTCCGCCGGAGGATTTCTCGGCTCCGCCTGAACCGCTGCCCATATTGGCAATCTTCTCCTCCACTTCCTCCGCATAAGTATTGCCCAGAGCCTGGTTTTTCAGAAAGTCAACCACAGCGGAGACTTCGTCGTCGGACACAAAGGCGCCCTGTACACGGGCCGGCTTGGCATAGCCCTGGGGGTAATAAAGCATATCTCCCTTTCCCAGAAGCTTCTCCGCGCCCACCATGTCCAGTATGGTTCGGGAATCCACTCCGCTGGACACGGAGAACGCCACCCTGCTGGGCATGTTCGCCTTGATCAGCCCGGTAATGACATCCACGCTGGGCCGCTGGGTGGCAATAATCAGGTGGATGCCGCAGGCCCTGGCCAGCTGCGCCAGGCGGCAGATTGATTCTTCCACCTCCCCCGGACATACCATCATCAGATCCGCCAGCTCGTCTACAATGATCACAATCTGGGGAAGCTTCCTGGGCACGTTCTCCTCTCCCTTATTCCAAAGCGCCTCCAGCTTTTTATTGTATCCCTTTAAATCCCGCACATTGCATTCCGCAAATTTCCGATACCTGTCCTCCATCTCCGTCACTCCCCAGTGCAGCGCGGCGGAAGCCTTCTTGGGATCCGTCACCACGGGAATCAGCAAATGAGGAATTCCGTTATAAATACTCAGCTCCACCACCTTGGGATCCACCATAATCAGTTTCACCTCATCCGGATGAGCCTTATACAAAATACTCATGATCAGGGTATTGATACAGACGGACTTTCCCGAACCCGTGGCGCCCGCGATAAGCATGTGCGGCATTTTGGCAATATCCGAAACCACCACCTTCCCGGCGATATCCTTGCCCACCGCAAAGGCAATGTTGGATTGAAAGTCCCTGAATTCCCTGCTCTCCAGCAAATCTCTCAGAGCCACCGTCATATTTTCCTTGTTGGGCACCTCTATCCCGATAGCCGCTTTTCCGGGGATAGGCGCCTCTATTCTGATATCCATGGCCGCAAGATTCAGCTTGATATCATCCGTAAGCCCTACAATTTTCGATACCTTCACTCCCTGCTCAGGCTGCAGTTCATAGCGGGTTACACTGGGTCCCTGACTGATATCCGTGATCGTCACCTTCACCCCGAAAGTTGCAAGGGTCTGCTGAAGATGCAGGGCTGTTTCCTGCAGTTCCCGGGTGGAATCGCCGGTTGCGCCCGTCCCCTTCTGCAGCAGATTCACAGGCGGAAGCATATACTTTTTCGGCGCGTCGATCTCCGGCGCAACCCTGCCCCCCTGCTCCGCAGGAAAAGCGGCAGGTCTGGGCCCGGCAGGCGCGATCCTGTTTTCCCCGCCGGTTTCCGAACCGAGCCTTCCCGAGATCTCCTCCCGCCGAACCGGAACGGAAGGCGTCCGCCTCTGCCCGTTTTCTTCCGAAACAGCGGAAGTTCTTCCGCTTTCAGGTCCGGAAGAACTCCCTCCCCCATAGGAAATATCTCCGCCGAACCGGTTTGCCTCTGACGCCTGATCTTTTATATCGTCTGTCTTTATCTCATATTCCGTTATACAGTCCTCATGAGGCCAGAATTTTTCCTCCGACGCTTCCTGCCCATTCCCGCTCTCCGGGTATTCCTGCTGCTCATCCTCATACTCCCGGGCAGGTCCGTTTCCCGCATACCTGCTCTCATAAGTCTCCGGCGCCATGGCCATGGCCGCAGCAAAAGCCTCCCCGTTCAATCCCTCCTTATGTACTCTGACGGTGAACTCAGGCATGCCTTCCGAAGCCACCCGCCCCCAGGAATCAAAAAATTCCTCCTCATCTTCCTGGGCATCTTCCAAGACAGGAAAGAATTCCTCCTCCGCCTCTTTTGTCCCCTGAATGGCTCCGTTTTCCCCGCCGTTTTCCACTGCAGCGGGTTTCTCCGCCCTTCCTGCGGTTTCTTTCTCCACAGGCAGCTCTTCCGTCTCCTCCGCCAGGATAATTTCATGGACATCATCCCTGCGGTTTATCACATCTTCCGGTCTGGACAAGGCAGTATCCAGCATGACGCCGGAGACCTTCTTCTCCATCCGAAGGATCTTCTCGTTTTCCTTTTCTTCCGCCCTCAGCCTGCGCTCCTCAGCCTTTCTAGCCCGCTGTTCCTCCTGGGCCTGCCGCCTGAGCCTGGCCGATTCCTTTCTGCGCTGTGTATTCTCTTCCCGTTCCTGACGCCGGATTTCAGCCATCTCTCTGCGCCGTTCCGTATTCTCTTCCTGCTCCTGCCTCCGCGCTTCGGCCATCTCTCTGCGCCTCTGTGCATCCTCCCTGGACAATTCACGCATACGGCTCCCGCCCCGCTTCATGGTGCCCAGCAAAGACTTCTCCGTCAAAAGAATCAGGCTCACCACTGTGCACAGAATCACCACCAGCACAGTGCCTATTGTCTCCAGATAGCTCTGCAGCAGAAAGCTTATGCTCCCGGCCAGCACACCGCCGCCCATCTTTCCGTCTCTGCAGTCCTCATACAAAACCTTGACATTGTATTCTTCCATGCTGCCTGCGCCCTGCGCAAACAGATCACACACGATTCCCAGCATCACAAAAAGGACAATCCCTGCCGCCAGCTTTCTGACAGCGCTTGGATTCCCCTCATTGGCAAACCAGAACGCCACCGCCAGAAACAGCGCCGCCGGAGCCACATATGCGCTCATTCCCAACAGACCGAACAGCACGCCGCTCACCGCATTTCCTACTGAACCCACGATGCCGAAATTGCAGCAAAACAAAAACACCATAACGGCGAACAGGACAATAAGCCCTATCTCATGAAAAAGGGCGCTCTCCCTGGCGGCCTGCGCGGCGCTTGTCTTTCGATTCCGGACGGAATTCTTTGCATTGCTTCTGGTGGTTTTCTTATTTGAAGATGATGTTTTCCTTCCGCTGGAAGCAGCCATCTGATCAACCTCACTTGTCTCTTTTACGCTAAACATCCCGTCAGCGATACATCCCTGCTGACGTTTCACCATTATATCACCTTTAACCTGACTTGTCACCAAATATTTTGAACCGCGGCTTTTCCCGGGTTTGGCCTGGGTAACAGTTCAGACAGGGCACTGAACTGTTACCGGCATGGATACTGTTCACGGCTTTGCAGTCAGCTGGCCGTCATTCCGGTTCAGGCAACTTGATATATTCCCACAGAAAAAATTCCCCTGACCTGAACAGCCGGGGGAACTCCCTGTATCCGGAACTCTAATTATCGGGATAAAAGATCATTTCGTGTACCACGCTGCAGCTGTCTGCAGGATTGTAATAGGCATGAGCGATATCGGCTTTAAAACGAAGAGCCTGATTCCGGTCCAGGCAGATTTTCTCGCCGCCCACTTCTATAGCAATTTTCCCGTCTAACACAAAAATATACTCCTCCACGCCATTTCGATGGGGTTCTGAAGAATATTTCACCCCAGGGTCAAATTCTATGTAGAAAATCTCCACGTTCCTCACCGGGTCAAAGGGAAACAGGGGATAGGCCCTCATTCCCCCGTCTTCCTCCATGATCAGTTCCCTGTCTTCCAGCCTTGCCATCAAAAATTCCGCCTCCTGCTGCCTGCAGAAAAAGGACAGCGGTATCTTCAGTCCGGTGGAAATCTTCCAGAGAGTATTGATTGTAGGAGAAGACTGCCCCCGCTCTATCTGCCCGAGCATCGGTTTGCTTACTCCTGTCAACTTGGCTACATCATCCAACGTCAATTGACGCAGATTGCGTATTTCTTTCAGACGTTCACCTATCTTTAATGAAATTTGTTCCATTATTTCACCCCATCATATGTTTTTACATATAAAAATACACCATGACATACAAACTATACTATATTACTATAGCACACTTTTTCCCTCTTTACAAGGCGAATTTTTATCCTGTTATCCTGACTTCTCCCTCTCCTCTATCATGGAATGCAGTTTTTCTATCGCCTTGTCGATTCCCCCCACCTGATCGATGATACCATGATTTACCGCTTCCTCTCCCACCAGTATGGTGCCCACATCCTTGGTCAGAATCCCCGTCTCCGTCATCAAATCTTCAAGGGTGCCTTTATCAATTCTGCAATGCTGACATACAAAACCCGTAATCCTGTCCTGGATCAGCTTAAAATAATCAAAAGTCTGGGGCACGCCGATCACCATACCGCTCATGCGCACAGGATGGATAACCATAGTCCCGGTAGGCACAATATAGGAGTAGTCCGTACTCACTGCTATGGGTACCCCGATGGAATGGCTCCCCCCAAGTACCAGGGAGACTGTCGGCTTGCTCAGAGAGGCAATCATCTCCGCTATGGCCAGTCCTGCCTCCACGTCACCCCCCATTGTGTTCAAAAGCACCAGCACCCCCTGTATGTCCTTACTGTCTTCAATGGCGGCCAGACTGGGCAGTATATGCTCATACTTGGTGGTCTTGGAATTATTGGACAGATTTTCATGTCCTTCTATCTCCCCGATGATGGAAATCAAATGAATATTCCCCAGCCTGCCGTTCTCGTCCAATGTGGCCTGACCGGTCTGTTCAATCCGCTCGTCCTGATGTTCTTCTTTTTCTACCTTCTTATCTTCTCTCTCCTCAGCCATATCCTTCTCCTTCTCTGCTTCCTTAAGTCTGCCTTCTCCTGCCCGCCGCGGCCCGTGCTATCAAGTAAAGGAACGTCCTTCTCCACTACCCGGACACCTGTCAGCTCCTGCCGATATACTTCCCTGAGATGCCCGTGTGCAAAAAAATCAGAGAGCGCAGTATCTCCGCACTCCCTGATAGCATTTCCCATATTGATTTTCTTATCCCAAAAACCTATAGTATTTTTGAACGTTATTATACTTATTTCTGTACTAAAAATCGAAATCATCTCCTTCGGACACCGGATAATCAAAATCATCCTCCTCAGACGCCTCCTCCAGAGCATAATTCATTACTCTCTTTTGATGCCGCTTAGGCAGCGGAAGCGGATTTTCCAGAAAACAAACCTGCTTCTGAGGAGACTCCTGCAGGACGCCGTCCTCTCCGGAGCCATCTCCTTCCCTCTCCCTGCGGAATTCCTCCTTAAGCTCTTTTTCTCTTTCCAACGCTTCATCCTCCGCCCAGGTCTCCTTAGGAGCGTTTTCTCCGGAGGCGCCCCTTTCCTTAAGCTCCGTTTCTGCCTCCTGTTTATTTTCCGGCTGCTCCTGAGCCAAAGGCTCTGTTTCAGGGCTCCCGGGAAGACACTGCCGGATGCTTACTCCCGCCATAAGGGCGAAAAGCAGGTAAAGGAAATAAAAACCGGGCACTTCTTCCGTAAAAATGCCGAAACAGCCGGCCAGTACCACACCCCAGGCAGCTGCCGCATATCCTGCCATGTATTCACGCTTCCGATCACACCAAAAGCTGAATATCCCTAAAGTCATGAGTCCCGCCAACGCATATCCCTCCGCCTCGGAACCCGCATAACCCACAGCTACCGGCAGGCGGAAACTTTCCGGCCGATACAGCGCAAACCACGCCTGTGCCACCCCGCCGATTGATTTCCCGCTGAAAAGCGCATCCGTGCAGAAGAAGATGCCCAAACCCAGAACAATCCCCCCAAAAGCCAACAGTACGGCAGCAGCCCGCCTGCCTTTAGAGACATTTTCCTCCCGCTCCCCGCAGGCTGCCGCCAGCACAGGAAACAGAAGCAGCAGTCCCGTGATATCCATATAACAGCAGCCCGCCGTCAGCACGCCCATAAAGAGAAATGCCGTGGGACTGAACCGCCCGCAGAAACCAGGAAGCAAAAGAGCCGCCGCTGCCGCCAGCACAAGAAAATACAGCTGCAGGGGCGACAGCATCAGCGAGCTCTGGACCATATAAGGCGACAGCATCCAAAACCCCCAGGCGGTCAGCGCCGCCACCGAACCGGACAGCATTCTCACCGCAAAATACAAAGCTGCGGAGGCCAGAAGCTGCAGCACGATCTGCAGCCACAATCCCACAATGTACTGATTGCCCAGCAAAAGAAACGCGCCGTGAAGGATCCCCACATAAAAATACTCCGCGCCATGGGCCAGCTGGGGAATCTGCCTTCCCGGCGCCACTTCGGCCAGATCATAATACTCCCAGGAAGGCACGGCCTCTCCCGCGCCGTATATCCGCAGCGCAAGCCCTGCCGCCAGAAAAACCGTGGTCAAAACCGCTTCCAATACCAGCAGCATCCCCCGCTTACTTTCTCCGAAAGCCAGAATCGCCGGCGCAGCCCGCCTCAGCAGAAGCACGGCTCCCCCCGCCAGAGCAGCATACAACCCTGCGAACAAAATCCCCCAATAAACCGTAAATCCCGCCCTGGCGGAAAATCCGCATCCCAGGCCCACCAGCACGGCTCCCGCCAGCAGCGTGTAGAAAAACCACATTATATAGCCAAATTTATTTTTATTCCAGCTCATCTCAGGCCTTTCTCAGCCTTACGGCGCTTCTCTTCCGGACTTCTCCGGTATCTCTATGCTGCTCAATACCTTTTCAATATTATAGCGTGGCCTCTGCTTAACTTCGATATATATCTTTCCGATATACTGCCCCACCATGCCAATGGCAAGCAGCTGCAGCCCGCCCAAAAACCAGATAGACAGAATCAGCGAAGTCCATCCCTGTACCACATGACCGGTAAAATAGGAAAACAGCGCGTAAGCCAGAGCCAACAGCGAGACAAGAATAATCAGCAGTCCTATCCCCAGAATCATGCTGATGGGCTTCACGCTGAACGACGAAATACCGTTAAACGCCAGCGCCAGCATCTTCTTCAGCGGATATTTCGACTCTCCCGCGGCCCTCTCCTTCCGGTCATAGTACACACTGTCCGTCTGGTAACCGATTAAGGGCATCATTCCCCGCAGAAAGAGATTCGTCTCTTTGTATTTCGAGAATTCCTCCACTGCCCGTCTGGACATCAGCCGGAAATCCGCATGATTGTATACCGTCTTCACCCCCATAAGGCCCATCAGCTTATAAAAAGCCTGAGCTGAGGTGCGCTTAAAAAAGGTATCCGTCCTGCGCTCTCTTCTGACGCCGTACACAATATCCTTGCCGGCATGGAATTTGTCAATCATCTCCTCGATCACGTCCACATCGTCCTGCAGATCCGCATCTATGGAGACAGTCACATCGCTCATCTCCATCGCCGTAATCAGCCCGGCAGTCAGCGCAAACTGATGCCCCACATTCCCGGCCAGCTTCACACCGCTCACCTGTACCGGATAAGCGGCATGTTCTTCTTCAATCAATTCCCAGGTACGGTCTCTGCTGCCGTCGTTGACAAACAAAATAAAGCTGTCAGGAGCGATTTTTTCCTTCCTGACCAAATCCTCCAACACGCCGCGCAGGGCCTCCGACGCAAGCTTCAGTACCTCTTCCTCATTGTAGCAGGGTACCACGATAGCCAGTCTATCCATAACTTATCCCTTTCTGCCGTTTCCGGAAGCCCGCCCACAAGTGCCCGGCCTGCCAAAAACCTCTTCTCTCCGTCGTCCGTCAGCCCTCATCCCAATTGTGATATACTGCCTGGACATCATCGTCGTCCTCCAGAATATCCAGAGTCTTCTGCAGGTTCTTTACGGCATTTTCATCGGTCAGTTCAACATAATTCTGCGGAATCATGGTAACTTCCGCGCTCATCATCGGCACTCCCGCTTCCTCCAGCGCTCTGCGGACCTCCTCAAAGCTGTCCGGATCGGTCAGCACCTCATAGCTCTCCTCTTCCTCGTTGAAATCCTCTGCGCCGGCATCCAGAGCAGCCATCATCAGATCGTCTGTCTCCATCTCGCATTCTTCCCTGTCAATAATGATCTGTCCCTTTCTGTCGAACATGAAAGACACACAGCCCGGCGTGCCCACATTTCCCTGTCCCTTCGTGAAAGCGCTTCTCACATTGGCCGCGGTGCGGTTTTTATTGTCTGTAAGCGCATCCACAATAATGGCGATGCCGTTGGGCCCGTAGCCCTCATAGGTCACATATTCGTAATTTACATTGCCCACGTCTCCCGCAGCCTTTTTTATGCCCCTCTCAATGGTATCATTGGGCATATTGTTTACCTTGGCCTTGGCAATGACTGTAGCCAGCTTGAAATTATTATTGGGATCCGGGCCGCCCTCCTTCACCGCAACGGCGATCTCCCTTCCGATAATCGTAAAAATCTTTCCCTTCGCCGCATCGTTTTTCTCTTTTTTATGCTTAATATTGGCAAATTTTGAATGTCCTGACATATTGTATCTCCTTCTCCCTTAATTTATTTTGTTTTTTGTTTTTAAATTTTATCCCCGTCTCTCTTTGAGGAAGATACTTCTTCCTGCTGCTCCTCTTCCGGATCCGGCAGCTTGGTCACCTGTACGCTTTGAATCATCTTGTTTTCCACAGACAGCACCTTAAAGTTGAATCCGCAGTAATCTACGTCAAACTGTTCATCCGGTTCCGGTATTCTGTCCATTCTCGCAATAAGGAACCCGTTTAACGTCTCGAAAGTCTCGTCTTCAAAGGAAATGCCGAAATGCTCCTCCAGCTCCTCCAACGGCGTCTTGCCCTCGATAATATACTCGTCGTTTCCCTTTTCCTCAATGTGCTCGCTGATCTCGTCATATTCGTCCAGAATATTCCCGACGATCTCCTCCAGAATATCCTCCATGGCCACAAGCCCGTCCGTCTGGCCGTACTCGTCCACTACCACAACCATCTGCTGCTTGCCTGCCTGCATCTCCCGAAACAGCTGATCGATATTCCTTGTCCTGGGAATAAACACCGGCTCACGCATCAACCCCTCCAGCTCTTTCAGCGGACGGGTAAGATTTCCCACATCCGCATGAAAACGCATGGCATCCTTCAGATGCAGAATACCGATAATATGATCGATATTCTCCTCATAGACAGGATAACGGCTGTTTATCCCGTCCAGCATGAACGTAAGCGCTTCTCCCAGAGGCATATCCGCGTCAATGGCCACAATGTTCGTCCTGTGCGTCATAATATCCTGCGCTTCCTTGTCGCCGAATTCGAAGATATTGGAAATCATCTTCGCCTCCGTGGCCTGGATTACTCCCAGCTCATGGCCCTCGTTGACCATATTGATAATCTCTTCTTCCGTCACGTCGGCCTCGTCCGCATCTCCGTGAATGCCGAACAGCCTGAGAATCCCCCCTGTAGTCAGACTCACCAGTCCCACCAGCGGCGCAACTGCCCCCATCATGACTGACACAGGAGTTATACAGAAGTAAGCCCATTTCTCCGGCGCCCTGAGGGCAAACATTCTGGGCACGCGGACGCCCAGAGTAAGCACTATGTACAGCAGCAGAAATACAGAGAGAAATGCAGCCAGCGCCAACACCACACCCGTAGGTACGGCCGCCAGCCTCACCTGCTGCTTTGTCACATAATCCACCCCCTGCATCAGCAGCCGCAGCAGGAGAATCAGATGTACCGCTCCGATGATTATATTGATCAAAGTAGTGATCAACTGCACCGAATTCTCATACTTTGCAGGATTGTCTATAATCCGCTTCAGTCTTATGGATTTCCTGTCTTTATCCTCCTCTGCCCTCCTTTCGATCTCCTTTTCGTTCAGAGAGCCGACAGCCGCTCCGAACCCATAGACAAACATGTCAACTAAAAGCAACACCGCAAAGCAGATAATACTGGCAGTAGGCCCACCATCGTCCATTTTAAATTGTTCCTCCAAATTGTTTTTCTTCTATGCCGACAATTTTAAATCGTTCTTCCAAATTGTTTTTCCAGACGGCACTTCCTAATATACCATTTCCGTGTCCGTTCGTCAAGAAGCGGCTGAAATTGCCTACATTCTATTATGTATCCAATTCCAGGCTCACCATCAGGGCCCTGTTCACCCTCTTCATGATTTCCCCGTCCAAATGGCATACTTTATCTTTCAGGCGCTTTTTGTCTATGGTCCTGAGCTGTTCCAGCAAAACCACAGAATCTTTATCCATGTCATACAATGCAGAATTCAGTTCAATGTGAGTCGGCAGTTTCGCCTTGTTCATCTTGGATGTAATCGCCGCGCAGATCACGGTAGGACTGTGCTTGTTCCCCACATCGTTCTGGACGATAAGCACAGGCCTGATCCCCCCCTGCTCCGAACCGATTACCGGCCTTAAATCCGCATAATACACATCTCCTCTTCTCATTTTGCCTCCAAATCCCTTCGTCATGACACAGATTCCAATCCCTCTGTCATGCATTTGTAGGATAGTTTTGCCAATTTTTCGGAAGCTATACACTAAGAAACAGTACGGGCCGGATTATTTTTCCGTAAGCTCCCCCTTCCATCATATGTCTGAAATACGAAAATGTTACCGTTTACCCGGGAAATCTGCCAACAGCCTCCGCTATGTCCATAGCCATGCAGGCATGCTTTCCCCTCTGCGCCGCCGCGTAGTCCCCTGCCCTGCCGTGAACGCAGACTCCTGCGGATGCGGCCCTGAACGTCCCCATTCCCTGAGCCATAAACGCCGCGATGACGCCTGCCAGCACATCCCCGCTGCCCGCCGTAGCCATGCCGCTGTTGCCGCTCAGGTTCACGCAGATGCGTCCATCCCCGCAGGTGAACGTCCTGGCATCCTTGGCCGCCACAACCCCGTGATACGCCGCCGCAAGCTCAGTCCCCACTGCAGCCAGATTTTCCTTACAGAACATAAGAGGCTTCCCCGTAAGCCGCGCCAGCTCTCCCACATGAGGGGTGAGGACAATCTGCCGTCCTTTCAGGCCCTGGGCCTCCAACAGCCGCCGAAGCTTACTCCGCTGCGCCAACAGATTAAGCCCGTCCGCATCCACCAGCAGAGGGAGACTGCCTTCTTCCACAATCTCCGTCAGACACCTCTCAGCCGCCTCCCCCTTCCCCAGCCCAGGCCCCACTGCCGCTACGTCCGCCCAGGCCATTTCCTCTGTCAGATTCTCCGGAGAACCCAGAAGAGCTTCCGGCACCGCCTGCTGCAGTATGGCCCGGTTCTCCGCGCAGCTTACCACCTTCACCATTCCCGCGCCGGCCCGAAAAGCCGCTTTTGCCGCCAGCACCGCCGCGCCGGCCATGCCCACGCTGCCCGCTGCCAGCAGCACTTTTCCGAAAGTCCCCTTGTTTCCCGCCTCGTCCCTGTCCGGCATCAACGCGGCCGTGTCCTCATCGTAAGCAAACATCTCGGGCTCCCGGCCGAAAAAGCTCAGCCCGGAAATACCGATATGCGCTGTCCGCACCTCTCCCGCAAACCCGCATCCGGGATACAGCACCAGCCCCCTCTTGCGAAAGCCGAAGGCCACCGTCATATCTGCCCTCACTCCGGTCCCCAGCAGCCTGCCGGTATCGGCATCAATCCCGCTGGGAAGATCCAGCGCCAGTTTCCAGCCCTCCAGACGGTTAAACAGCCCTATGGCCTCTGCGTAAATTCCCGTCACCTCCCTGGACAGCCCTACCCCGAAAAGGGCATCCACCAGCACATGGTAGTCCTGCCGTCCGGGAACATCCGTCACCTTCACCGGGTAATTTTCCAATATCTTCTCCTGCCGCAGCCATTGGTCCGAAGCCTTCTGCCGCTCTCCCACACGCCAGACCTCCACCCTGCTGCCCTTCTCTGCCAGAAGCCTTGCCAGCGCCAGTCCGTCTCCCCCGTTATTGCCCGTACCTGACATAATCAGAACATGAATTCCTCTCAATCTCCCTGCACAGCGTTCCTCCACGGCAGCCAGAGCCGCCAAAGCGGCCCTCTCCATCAGGACACATGCCGGAATCCCTATCTTCTCTATGGTATTGCTGTCATAGCGTCTCATTTCAGACGCAGAAACGATATACTCCATCCTGCCCTCCTGTGATTAATCTCCCGGCCTTATCCGTTTCTACAATTACAGGACACATTTTCCTGTAAATTCAGAAAAGCACCCCGGCCGCCGATACATCCCCGCAGCCGCGATGCCTCCATCTCCGTGAATCAGGTAGAGGAGATTTTATCCCTGCCCGCCGCGCGGCCCGTGGGCCGATTCAGCGGCAAACTACCAGGTGCGGGGAACCGCACTTTATGCACGGGCCTGCGCATAAAGCAAAAGCGCCTGCTCCTGTGTCAGGACATTCCCGTCTTCCCATCCTCCGGATTATATTGCATGTCAAATATGTCTATTACCTCCGCTCCGAATACATCGTGCATATAAGAATAGATCGCCTGATTGCGCTGTTCCATCTCCTGCTTTCTCACCAGCCGCTTTTTCAGTTCCGTCCTTATCTCCGAAATCCATTCCGCAGTCTCCCGAATATTCTCGCCGTTCTCCTGCATGGTTTCATAACAGCGATCCATCGTCGCCAGCATCAGCTGAAAATTCGCGTCGTCTATCTGCCTGGGCAGATCCAGCAGCTCGTCCTGACGCCCTTCCAGACGCTCGTTGCATTCTTCCACCAGCTTCTTGTTCTGTTCGATTTTCTGGGAATTGCCTGAATCCGTATCCTGGCCTGCCTCGTCCATCACGGCCACAATCTCCCCCATCAGCTTTTTCTTCAGCCGCTTTATCTCTTTTACCTCATTATTCAGCTTTCCCTGCTGCTTAAGCAGAGTATTCAGCTGCTCCTCCAGACCGCTCAGCGATCTCCTGTTCTCTTCGTCCAGAAGCTGATACCATTTGTTGTCAAGCGTAAGTATAGGGATTTTCTTCCCCTGCAGCGCCCTGATAAAGGTCTCTCGCTGGCCGTCCTCTCCCTTGTGCTTCATCTTCCGCGCACACCTCCCATCAGACATTTTTCCTGTCCGTTCCGGTTCCCCGGCGGATATTATAAGACAATTTCATCAGACTGTCCGACAGATGGACATTTTCTACCTGAATCCCCTCCGGAACGTTTAAATCCACATGGGCAAAATTCCAGATAGCCCGGATTCCGTTCTGGACCAGCTTTTCCGCCACGGCCACAGCGCCGTTCTTGGGAATGGTCAGCACGGCTATATCAATGCGGTTAGCCGCAACAAACTCTTCCATTTCTTCCATCGGCCTCACTCTGACTCCCCTTACCTCCATGCCTACAAGCTCGGGATTCCCGTCAAACATTCCGCGGAAAATAAACCCGCGCTTCTCAAAATTCAGGTAATTGCCCAGCGCACGTCCAAGATTCCCCGCGCCGATGATGATAAAATTGTGCCGCCTGTCCAGACCGAGAATCTTGCCGATCTCATTGTACAGATACTCTACATTGTATCCGTACCCCTGCTGGCCAAAGCCGCCAAAATTATTGAAATCCTGCCGTATCTGGGAAGCAGTCACTTTCATCAGTTCGCTTAAATCCTGGGACGAGATTCTCTCCACTCCCCCGTCCTTCAGTTCCCCCAGATACCGAAAGTACCTGGGCAGACGGCCAATGACAGCCTGCGAAATTTCCTTCTCTTCCAAGGTCGTTACCTCCACTTGTACATGGCAGTAAATAACCGCCTCATTTATCATAGCAAAATGTCAAATTCATGTCAAGGCTATTGGCCATTCAACTTCACATTGACAGCACTCCCGTTTCACAGTACAATAAATGTGCGCAAATATCTCCGGAACCATGTCCCATTGACGGTTCGGCATCCTGTCCGAACTGCCGCGTGTCCTGGGACACCTCCGGATGAAAGGACATATACCATGATACTATCCTGTCAAAATATAAGCAAGGCTTTTATGGAAAACACCGTACTGCAAAATATCAGTTTTCATATAGAAGATTACGAAAAAGCGGCCATCGTAGGAATAAACGGCGCAGGGAAAACTACCCTGCTGCGCATTATCGTAGGGGAAATGTCCCCTGACTCGGGCACGGTCACCTTCTCCAGAAACAAAACCTGCGGGTATCTGGCCCAGGACGGCGCCGTGAATACCGAAAATACGATCTATGAAGAGCTTCTGTCCGTAAAACAGCATCTGATTGACCTGGAGCGCCGTATCCGCAAGTGTGAGACCGCCATGCCCTCAGCCGGGGGCGCCGCTCTGGACGAATTGATGAAACAATACGCGGATCTGACTCATGCTTTCGAAAGCGCAAACGGTTATGCCTACAAAAGCGAGGTCACAGGCGTCCTGAAAGGACTTGGCTTCACCGAAGATGAATTTGACCAGTCCGCAGCCATACTCTCCGGAGGGCAGAAAACGCGGGTTGCCCTGGGCAAACTTCTCCTGCAGAAACCGGATTTGATCATTCTGGACGAACCTACCAATCATCTGGACATGAATTCAATCGCCTGGCTGGAAACTTATCTGCTGAATTATAAAGGAGCTGTCATCATCGTCTCCCATGACCGCTATTTCCTGGACCGGATTGCCGTTAAGATCATTGAGATCGATCAGACAAAGGCAACCTCCTTTGCAGGCAACTATTCCGACTATGCGGTGAAAAAGGAAATGCTGCGGACAGCCGCGGTAAACGCCTACCTGAACCAGCAGAGGGAGATCCGGCATCAGGAAGAAGTCATTGAAAAACTGCGCTCCTTTAACCGGGAGAAATCTATCCGGCGCGCCGAAAGCCGAGAAAAACTGCTGGAAAAAATGGACATACTGGAAAAGCCCACTCAGGCCCGCACAGATATGCATATCCGTCTTGTTCCCAGAAAACAGAGCGGAAACGATGTGCTGACTGTGGAAGACCTGAGCAAATCCTTCGGTCAGAACCTTCTCTTTGACCATGCAACCTTCGAGATCAAACGGGGAGAACATGTTGCCGTCATCGGAGACAACGGAACCGGAAAAACCACATTGCTGAAAATTCTCAACCGCCTTCTGCCAGCGGACAGCGGACGTTTTCGGCTGGGCACGAATGTGGAGATCGGCTATTATGATCAGGAACACCATGTACTGCACGGGGAGAAGACCCTGTTTGATGAGATTTCCGATGATTATCCCAACCTCACCCACACGGAAATCCGAAATCTTCTTGCCGCTTTTTTATTCACCGGCGATGATGTGATCAAACGGATCAACGATCTGAGCGGCGGCGAGCGCGGACGGGTCTCCCTGGCAAAGCTGATGCTGGGAAACGCCAACTTTCTTATTCTGGACGAGCCCACCAATCACCTGGACATTGCGTCCAAGGAAATCCTGGAGGATGCCCTCAACCATTATGAGGGGACCGTGCTCTATGTGTCTCACGACCGCTATTTCATCAACCGCACCGCCCATAGAATACTCGATCTGACAGCGCACTCGTTTGTGAATTATTTGGGGAATTATGATTATTACCTGGAAAAACGTGACACAGTGACTGCCGCGTTAAACAGGGACAGAAAAACGCCGCTCCCTGCCCCTGAGGGCGGGGATTCTCTTCCCCGGGCCCAGGAATCCGGCAACAAGGCAAACTGGCTGGCCAGAAAGGAAGAACAGGCCCGAATCCGCAAACGGGAGAACGACCTGAAAAAATGCGAGTCTAAAATAGCGTCCCTGGAAAGCAGGAACGCCGAGATTAATGCTCTGATGAGCGATCCCTCCATTGGAACCCAGGCCTCCAGACTCCAGGCCCTTGCCGCGGAACAGGCGGAAATCGGCGAAGAGCTGGAAGCCCTGTACAGCCAATGGGAGGAATTAGCCGAATAACGTTCTCACTGCATGCCGTCCATGGTCTCCCGAATGGCCCGGATAAAGTCCAGGCTGTTCAGGATGACCGGATTCTCACAGGTGGAGATCAGCGACAGACTCTTTGTCATCTTCCCGTCCTCAACCGTCTTGATGCAGGCTCTTTCCAGCTTATCTGCAAAGGACGCCAGCGCCTCATTGCCGTCCAACTCCCCTCTTTTCCGCAATGCCCCTGTCCAGGCAAAAATCGTCGCGATAGAATTGGTGGAAGTCTCCTCCCCCTTCAGATGCTTGTAATAATGGCGCTGCACCGTCCCGTGGGCAGCCTCATACTCATACACGCCGCTGGGAGATACCAGCACGGAAGTCATCATGGACAGATCGCCGTAGGCTGTAGCCACCATATCCGACATCACATCGCCGTCATAATTCTTGCAGGCCCAGATAAAGCCGCCCTCCGAACGAATCACCCTGGCCACCGCATCGTCGATCAGGGTATAAAAATAGGTAATACCCAAGGCCTCAAACCTCTCCCGATATTCGGTATCATATATTTCCTGAAAAATATCCTTAAACGTATGATCATATTTCTTGGAAATGGTATCCTTGGTTGAAAACCACAAATCCTGCCTTGTATCCGCCGCATAGCCGAAGCATGCTCTGGCAAAACTCCTGATGGAGTCCTCGGTATTGTGAATTCCCTGAAGAATTCCGGGACCCTTGAATTCATGAATCAGCTCTCTGGTCTCCGTGCCGTCCTCAGCGGTAAAAACAAGCTCAGCCCGTCCGGGACCCGGCACTTTGATCTCCGCATTTTTGTATACATCGCCGTAGGCATGGCGGGCAATGGTAATTGGCCTGGTCCAATTTGCCACATAGGGCACAATTCCCTTTACCAAAATAGGGGAGCGGAACACCGTGCCGTCCAGGATCGCGCGGATAGTTCCATTGGGGCTCTTCCACATCTCTTTCAGGTCATATTCCTTCATCCTGGCTCCGTTAGGCGTAATGGTGGCGCATTTCACCGCAACGCCGTACTTCAGCGTTGCCTTGGCGGAATCCACAGTCACTCTATCGTCCGTGGCGTTGCGGTTCTCCAGTCCAAGGTCATAATACTCTGTCTTCAGATCAATATACGGAAGCAGCAGTTCCTCCTTGATCATCTGCCACAGTATCCTGGTCATCTCATCTCCGTCCATTTCTACCAGCGGCGTCGTCATTTTAATCTTGTCCATTGCCTTTACCTCGCTTTCCTTATTTACTTTTTTACACAAGACCATCCTGTACATATACTTCATGCAGGCCGTTCTTCACCATATTTTCATAGGCATTAATCATATGCTGATGGGCCAGCTCCTCGGCCAACGCCTCGTTCCCGCTTTTGATCGCCTCCATGATCTGTTTATGTTCCTCGTTGGACTTCGGCCCTCTGTTCACATTTGCCAAAGTTTTTCTGCGCACCCTCAGCACATATTGATGAAAATCTTTCAGCTGATGCTCCAGAAGCTTGCTGTTGCAGGCCTCATACATTATGTCGTGAAAACGGTTATCCAGTTCCGCCAGCTGCTCCAGATGTCCTTTCCTGGCATGAAACTCTCCCAGATACACATTTTCTTCCATCTCCTCCATCTGCTCTTTGGTGATATGTTCCGTGGCCCATCTGGCACACAGTCCTTCCAGCAGAGAGCGGATCATATAGATGTCCTTCACATCCTTCTCCGTGATACCGGTGACATACGCACCCTTGTTGGGAATAATCTGTATCAGTCCCTCCAGCTCCAGCTGCCGGAAAGCTTCCCGAACAGGTGTTCTGCTCACTCCCATCTCTTCACCGATTGCCACTTCTCTCAGTTCTTCATGCTCTGCGTATCGGCCGTTCAGGATATCCTGCCGCAGTCTGTTGAATACCCGGCCCCGCAGGGAGTACTTATCGCTGACTTCCTGCTTTACATCATAATTACTCATCTTATTCCTTTTCCTGCCCTCCGGGGATAGACCTGCGGGAATCGGTTCCGTCCTGCGCGCCTGCCCCGGGGCAAAATTAATATTTTTCTTCCGGAAACTACTGTATCATTGTATACACTCATAGAGTACATGTCAATCTTTTTCTTGAAAATATTGTGATCTTTGTATTCAAATGGTTACTGTTTGCGGCTTAGCAGTCAGCCGGCAGCCGCGCACTTCTATTCCAACAGCCGCTCCACGTTCAGCATCCCCCATCCCTGCTGATTCCAGGGAAGTCCCAGGTCCGTAGCCGTGTACTGCAGCATCCGCCTGCATTGCTCGTTGGTCATGGCGGGATACTTCTGCAGCACAAGAGCCGCTGCGCCGGACACAATGGGCGTAGCCATGGATGTGCCGCTCTTCGCAATATAGGCGTTGCGGAACATGCCCCCTATTCTGTGGTAATTGGCATTACAGGACACGATGTCCGTTCCCGGAGCCACCAGGTCAGGCTTGCGCACACTGCTTCCCAAAATCCCCCTGCCGGAATAGGATTCGCATCTTCCCGGGTTGTCCGCCCCATATCTGCCGTCATGGCAGCCTACGGTCACCGCCCCGCCGCTGCCCACAGCGGAAATACTTCCGCTGCGCGGCCCTTTGTTCCCCGCAGCACACACCACCAGAATTCCGCTTGCCCATATTTCCTCTACTTTCCGGCGCAGCGCACTCTCCCGTTCGGCTTTCTCCAACGTCCCTATCCCCACCGAAATATTCAGAATCCTAACCGCATATTTCTCCCTTATCCCCAGTACCCATTCCATGCCTTCCAGCATGGCCTCTGTGGAACCGTCCCCCTTATCGTCCAAAACCTTGCCCACTGCCAGCCTTGCCCCGGGAGCCACTCCCCGAAAACGTCCTCCCGACAGTCCGCCGTTTCCGCACAGAATGCCGCAGACATGGGTTCCATGCCCGTTATCGTCATACGGCATATTTTTATACCTGATAAAATCGTGAAAACATATGGCTTTGCCTGACAAATCCGGATGGGAACCGATGCCTGAATCCAGCACGGCTATGGTAATCCCTCTCCCGTCCAGCTCCTCCGGTATATTTCCCGCGATCAATTCTCTAACCCGCTGCATAATTAAAAAAGTCCCGGCATATACTTTTATTCATTGTATGCCGGGACTTTGGAATCCGTTCTCTTCTCGTTCCTGTTTTAGGCTTCGCCGGAATATAATGCACACCCGGCAGCCGCTTCTCCGTTATCCGGTACATAACGACTTCAGCCGCCTGCAGAATAGATCCCCACTGTGGAGGGATGATTTGTCTCGAACCGAAAAGCCTCCGCTCCTTCCGCCGTGACTCTCTCTGCCTCCAGCCGTTCAAGCTGTCCGTTGCCGTCCAAAGTGAAAAACTCAATCTCTCCGCCCATGTAGGCCTCCGGCAGGGGAAGAACCACACTGAGCGTTTCTCCGCCTAAGTCAGTCAGGGGAATTCCGCTCCTGTCCGTCAGTTCCAGTTCAAAGAGCAGCATCGTATCCGGTAAGGAACTGCCGAACACACGTCTGTACGCGGCTTCCATCCTGTCCCCCTCCGCCCTGCGCAGCGTCAGGGTGTAGGCTCTGTCCGCTCCCGTCAAAGCCGTCTGTCCGGTTCGAAAACTCTCTTCCTGTCCGGAACCGAATATTTCCGCAATTCCTTCCACCTCCACGCCCGGCGTCTCCTCTCCGCCGCCGTCAATCAGACGATAAGCGCTGTTGGAAAGTCTCGCTGCGGAGGACTCGTACGTCTGCTCCGCTTCATTTCCCTCATAAGTAACTACCGCAGTCCCAAAAGCCTGCAGTCCCACCTTCTCCACCGAGGCAGGCAGGGACATTTGGCTCAGGGTACTGCCCAGAAAGGCTCTGTCCTTAATCTCTCTCACCCCGGATCCCAGCTCCAGATGCCCCAGGCTGCTGCAACCCTCAAAAGCCCCTTCCCCGATCACCTGCAGACTTTCCGGCAGCTTTACCTGTCGAATCTCCGCATGATTCCGAAATGCCTCCGCGGCAATGACACGCACCCCTTCCGGTATAACCACTTCCGACGATTCTCCCCGGTAAGCAGTCAGAACTCCTCCTGACAGCAGAAAGTCTCCCTGACCATCCGCCCTGACGCTGCCCTCGGAATCCTCCTCCAGAAACCGCTTCATCCACAACGTATGATCAAAGGCCTTCGGCTCCACGCACATCACCGTCTCGGGAAGCGTCACCTCCGCTAAATTGTCGCAATGATAGAAAGCGCCGTAGCCGATATGTTCCGTGCCTTCCGGCAGCGCTGCGGACGTCAATGCGCTTCTGGCAAAGGAAAACTCGCCGATCTCTGTAATTCCCTCCGGCAGTTCCAATGTCTCCAGCCCCGCATTGCGGTAATAAGCTCTATCCGCCACTGTTTTTCCGTCCACGATTCTGAACTTCCGAATCGTTCCTCCCCCGTCCTGCTCTCCGTTTACCGCAGAGGAACCGGCACTCGGCCCTTCTTCATTGCCTTCCCTAACCCGGAGTCTGGAACTGTCAATCATCAGCACTGCCCTGTTTCCCACTACATGAGTATTCCCCAATTCGTTTCCGGATACACCTTCCGACGACGAGCCCGAGGCGGTCACCTGCCTCTCCGCTTCCGGGGACTCTGTGCCGTTCCCCTCTTCCGAATTGACTGATTCCTGAGCCGTCTCTTTCGACTCCGAAGACTCTGCCCCGCTCTCCTCTTCTGGATTGATTGATTCCTGAGCCGTCTCCTTCGACTCCGGGGACTCTGCCCCGCTCTCTTCCTCAGGATTGATTGATTCCTGGGCGCTCTCTCCCATTTGAAAATCGGAAGCAGATGACGCCGCATCCGCTTCCGATCCAGGAAGATGCGCGATTGTCAGCGCCGCTGCCGTCAGGACGCCTATAATACGCTTCTTTCTCTTCATATTCTTTCCTCTTGGTATTACTGACCGGATCAACCCGCCGAACGCGGACATTGCGCCCGCATTCGGAGAGAATCATGATTTTCTGTTCCGATCGCTATGCTCTCACAACCGCTTTCTTTTTCCTGGGAGCCTTGCCGTCCTTGATCATAAACATCACAAAGGACAAACAGGCCAAACCAATGGACAGGAACCATTTCGGATGTATACCGTCGCCTGTAGTAGGCGTGTTATCCGTAATCGTGCCGTCGGAAAGGTTAGTCACGTCTACGTAAATCACATAGGGTGAAAAATGCTCTGCCGTAAAGGTCACGCAGGAAACCCCGTTAATGGTAGTAAACCGCGGCGTCAGCTTATCCAGTCGGTCATTCACCACGCCGGCCACTTTGTTGTTGCCCGCATAGGTGATCAATGAGTCAGGCAGCGGCAGCGTAATGCTTACCGACAGTCCCGTGGTATCCGTTATCTTCGTGTTTCCGGTGGAATCGTAAAGAGATATATCCATCGGGAAATACTTGATATTGTCTATACTCCCGTACTCCGCAAGCAAAGCCTTCACGATAGCCTCCGTGGCCTCGCTGCTCTCCGTTACCTTGATGGTAAAGTTATCGGAAGAGCCGTTCACCGTAGCGGAAACCACACCCGTATTGGAGAGGCCGTTCTTGTCAATGACCACTGTGGTTCCTCCCCCTGAGCTGGGTCTCGCAGTGCTGCTGGGCCGGTTGGTGGTTCCCGAGCTATTTCCGCCGCTTCCGGAATTATTGTTATTATTGCTTCCGGAATTGTTGTTATTATTATTTGTGCCGGTGTTGGAACCGCTGGTATTGCCTGAACCGGTACCGTTGGATTTATAGTTTGCAATCACCGCCACGTCATTGTCCGGCATGGTAATCACCGCGCCCGGAAGCGTTTTGTCTGTGATAACCGTGCTGTCGGGGCTGACTGTCCATCCGGTGAATGTCTGTCCCGGCGCCGGGTCATTGGCTGTAATCACGATCTGTGCTCCCACCGCATAATTTCCGGAACCGCTGCCGTTGTGCACGACCAGACTGTGAAGTCCGGTAGGCGCGGGACTGGGGGTTGCCCCTCCGTCCTTCGGTGTAAAGTTAGCTATAGCCGCCGCGTCGTTTGCCGGCATGGTAATCACCGTAGATACCTTCGACGCATCCGATACCACAGTCTCCGCAGGGCTGATATCCCAACCGCTGAATACCTGATTCTCCGCAGGCGTGTTTGCGGTGATAATCACCTGTGTGCCTGCCGGATATGTTCCCGAACCGCTTCCGTTAAGCACCTGCAGAGTATACAGAGTGCCCGGGTCTTCCGTTCCGTTCTTGCTCTCGTATTTGGCCAGCGCCGCCACATCACTGCTGGGCATGGTCAGAATCGTAACTGCCCGCTCCTTATCCGTCACTACTGTAGCCTCCGGACTGATGTCCCATCCGATAAACTTCTGTCCCTCGGGAGCAGGGTCCGCCTCAATAATAATCTGTGAACCCGGAACATAATTGCCGCTTCCCTTTCCGTTCCGTACTTCCAATGAAAATGTTCCGTCCGGATTAGGCACATTGCCTCCGGGACCAGGTGTAGGTGTAGCACCGGGCGCAGGCGTTTGTCCTCCGGGACCGGGGGTAGGCGTCGTGCCGGGCGCAGGCGTCTGTCCTCCAGGACCGGGACTTGCGCTGGGGCTTGGACTGGGACCGGGACTTGCGCTGGGTCCAGTCCCTTCTCCATACTCCGCTATAAATTCCAGGTCTTGGGTTATGGGCATACTTCTGATATCCTTCTCGGACATTACCTCTCCCGTGGCTTTGTTCCGCCAGCTGGGAATAGGTACATCATCATCGTTCTTGGAAGGCGGGTTCACCGTCTTGCCGGGCAGAACCGATGTGCTGAACAGCACGGTCTTCCAGTCGCTGTCATAGAAGACCACGTTGTACTCGCCGGAATACACTGCTTTAATGCTCAGATTTCTTGTTACATTCAGATACTCATCGGAATCCCATCCCTTAAACTCATGATCCGGCCATACCGGAACCTTGTCGTCCGCAGGTGCCACAACGGATTTCCCTGACTCTACGTTCACAATACTCTCAATCAGGAAACCGTCCTCTTCTCCCGTCTCTTCATCATATCCCCAGAAATCAACGGTAAAGGAACCGGTATACTCTATCCATTCCTTCATATAACCCTCTCCGTACGGCTGACTGAGACTCTCAGCCGGGCTGTAAAGAGTTACGTCCTTCGGATTGGTATACTTTCCGTCGCCGTCCACATCCCTGAACATTCTGTCATTCAGGATACATCTCATGTTGGGAACAGTCAAATCTCTTATGGTGCTGTCCGTAAACGCATCGTCCTCAATTGCGGAACAGGATGCCGGCAGAATCACGCTCTGCAGTCCGGGCGGATTATTCGTACCCAATGTATTCTGGAAAGCGCCCTTGCTCAAAGTCTCAAACTGAGCTGCGCTCAAATCCACAGTACGGACATCCGTATTCTTGAACGCTTCCGGATAGATCGCAGTGATTCCTTCCGCCTCTTCTCTTTTTACGTCTCCGCTGCCTCTGCCGTTTAAGTACTCCACCAATGCCTTCTTGCTTCCGTCCTCATTGAGTTCGTAAATGATGGAATTAACGCAGGTAAAATGATTTCCCGTACCTCCGATATTGGCTGTCGCCAGCTTATTGCAGCCGATAAACGGCGCATTGCCCATCTTTTCCACCGGCGCAGTCATGGTAACGGACGCCAGATTACCACAATCCTTAAACGCATAAGCGCCGATAGACTTGGTATTACCGATCAGATCAACGGCATTCAGGAACTCTGCCGCTTCAAAAGCATTATCCTCAATTGACTCCAACCCATAGATAATAAATTTCTTTTTCGGCTTGTTCTCCTCTGCTACATTATTATCTTTTATAGCATTTCCTTCTGCTGCCTCTCCATTCTTAAACAAGTCTTTCGCAACGGCTTCAACGCCTGTCGGAATCGTAATATTCTCTATGGCAGCTTTCAGTTCGCCTTCGTAGCCTGTCTCCGCCGCGTCACTTCCGCCAGTGCCGAAAAGCTTTTTGGCCACATTTAAGACCGCCGTTCTGTAGTCAGCCTCCTTATCCGGCTTATAGTAGTAGTCGTTTAAAGAGCCGTTTAACAAACCCGCAAAAGTAGGATACTCGATCAAAGTATTCTTATCTGTGTCTTTATTATACTGCACCACCAAATTGGAGGGCCAGCCAGTATAGTATTTAATATAGGCAGTGGGCTGTCCGTTGTTATTCACGGTGTTGCCTGCATCCATGGCATAATTAAATACGGTATTCTCCAAAGAATTATTGCTGGCGCTGTACGGCGTATTGCTGACAAAGTTTAGTTTCGCTTCGGAAGCAGAGCCGCCTTCCTGGGTCTTAAACGCGCTGCCGCCGATATCCGTAACAGCTGCAGGATTGTCAAACAAAACATTCTCCAGATTATTACAGCCCATAAACGCTTCCGCGCCGATTGTGGTAATCGTGGAAGGAATGATCACATTCTGCAGAACTTTATTGTCCTTAAATCCCTGCTCTCCTATTTCAACTACATTCAGCGGGCCGACTTTCCCGGGAATGTTGAGATTCTTCAGTCCTGACTCAATTTCCACATTGCTGATCTTTCCGGTTTCCGTACCCTCTAAGCGCGTCACTTCAAAAATGGCATTTAACCCATAAGTACCGTCCTCGTTTTTTGAAGCTTCGTCCGGCACTTTCTTCTTGTAAATCTCCTGCTCAGAATATTTGTATACAAAATACTCAGGAATAACCGTCTTTTGCAGATTACTGTCTTTAGAGCCCTCGAAGTAGAAACCGGGATCACAGGAACCTTTAAATTTCTCAAAAGAAAGATACGTATCCTGCGTAAAATTCACGGATGTAGTTTCGCCTTTTCCGTATATACGCTTCAGCTTGGAACAACCCTCAAATGTACTGACACGAATATCTTGTTCTGTATAAGTGCTGGGAAAAATCACTTCTTCCAAACTTTTACAGTTGGCAAATGCATAATATCCCAGCTTGATCAATCCTCCCTCGTCTCCTGTACGGAGAAAATTGACATTTTGAAGTAAATCACAGCCTTCAAATGCAGAATCACCCACATATTCCACATTACGCGCATCAAACTCCCTCAGTGCTTTGCAATTAAAGAACGCATGATCACCGAGCACAACATGATTAGCTGTATCGCCTATCTTAAATGAAGTAAGTGCGTCACAGCCTTCAAATGCAGAATTGCCGATCTCCACAACCGAATTGCTCAACTGCACTGAAGAAATATGCGTTTTCGCAAAAGCATATTTGCCAATGCCCACCAGATTAGGCTTCACTACAATTTCCGATACTGTAGCGCTGCTGAAAATGCCCCTGCCGCTGTTTGGATCATTTGGATCGCTTTTAATTTCCTCAACTTTGCTTGCATCATACTCATTTTCCCCGGTTCCCGGACTGACCTTCACACGCTGATTTGCAATATGCCATACCGGAATGCCTTTAATCCGCTCAGTCATAACGCTGTTTGCCGGCAGCCATTTTACCTTAGTATCATCTGCCGTCTCTTTAATGACTGGCCTGCCTTCCACCCATTCTATGGCATCCGCTACTCCGTTTACAGTCGTATCTCCATATTTTACAAGGCCTGATAAATAATAAAGACTTGGAGAATCATTTTTGCCGTTCCAATCATCCTTTATCCAACTATCGCGGCTTTGATAAAGGCAGGGTTCATACCTATATTCAGCAGGAACTACCACGTCATCCGGTCCTGTTGTTTCCGGCTTGACCAGTATGCGATAGAACAAAAGTTCCCCTTTCATCCCTCCTATCGCGCAGGAACGGCCGTCGTAATCCGTATAAGCGTCTACCGTATCCGGTATAGTCAACACATTATTGGGTTTAACGTTATTCTGCTGGTACTGATCATTATAGCCCACAATAACCGCATACTGCTTATCCGTATGTATCCCGCTCACAACAAAATTGAACACCAAATCCGCACTGGAATAAACCAAATACTTGCCGTTAAACATAAATTCCTTATCAGTTATGTTCGGAATTTTCGTTGTAATCTCCGTCCCATTGCCTATCGTCACCTTCATCGGTTCAGCAGGTCTGGGAACCTCCGTATCCGTCCCCTCCTCCACAGCCACTTCATCCGCCTGCAGATAATCCACCGGAATAGCCGCCACCACAAGCGCGGATACCAAAAACAAAGTCCCCAACGTCTTGCGGATTGTTCGTTTCAAGCGTTTTCCCTTTTTCTTCAAATTTTTAACTGTGTTCGCCATTTTTACTACTCCTTTGCGATTTTTTGCCGCTGCAATGAACTTTCTTCCTGCCTTCTGATGTCTCAAGATTTATCCGAACCTGGAAAATCTCTGCACATTTCCAATCCCTGGTTACAGCAAAACAACAAATATCCTGCCTAATTGCACACTACAGGATAATCTAATTTTATATCGTCATTTTTTACCGTTCAGATTAGCTTTTCAGTCTTGATAATTTTTATATTCAAACGGCAGTCTTAATGTTACCTTCTATTTTACTCTATTTGAAAATAATTTCAAGTCTTTTTCCCAGATAAGAAAATATTCATAACAACTACTCATAACAATTCGCTTCTCCCCTACTCTATTTTTTTTGCCACCACCACAAATCTTCCGTCTGTCTCCTGATAATCACATGTGGACAGGGTCAGCAGCTGGTCCCCGTACTCTGCGGTCACCCCTGTGTCATAAAAAGACATTTCCGCCATTTCCTGCATATAGGACGCAAATTCCTGTTCGCCGTTTGCATCAATAAACTGATAGTATTTAAACGCTATTTCCGTTTCTTTATAGACTTTGGAGCGAAATACGTACATAACCTGGTAGGTTCCCTTTTCGTAAATCGTATCAAAACTGATATAGGGATGATCCTTATAATAGGATTCCTTCTGATATAAATCCAGCTGACCGAACATTCTTCCGTTCTTCATATGATGCCCGTACAGAATATAGTTGGTGCTCGGCTTAAGTACGTCACAGTCCTTATCCATGAAAATGGTTCCGTTTTTATCGTACTCCTGGTTCATATTGTGATCCAGATAATATTCATTGTCAGTGGTCTGCATTACCGGGTAGTCAATGTAAGTCCCGTCGATCTTCACCCACCCGATCAATTTCCGGTTCTTCAGCAGCAGATTCCGGTATTCCTCCAGCACTTCCCTGGTTTCATCCCCATTGTCCAGGGTATAAAGCGGGTCCGTCTTACCGCCGGATACCACGTCTCCCACCGGCGGCTTCTCCTTCAGCTCGCTCAGCTGACGATAATTGCTGTTTGTGCGGTAATTATAATAAGAATAAATCCCGAAATATCCCAGACAGCCTGCTGCCAGCAGACTGCACACCGCTATGGTAAGCTTCCTGCGCTTTTCCCGCTTCCGCAATTCGTTCTCCACAATGGCATCCAGCCCGGCCCCATGGGAAGAAACCGAAGAAACGCTCTTTGTCCCCTCGCTTTGTTTTCCCCTTTTTACCGTTTTCGCAGTCTTTGTCTCCTGCCGGCCGTTTTTCTCCTTCAGTTTTTCCTTTCTTATCAGTTCCTCCACTTCCTCCCGGAAATCCTGTCCCAGGAGCGTGTGAAATTTATATCGCCCTTCCCGAAGAGCCTTGCGCAATTCTTCCAGACTGGCCATATTCTGCTGATCCGTCTGTCCGCGAAGCCGATCCATCAATTCCTTATCTCTTTTTGCAAGGGCATAGTCGCTTTCCGTCCGGAAACGCCTTCCTTCCACGATAAAAACTTTCTGTGCCATGAATTTTACCCAATAAACCTTCAGCCTATATTGAAATTTGAATCTGTATACCCTATTTTACTCTATCCCGAAATTATTGCAAGTCTTTTTGACAGTGTCCGAACAGAAATGACGGCTGACTGCCAAGCCATGAACAGCAAACCGGAAGGGAATGTCCGAACCGCCGTATAAACTCCTCAAAAATTACTGTCATTTCCCTGGAAACATTGACATGCCGGCCCGCATAGAATAAAGCATAAATAAACCTATGGAGGCTTAAAAAAATGAGTGATTTAACTGCTACAAACTGCGGATGCAATGATTCCTGCGGATGTTCTGCCAACAATGGATGCGGGTGCGGATGCGGCAGCGGAAGCGGATTCGGAAGCTGGATCTGGATTCTCCTTCTGCTGTGCTGCTGCGGCGGCGGAAATTCCGGCAGCTGCGGATGCGGCAGCAGCGGCGGCAATAACTGCGGATGCGGCGGATTCCTGGGCGGCGGCAACGGCGGCGGATGCGAATGGATCATCTGGATCCTGCTCCTGTCCTGCTTCTGCGGCAACGGCGGCGGATTCCAGGGCGGCAATAACTGCGGATGCGGCGGCGGATGCGGATGCAGCAATAACTGCGGCAACGGTTGCGGCTGCGGATGCTGATCAGGTCTATGACCAAATAAGTCAACAGACAGCCACAGGCCCTCATGGGACTCCCCATCGGGGGCCTGTTCCAGGTAAACATTAACAGGCAGACTTTTACAGATAGCCGACCTGCCTGCGGAATCCCTGAGTCAATTATATGCGTGTGCCAAAACGGAAAATGCCCCCACATATCCCCCAACCTGTCTACATAGAATAGAAAACAAGGAACTATTCTTGACCGGAAAGGAGTGTGCCGCCATGGAGGAACAATCGGCAAAAACCGTCACCGCATTTGATTCCCTCTTCACCAGCAATAAAATTCAAATGCTGAAAATACTGCTTCCCCGTCTGATCCCGGAACAACAGGGGGGTTTTGCCGTCTACATAAAACTGTTGGAACTGCAATATACCCTTACCTTTCTGCGGCGTCATCCCGGCAGGTCACTCTTTGACGGGGCCAAAAAGCTGTCAGCCGGTTTTTTTCAGGAGGACAACACCGACACCCTGGAGCTGCTGGACGAACTGCTGCCGTTCAGCGGACCGGAGGAACGGGCCAAAATACAGAATATGAAAAACATGATGGAAACCTTCAAAAAAATGAAGGAAATGATGGACATGATACAGATGATGCAGGAACTTTTCCCGGAGGGAATGGGCGGGGACGGCAATCCCATGGACTTTTTCTCCAACATGCCGGGAATGGGCGACATGCCGGACCTGTCCGCAATGGCAGACATGGCGTCCTTTTTCCAGAATACCCAGGCGGGGACTGACAGCCAGTGATCTTTAGTTCACAGGATCCGGGCATAATGCCGTTTCCTCCGTAAACGGACCCGCGCCTGCTATCACCCCAAAACCCAGATTGTAATCGGAAGGAGTCTTTATCTATGGAAAACATCAGAAACAACCCGGGAAACGGCGGCAGCCCCGGTCACGACAGCACAAATACGCCCGGCAGCGGCTCCGGGAAGCCGGCCTGGATGTCGGATCCCCTGGTAAAGGAAATTCCGGCAAAAAAGCTGCAGTTTTTAGAAGAGCTTTTCGCCCAGGGACAGGGAAAAAGCCAGAAGGAAATGATGGCCTATCTCATGCCGGCCATGAAACGGGCCAAGAAGGAGAACCTGACCTTCACCCCCCAGGAGGTCAGCGCTGCCATTGCCGCCATCAAAAAATACAGCTCCGAAGAGGAACTGAAGAAAATCGACAAAATTCTGGAAAAAAGCCGACAGGGCGGAAAATGATGATCACCGGAAATCCGGCAGCCGCAGCAAACTGCGCAACTGCCGGATTCTCTGTTTTCTCTTCAAAACCAAAGTTTATAACATAATTCCGATGTTTTTATATCGCCAAAACATAATGCTTTTTGTTACGGCTTTGCCACAATGTTCACAAGTCTGCCCGGCACATAAATTTCCTTTACAATATTTCCGGTGAGTTTGTCGCCCAGGGCCTCTCTGGCTGCCGCAATCACCGCATCCTTCTCCATGTCCTTGGGTACGGAAATGGCGGCCCTGATTTTGCCGTTCACCTGCACGCCGATTTCCACCATGCTCTCCACCGTCTTGGCCTCCTCGTACACAGGCCATGTTGTCTGGTAAACTCTGCCGGCAAAACCAGCAGCCTGCCACAGTTCCTCGGTGATATGGGGCGCCACAGGATTCAGCAACGTCAGCAGCGTCTTGTATTCCCCTTTTGTCACCGCATTTTTCTTATAAAATTCATTGATCAGGGACATCATGGCAGCGATGGCGGTATTGTATTTCAGGGTCTCGAAATCTCCCGACACCTTCTTAATGGTCTGGTGCATCTTCGTCTCCAGATCGGCGCTGTAGCCCTCTTCCGCCGTAAGCATATCCTGCAGCTTCCACACTCTCTCCAGGAATCTGCGGCAGCCCTTTACACCGTCCTCACTCCAGGAGGCGCTTAATTCAAAGGCGCCGATAAACATCTCATAGGTGCGCAGGGTGTCCGCGCCGTAGTCCCGGATAATGTCGTCCGGATTCACCACATTGCCTCTGGATTTGGACATTTTCTCCCCGTTGGAGCCCAGAATCATGCCGTGGCTGGTGCGCTTCTGATAAGGCTCGGCGCAGGGCACCTGGTTCTGGTCATAGAGGAACCTGTGCCAAAACCGGGAATAAAGCAGGTGCAGGGTGGTATGCTCCATTCCGCCGTTATACCAGTCCACGGGCATCCAGTAGTCCAATGCCTCTTTGCTGGCCAGGGCTTCCTCGTTCTTGGGATCCGTGTACCGGAGGAAATACCAGGAAGAGCCTGCCCACTGGGGCATGGTATCCGTCTCCCGCTTTGCAGGACCGCCGCAGCAGGGACAGGTGGTGTTCACCCACTCCGTCATGGCAGCCAGAGGAGATTCCCCGTTGTCCGTGGGTTCGTAGGATTCCACATCCGGGAGCATCAAAGGCAGCTGGCTCTCATCCAAAGGCACAAAACCGCATTTTTCACACTGCACAATGGGAATGGGCTCTCCCCAGTAACGCTGCCTGGAAAACACCCAGTCCCGGAGCTTGAAATTGGTCTTGCTCTGTCCCAGGCCCTTCTCCTCCAGCCAGGCCGTGATCTTCTTCTTGGCATCCGCCACGGAAAGGCCGTCCAGGAAATCGGAGTTCACCAAAGTTCCGGACTCCACATCCGTGTACACTGCCTCCTGGACGCTCACCGGGCTTCCCGCCACCACTTCTATGATGGGAAGGCCGAATTTCGTGGCAAAGTCCCAGTCCCTCTCGTCGTGGGCGGGCACTGCCATGATGGCTCCGGTTCCGTAGGTCATCAGCACATAATCGGAGATCCAGATGGGAATCTCTTTTCCGTTCACCGGATTGGTGGCGGTAAGCCCCTGAATCTGCACGCCTGTCTTCTCCTTCACAAGCTCCGTGCGCTCAAAGTCGGATTTCTTGGCGGCCTGCTCCCTGTAAGCCACCAGGGCGTCATAATTCCCGATCTCCTCCTTATATTTCTCAATCAGAGGATGCTCCGGGGAGACCACCATATAGGTTGCCCCGAAAAGGGTGTCCGGCCTGGTGGTATAGATGCGGAGTTTTTCCCCTTTTCCGGTGATGGTGAAATCCACCTCCGCGCCCTGGGATTTGCCGATCCAATTCTTCTGGGATACTTTGACTCTCTCGATGTAGTCCACCGTGTCCAGACCCTGGAGCAGCTTATCCGCATATTCTGTGATCTTCAGCATCCACTGGCTCTTCACCTTGCGGACCACCTCTGCCCCGCAGCGCTCGCAGACGCCGTTCACCACTTCCTCATTGGCCAGGCCCACCTTACAGGAAGTACACCAGTTGATGGGCATCTCGCTCTTATAGGCCAGACCTGCCTTGAAAAGCTTCAGGAAGATCCACTGGGTCCATTTGTAATAGCCGGGGTCCGTGGTATTCACCTCCCGCTCCCAGTCGAAGGAATAGCCCAGGGCGTGAAGCTGTCCCTTGAACCGCTCCACATTGTTTTTGGTCACGATTCTGGGATGGATATGGTTCTTGATAGCGTAGTTCTCCGTGGGCAGTCCGAAGGCGTCCCAGCCCATGGGATACAATACGTTATAGCCCTGCATCCTGCGCTTTCTGGCCACAATGTCCAGTGCCGTGTAAGGTCTGGGGTGACCTACGTGGAGTCCCTGTCCAGAAGGATAGGGAAACTCTACAAGCGCATAGTATTTCGGTTTCGAATAATCGTTGGAAGTCTGAAACGCCTTTTCGCCGTCCCAGACAGCCTGCCATTTCTGTTCCACCTCGTGGTGGTTGTAAGGTTGTGCCATGTTTTTTCCTCCTGTTCTGATTTTTGAACTTTTTCGAATACGGTTTCTGTAAAACCGCTCCTGTCCAGTCCTGAATACATAAAAAAGCCCTCTCGCTGCTTAGAGACGAAAGGGCTTCATTTCCGTGGTACCACTCTAATTCGCGAACCTGCCAAACCGTTTGCCTCCGCCGCTTTCCGGCAGCACGGCAGTTTGCCCAAATCCACGCACTTTATCTATCGATAACGGGATAAACCGTCACACCCTACCCACGCAAAGCACTTCAGGTGTAAGACTCCAAGGCCAGTTGGGGAAATCTCGCTGCCGCCTCGCACCGTCCGGCGGCTCTCTGCAAGTCCGATATCCTTAATACTCCTCTTCCGCGTCTGTAGAATTTATGAAACACAATCACAGAACCGATTCTTTGGTGTGAAATCTATTGTAGACTGTTTTCTATGATCTGTCAAGTTAAAATTCATCAAGAATCACATTAAATTTGATCCGATAATCATCCAGCAGGGGCGCGGCCCCTGGGCAGAAAAACGGAATCCCCGATTTCCAGGGATTCCGCTCATCGTTCTCTTCGACAGCAGTTCAGACAGCAAACTTAAAAATCTCAGTCTTCCGCATTGTTCTCCGCTACGCTGGCCGCTCTGGCTGCAATCTCCTTCTCCTGCACATCCGAAGGCGCCTGCTCATAGCGCACAAACTCATAGCTGTACTCGCCTCTGCCCCCGGTCATGGAACGGAGATCCGTGCAATAGCCATACAGCCCGCTCTGAGGAATTTCCGCCTCTATCATCTGCTTGCCGCCAACCATGGGATTCATTCCCAATACACGCCCGCGCCTCTTATTCAGGTCACCCATTACGTCCCCGGTATACGCATCCGGCACAACTACCTTCAGGGATGCGATAGGCTCCAGCAGCACGGGATGCGCCTCCATAAAGCCTTTCTTGAAAGCCTGAATCGTGGCCATACGGAAAGCCTGCTCGGAAGAGTCCACGGGATGATAGGAACCGTCATAAAGCACAGCCTTTACGCCCACTACAGGATAGGCAGCCATGGGTCCCTTAATCACGGATTCCTGAAGCCCCTTTTCCACTGCCGGGAAGTAGTTTTTCGGCACTGTACCGCCTACTACTTCCTGCGCGAACACATAAGCCTGATCCAGATCCTCTGAAGGACTGAAGCGCATCTTTACGTGACCGTACTGTCCGTGTCCGCCGGACTGTTTCTTGTATTTATATTCCACATCCGACTGCTTCCGAATCGTCTCCTTATAGGCAACCTTCGGACGATCCAGTTCCACTTCTACTTTATACTCGTTCAAAAGACGGCTGACCACGATATCCAGGTGCTGGTCTCCCATACCGTAGATAAGCGTCTGACGATTCTCCGCATCATTCACCACTTTCAGCGTCAAATCCTCATTGGTCATCTTCTGCAGAGCCTGAGAAATCTTGTCTACATCCCCTTTATTCTTAGGTCTGTACCGCATATAAGTGTAGGGCGTGGAAACCTCAACCTTGCCGTATTTCACAGGCGTAGCCTTTGTGGCCAGACTGTTTCCTGTCTTGGCGCCGCTGAGCTTCGCCAGCGCGCCGATATCTCCGGCGTGAAGCTCCGGTACTTCCATGGGCTTGTTTCCCTGCATAATGTACAGCTTGCCGATCTTCTCTTCCACTTCCGTATCTACATTATAGAGCAGATCATCCGTCTTCAATACGCCGGAATTCACCTTCACCAAAGAGTATTTACCGATAAACGGATCTACGATGGTCTTCCAGATCCCTGCAGACTTGGCCTTGGAGAAGTCATAATCCGCGTCGTAGATTTCGTTGGTTTTCATATTGATGCCCTTGATCTTGCGGTTCTCGGGGCTGGGCATGTATTTCACAATATCGTCCAGCAGTGTATAGACGCCCTGGCACAGCACGTTTGATCCCATGGTCATGGGTACGATAGTGCCGTCGCATACATTGGTGCGCAGAGCCGCTCTGATCTCCGCATCGGAGAATGTCTCTCCGCCGAAATACCGCTCCATCATTTCCTCGCTGGTCTCCGCCACTGCCTCCATCAGGGTATCCCGGCAGATCTCCAGATTCTTCTTATTATATTCCGGTATCTCGCAGTCCACGACTTCTTTCCCCTGCCAGCGGTGGCCTGTCTCGGAAACCACATTTACATAACCTACGAATTTCTCGTCCTCACGGATAGGCAGGTTGAAAGGCGCCATCTTCTTGCCGTAGAGACTTGTCATATCCTCCACTACCTGACGGAAAGAAGCATTGTCCACGTCCATATTGGAGACATAGATAAATCTGGGCAGCTTGTATTTCTCACAGAGATCCCAGGCCTTCTGGGTTCCCACCTCAATACCGGACTTGCCGTTCACCACGATAATGGCAGCACCGGCAGCGCTGACGGCTTCCTCGGCCTCGCCAACGAAATCGAAATAACCGGGAGTGTCGATCACATTGATCTTACAACCCTCCCACTCAATGGGAATAACGGATGCATTGATGGAAAACTTACGCCTCTGCTCCTCTTTGCCGTAGTCACTCAGGGTATTGCCATCGGGTACTTTACCCATTCTGGATGTAATTCCGGACAGATACGCAAAAGCTTCCACCAGGCTGGTTTTCCCGCTTCCGCCGTGTCCCAGCAGCACCACATTACGAATCTTGTCAGTTGTGTAAACTTTCATTTGACTTTCCTCCAATTTTTATGTAATTTGGGTGTTTTTGACATAATAATGACAAATGATTCAATTCCCATATGTCTATTTTACTAGACCATGCTTATTTTTACAAGCTATTATTCACATTTCTCTCAGGTTTTATTATCTCAGCCGTATTACTTTTCACGGCTTGGGACTTCGCCGGCAGACGGGCCTTGTTTCTTATTCCCATTTATCGCAGAGGGAATTGATCTGATCAGCGAACTTGCCCATATCTTTATTCGGCATACCGTCTATTCCCTTGACCAGGTTAAGCAGCCTCTGAGCGGCAGCCAGCAGTTTGGCATAAATATTGGAAGCCACAATCTTTGCCTTCTTCTTTACCGGAACAGGCTCCGCCTCGTATTCCAGTTTGCCGGAAAGCAGATCGAAAACCGTCCCGCTGTAAGGGGCATAGGTACGCTGTCCGTATTCCAGTTTCAGGCATTCCGCGAAAGCGGTGCACACCGTATCCTCGCCGTGTATGATAAACACCTTCTTCGGCTTCTCCGCAAAGCCGCAAATCCACTGGATAAGTCCGTTCTTGTCCGCATGGCCGCTCATTCCCACCAGCTTCTTGATCTCGGCTCTGACCTGGATGGACTCGCCGAACAGCTTCACCTCGTCAATCCCCTCCACCAGGAGACGTCCCAGCGTTCCCACTGCCTGGTATCCCACAAAGAGAATGGAGCACTCCGGCCTCCAGAGATTATGCTTCAGATGGTGTCTGATTCGTCCTGCCTCACACATGCCCGACGCGGAAATGATCACCTTCGGCGTTTCGTTGAAATTGATCTCTCTGGACTCCTCACTGGTGATAGCCAGCTTCAGCCCGGGGAAGGACAGGGGGTTAATGCCCTGCTGTACCATATCCAAGGCTTCTCCCGCAAAGCACTCCATCCTGTTTTCCTGGAAAATTCCCGTGGCTTCCACCGCCAGGGGACTGTCCACATATACAGGAAAGTCCTCATGCCCCTTTACCAGATTGTCTACCTTGATCTTCCGCAGAAAATACAGCAGTTCCTGGGTACGCCCTACCGCAAAAGAAGGAATCACCACGTTTCCGCCCCTGTCAAAGGTTTCCTTCAAAATCGCCGCCAGTTCGTGCACATAGTCCGGCCGCTCCACCGCATGCAGTCTGTCCCCGTATGTAGATTCCATGACCACATAGTCCGCTTCCTTTGTGCAGGCCGGATCCCGCAGCAGCGGATCGTTCTTATTGCCGATATCCCCGGAGAACACTACTTTTTTCGTGTGCCCGTCCTCACGCAGCCACACTTCAATGCTTGCGGACCCCAGAAGATGTCCTATGTCCGTAAATCGGATCGTCATCTCGTCGCAAATCTCTACTTTTTGGTTATAGTGGCAGGATACGATTCTCTTGATAACCCCTTCCGCGTCTTCCATGGTATAGAGAGGCTCCATGGCCGCAACGGACTCGCTTCTCTTCGCCTTCCTGTTCTTCCACTCCGCCTCCATCATCTGAATGTGGGCACAGTCGCGAAGCATTATACTGCACAGATCCGCCGTGGCGTCTGTGGCGAACACCTGTCCCCGGAACCCCTTCGCATAGATCAGAGGCAGCAATCCCGTATGATCAATGTGAGCATGAGTCAGCAACACATAATCAATCAGAGACTCATCAACCGGAAGAGGCACATTTTCAAAAACATTTACCCCCTGCTCCATACCGCAGTCAACCAAAATATGTTTCCCGCCTACCTCAATATAATGACAGCTCCCTGTCACTTCATGGGCCGCACCAACAAAAACAAGTTTCATCTCTCTACCTCCTATTCCCGTTCCAGTCCTGCGTTTACTCCGCTTCGGAACATCCCGATTTACTGTATCCCGCATTATCAAACATGTTCCTCTTCTTCTATTTTATTATGTAATTTCATTTCCCGCAAGGAAAAATTTTCAGAAAATAAAGATTTAAAGATTATTTGCTGAAACATGGTATTTGCCGGACAAATATGCTATACTGCTGAACGTAAGCCAAAAATAAACCTACGGAAATGAGAAACTCTATGAAAGACCGACAATCCGATTTTCATCAGCTTCATTTTGACAGCATCCAGGCCCTGCGGGGCATTACGGCTCTGTTTATCGTGCTGGAGCACATCCGCTTTCTGAACTGCGGAGCCTTCGGCGTGGACATTTTCTTCTGCATAAGCGGCTTTATGATCATGTTCTCCACCCAAAGGGACGCCTCCTTCTTCCTGCGGAAAAGACTGATCCGCATCCTGCCCCTGTACTATCTTATGACCATAGGCACCTTCCTGCTGCTTGTGCTCTTTCCGGGTATGTTTGCGCAGACAAAGGCAGACCCGGTTTTTCTGATCAAAAGCCTTCTGTTTATCCCTTTCGACATCGGCGGCGGGGTGCTGCAGCCCCTGATGCGCATCGGATGGACGGTAAACTGTGAAATATTCTTCTATTTTTTGTTTTCCGCAGCCCTGCGGTTCAGCCACAGGTTCCGCGGGCTGATCTCCGGCTCCCTTCTCCTGATCATTGTGGCCGCCGCCAGTCTGCTGCCTGACCCGCCCGCCTTCCTGGCTTTTTACGGAAATCCCGTAATGCTTGAATTTCTCTACGGTATGGCGGCTTATTACGCGGCCCGGCAGCTGTACCGGCTGTACCTGGACGACGCTCTCCCCGGATTCCGGAAGCCTGCCGCAAAACAGAAAAGCCCCGGAGCAGGATTTTTTCTCAGCCTGGCGCTGCTTCTGCTGTGTTTCGCCTGTCTCGTCGCCGCAAAGCCCTCAGTGAATATCCTGGGATTCCGCCGCCCTCTTGTATGGGGCATTCCGGCTTTCCTGATTGTGATGTGCGCTTTTCTCCTGGGACTGGCCCTGCCGAAAATTCCCCGGCAATTGGTCAGGCTGGGAGACGCCAGCTTCTCTCTCTACCTGATGCACTACTACCCCGTAATGTTTTTGGACCGAATCGCGTTTGATTTCTCCGCCTGCACGCCTATATCCCTGTTCGGCGCAGTCACGGCGGTATGCATCAGCATCCTTCTTGCCCTGATCAGCAGGGAAATCATGGAAAAACGGTTTTCCGGATGGCTGAGAAACCGTTACATTTTTTCAAAAAGTAGTTGACAATCGGACTGACCTGTAGTAGAATATACCTTGTCGTTGAGACAGACAAGTTTTGCGATAGTGGCTCAGTTGGTAGAGCGCCACCTTGCCAAGGTGGAAACCGCGGGTTCGAGTCCCGTCTATCGCTCTGTAATGAAAGTGATGAAAAGGGCGCAAATCAAGGATTTTCCAGTAAAATCAAGGGTTTGCGTCCTTTTTACGTTTTGAATAATCAGATAAATTTATAGCAAATCATGAGCATTTATACCATTTCTTGTCATGAATCTTGTCATGACAAATGGGTCTGAATCAGTTGTAAAATGCTACCTGTATGCTGTTGTATCCGGCAATCCCGTCCGCCTTCAGGCGGGGAATATCGCAGGCTTTTATTAAGCGACGACCATTAAACATATCGCTTAATTCCTGCGGAGTAAACCCGGCTTTTTGCCACATGTAAGTTTTTAAGCCCTGTTTTTGCAATTATAACTTTAATGCCAGTTACAAGCGGTTCATTTGCCTCTGCTATAGTCAATACGGTTTCCTCCTTTCGTTTCTCGGTTATTCTGAGATTTTGTTTTGATATATCATAGTATTTCCGAGATATCAACAACTTTTCTCAGTTTTTTTGCTTTTTTATATTGACGTTCTCAGATTTTCACAGTATTATTCTAGTATAAAGGAGGTGCAAAATGAGTTTTGGCACAAGGTTAAAAGAAAAAAGGGAATCTCTCGGAATTACTCAGCCGCAACTTGCCGAAATGTTAAATGTAAGCAAAGGAGCAATAGGAAACTGGGAAACAGATGTTAATTCTCCTAGGGCAACTCTTCTTTATGATTTGTTTGATATTCTTCATTGTGATGCCAATTACCTATTTCAAGATGAAACGCGGGAATTATATAAGAACGAAGCAAGTCCAGAAGAATTTGAGAATATTATCAAGAAGTATCGGCTTATTGCTGAATACTCACCGGACGGAGCAAGCGTAGTTGATACGGTACTGGCCCGAGAATACGCCATAGCTGACAAGCTAAAAACACAGAAAGATATTAAGCCCGAAAACCGTCCCACATCCCCCACAGCCCAAATCATCCCCATGCGCTTCCTGTCCTACTACCAGAGGATGGCATCTGCCGGAAGAGGTGAATACCTATTTTCCGACATCCCCACAGAAGTGATACCCGTGCCGGATACCCCGCTGTCCCGCAGAGCGGATTTCGTCATTGGCGTATCTGGCCGGAGCATGGAGAACACCTATTTCGATGGGGATAAGGTACTTGTGGAGAAAGCTCAGGATGTCCCGCTCGGAAAAATCGGCATTTTCATCAGGGGAGATGAATGCTTTATAAAAGAAGCCGGTATAGACAGACTTATTTCCCACAATGAGGATAAAGAGCAGTACCCGGATATCCTTCCGGATGAAAGAAGAATAGATACTATTGGGATAGTTCTTGGAAAAGTAGGCGAATGATTAAACTGCTCACGGAGGTAACAGGCAGGAGCAGCTCAGGCCCGGGGAGAGCTACCGCATATTCAAGAAGTGTGCGGGCATCAGCCAGGACATTATTTCCAGAGTAACCGGCCTCTCACCTGCAGAGATTGATTCTCTATAGTTTTTATTTCCTGCCACTCGGGCAGGGCGAATCGGTTGCGACGTCGCAGCTCCCTTAAGAAAGCGAGGAATTACTTATGGTCTTAGCACAAGAAAGAACATATACAATAGATGATATCTACGCCCTGCCGGACGGCCAGAGGGCGGAACTGATTGACGGGCAGATGTATATGATGGCTCCGCCGAGAACAATACATCAGAGGATATCCGGCACTTTGCATGCTGCCATATATCAGTATCTCAAGTCCAAAAAAGGGACCTGCGAAGTATTTGCCGCCCCCTTTGCAGTATTTTTGAACAAAGACAACAAAAATTATGTCGAACCTGACATTTCTGTTATCTGCGATAAAGACAAAATAGATGACAGAGGCTGCAATGGCGCACCTGACTGGATAATTGAGATTACATCTCCTTCAGACCCCCACAGAGATTACGGCATCAAGCTCTTTAAATACCGCACGGCAGGCGTCAGGGAGTATTGGATTGTAAACCCATTGACGCAGGTGGTTATGGTTTATGACCTGGAAAACGAAACCGGAACAAACCAATATACCTTCAATGACAAAATTCCCGTGTGCATTTACAGTGACTTAAGCATCTGCGTTTCCGATCTGCTTTGACATTTAATGAAACGCCCGAAAAACACCTCTCAACGATGTGTCCAATGGAAACACTTTTTATATACAAAACCTGTTGCGACGTCGCAACCCTGCACCATGAAAATATAATATACTTGCCAGGGGAGCCGATGGGGCGATTATGTCAGCTGCCGGACACTTACAGAAGGAAGCTGGTGCCAATGGCCACCTCTAGCCATTGGCTCTCTTGTTACTTCCAACCATTGTTTTCTAATAGCTTGGTAAGGTCTTTTGTTTTCATTCCGCCCGCGTATTTGTCAATGTTTTTTATATTGCCTTTTCCCTCCATTTGCCCCGCACATAGAAGAAAAAGGTGATCATCGCTCCGATCACCCAGGACATCAGCAAGGAAATGAAAATGCATTCCTGCCTTCCTCCCGGATACTCCGCGGACCTGGTAAACCAGGCAATCCCATAAGCGATAGGTACACGAATAAGAATTGTAGTGGCAACGGAGATCCACATGGGCGTCATGGTATCCCCTGCGCCCCGCATGACGCCGGACAGGCTCTGGGTAACCGCCATGGCAATATACCCTACAGCCAGAATTCCCATCATGTACCGGCTCATATCCACCAGTTCCGGTGTCTTCGTAAAGATCCCCATAAGCGATTTTCCGAAAATCAGAATCAGCCCTGTAAGCACCGCGGATACAGCCATGGCAATCAAAGTACCCTGTTTTGCCCCCTTTTCCACTCTGTCATACATTCTGGCCCCTACGTTCTGTCCTGCATAAGTAGTCATGGCCGTGCCGAAAGAAAAATTAGGCATCATGGCAAAGCCGTCCACACGCATGATGATCACATTGGCCGCGATAAACATTTCTCCGAAGCTGTTGGTCAGGGACTGGACAACGATCATCGCCATGGAAAGTATGGCCTGAGTAATGCCTGACGGCAGCCCCAAACGGACGATTTTTGTCGTATACTTCCGCTGCAGCTTCAAATACCCCGGCTTAAAGTCAAAAAGCTCGGTCATCCGCATCAGCCGAAACAGGCACAGCAAGGCCGATACCGCCTGGGCAATGGCTGTCGCCAAAGCCACTCCGTTGACCCCCATGTCAAGCCCTGCCACAAACACCAGGTCCAGAACAATGTTCAGCACCGTGGACACCAGCAGATAGACAAGGGCAGACATGGAGTCTCCCAGCCCCCGCAGAATACCGCTCAAAATATTGTAAAAAGCCAGCCCTCCGGAACCGATAAATAAAATCAGCAGATAGCTGTGACACCAGTCAATAATCGATTCCGGCGTGTCCAAAAGTTCCAGCAAAGGCCTGGCCACAAGGGATGCCGCCACCATCACAAAGAGCGTGGCTGCTGCCGTAAGCGTAATACAATTGCCTACCGTGGCCGACAGGTCTTCCCGCTCCCTGGCGCCGTAATACTGGGATACCATAATGCCCGCTCCCACGCTGATCCCTACAAACAAAACAATCAGCAAATTCAGAATAGGCCCCGCGCTTCCCACTGCCGCCAGAGCATTGTCCCCTACATAATTTCCCACCACCACACTGTCAACCGTATTATAGAGCTGCTGAGCAATATTCCCCACCAGCATAGGCACCGTAAACATAACAATCTTCTTCCAGGGCACACCTTCTGTCATGTCTACAGGTGCAAAAAATTTCTTTATAATTTCCACAATATGTCCCCCCGTCTATATGTAATCAATTTCACGAAGACAGAAAAGAAAGGCACGCTTTCTGCGGTCTTCCGGGAATCAGCCTCTCCCCGTCCGTATACCCTTCCTCCCGTCCGGCCAGCTCTTCGATCAGAATCTGTCTCAGACAGGCAATTCTCTCCTGACAGTCCGGATCGGCAATCCTGTCATGAAGTTCTTTGGGATCGGAATCCAGTCTGAAATACTGTTCTCTTCCGGATTCCATAAACCAGCAATACTTGTCCTTTTTTGTCACAATATACTGATTCCCCAGGTCGCCGCCGCTATGCTCCCCGTGCAGATACTCCCTGCCGCAATCCCCAAGCATGGACACGCCGTCTATCTCCCTGGGCGGTTCTGCCCCAGCCAGATCCACAAGCGTGGGCAGAATATCCCGCAGTTCCACAAGCTGATCCCGCACCGTCCCCGGAGCAGTTCCCGGCGCGCCGGCGATGATCATGGGAATGCGGATACTGCCCTGATACGGACGCGTCTTCCTGAAGGTATGATGATCTCCCAGCAATTCTCCATGATCCGAGGTAAAGAGAATCACCGTATCCTGGAAAGAACCGTCGTCCCTAAGCGCATCCAGCAGACGGCCTATCTGGTTGTCCAGATGACTGATGCAGGCATAATACCCTATCTGCGCCTGACGCATCAGCTCAGGATCACAGGAACCTGTGTCCGCATCTACAAAACGTCCAAGCCTCCGCATCCTCTCCTCATCAGCCCAATCGCCAATGACCGGAGGAGTCAATTCCTTATCCCGATAAAGGGCAAAAAAACATTCCGGCGCATCAAAGGGCGGATGAGGCCTGAGATAGGATGCCATAAGGAAAAACGGACGGGAACGGTCTCTGCGGCGCAGGAAATCAATGGAACGGTCCGTCACCCAATTGGTGGGATGCAGCCGCTCTTCATACATCCACGGACGAGCCACAAAGGAATTGCATTCTATTCCTCCGTCCGTCACATCCCGGTCTATTCCCATCTCCTTTTTCAGCCAGTAAAAATAATCGTCTGCAATCCGCTGATTCTCGTTATAGGGAACACCTCCGTTTCTGTAGGCATGAAGATAACCGTCATGAAGCTCGATATGATGAAATCCCATCAGATTGCGCAGCGGATGAACATGCATCTTCCCCACACATTGGGTATAATACCCTGCCTTGGCCAGCTCCCCTGCCATGGTGACCGGATACTCCCAGGGCACCCTGTCCTGGTAGCCCACACGCCCGTGGTTCTCCTGTTTCAATCCTGTATGCAGGGCACATCGGGCAGGAATACAGCTGGGACAAGCCGTATAGGCATTGGTATACCGCACCCCTCTGGCAGCCAAATTATCCAGGTACGGCGTTTTTACGTCCGGATGACCGTCTATCCCCATACAGTCTCCTCTCATCTGATCTGTCATCACCAGCAGAATATTAGGTTGTCTGTTTTTTGCGCCTTTCTCCATATTTAACCTCCTGTTTTCCTAAAGTGCGTTAGAAAATTGCTTTCCGGCACATGGCGGGAATGCATTTTCAAACACGTTCTAAGCTCTGAATTCCTGCTTCCGCAGAATCTTTTCCATGGATTTGCCTTTGGCCAGCTCGTCCACCAGTTTATCCAGATAGCGGATTTCCTGCATCAGGGGTTCCTGGATCTCCTCCACCCTTACCCCGCAGACCACTCCCTTAATCAGCCTTCTGTTCTCGTTTAACTGGGGGGCATTCCGGAAAAAGTCCCCGTAGGAAACCGCCTTTTCCGCCATGCCCTCCAATTCCGTCCGGCTGTAGCCGGTAAGCCAGCAGGTCACCTGGTCAACCTCATCCCTTGTGCGG
>CAJUGL010000023.1 GCA_910586515.1 uncultured Acetatifactor sp.
GGCCATCCATGCAGGAAGTGAGACATTTTTACGGACTGCTCTGGTGTCGGTTGCCGCCCGGTATGCGAATGTATCAATGCGGATAATGGAACAGATGGCATTTTCTGGAATATCAAGTTTATACTGGGGAGTGGGAGCCGGGATTTCGTTCCCCTCATCCTCTGCCACAACGAGCCATCCGCTGGCGGCATCGGTAATCATTTCAATGGCATCATCAATACTGCTGCCGGTTGTAATGCATCCGGGAAGATCAGGCACTCTGCAGTAATATTTGGTTCCGTCTTCATTTGGTACGAATGTTGCGGTATAGATATATTTCATTGTTCAGCCTCCTTTGCTGGCGGCAGGGAGAATTTACCTCCCGCCCTGTTTGATTTCTTTGCGTATGTATCGGAGATCATCTTCATCGAAGTGGCCGCGCTTCAGGGGAATGGAATATTTTGTTTGCGGATTGTAGTAGATATCGTGGTTCCCTCCGCTCCGTTTAAAGTGATAGCCGCTGTTATTTAGGTCTTTGATCGCTGTGTTCCGTGGGTTCATTGACGTCCTCCTTATAAGAATATTATACACAACAATACACAATGCGTCAAGAACAATACACAACGATACACAAATATTTTGAGCAAAAGAGGATGAAACTATACATCTGCTGCCGGGTGTTTTCAAGCGTAGTATTTACTGCGGATACTTGCTGTCAATTGACAGCGGATTGTTCTCCTGCTTTCCGTGTACCGCTGCGTTTTGTCCTAAGCGAGATCAGGAATGACGGCCGGCTGAATGCTAAGCCGTGAACGCCGGGAACAGTAATCTTAAGCAGTAACAGTTCAGACAGGGCACTGAACTGTTACGAGAATGCACACAAAACGCGAAAAGAATGCGTTTTGGCGCCCGCAAGTCTCGCAAAATTGCATAGAGCGCAAATTGCAGAGAGCGCAATTTTGACTTCGCGAGAGGGGCTGTCTGAACTGTTACCTAAAGCATGAGTTTACCCTGGAAGGGGTGAAAACCTGACTTGACGCAGCCCTGCCGTATCTGGTATACTAAAGGCGGAGAAAAGCCATATCAATCCAAAAAGATTCTGACGGAAGAAGGGAAAGAATATGTTAGTAAGTTTTCTGAATTCATTTATGTCCTACCTGATGGTGCTGATCGTCATTGCCGTAGTAGCAGGGGCAGCCACCACAATCGGGATTACCATGGCGAAGAAAAAAGGGGCTGAAGCTGCGGGCAGCGAGTCCAAATGAGCAGATTTACCACGATTCTGTGGGATGTGGACGATACACTCCTGGATTTCTCTTATTCCCAGAGGCAGGCGCTTACCGCATGTTTCCGCTCTCTGGGAAGAGAGATCACGGAGGAGGAGCTTCGTCTTTACGGGCAGATTAACAATGACTACTGGAGGCGACTGGAACTGGGTCTGGTGACCAGAGAGCAGCTGCGCACCAGCCGTTTTACGGTATTTTTCCGGCAGCTGGGTCTGATCGGGATAGACGTGGAGGCATTCTGCCGGGAGTATCAGGATGGACTCGCCCATACTTTTCGGTTTAACGATGATGCACTGACGATTTGCCGGACCCTGCAAAAGGCGGTAAAGCAGTATGCGGTCACCAACGGCATCACTCATACCCAGAGAAGAAAACTGGAGCTGTCCGGACTGGCGGAGGTGTTGGACGGTGTTTTCATTTCCGAGGAAGTGGGCAGCCCGAAACCCCACCGCAGTTTTTTTGATCACTGTCTGACGCAGATCGGGGAAAAGGACAAATCCAGGATTCTGATTGTGGGCGACTCCATGAGCAGCGATATAAAGGGCGGCATGGAGGCGGGGATTGCCACCTGCTGGTACCGGACAGGGGAGAAGAGCGGGGCGGAAAATCAGGCGGATTTCGTCATTGACGATCTGCATCAGATATATGATCTTGTGGGGATGGATTTTCCTTCCCCGTAAACAAGCGCACTGGAGGTTTTCTGGGAATGGCAAAATCATCTGGACAGAAGCTGAAGCTGCTGTATATTATAAAATTCCTGTCGGAAAATACGGACGAACACCATCCGGCCAGTACGGCGGACATTATTGCCTATCTGGAAGCCAACGACATTCATTCTCAACGAAAAAGCGTTTATGATGATGTGGAAAAACTGTGTGATTTCGGCTATGATATCATTCAGGTTCACAGCAGGCAGGGCGGCGGCTACTATATGGCAGGCAGGGAATTCGAACTGGCGGAGCTGAAGCTTCTGGTGGACGCGGTGCAGTCATCCCGCTTCCTGACCATGAAGAAATCCAGGAGCCTGATCCGGAAACTGGAGCAGATGGCGGGAAAGCATGATGCCGGAAAGCTGCAGCGTCAGGTGTATGTGGCGGGGCGGATCAAAACGGAAAACGAGAGCATCTATTACAGCATCGATACCATTCACCGGGCCATACAGGAGAATCGGCAGATTACCTTTCAGTATCTGGACTGGAATCTGAAGAAAGAGCTTGTGCCCAGGGTGAACAGCGAAAAGCGGGTCAGTCCCTGGGCCATGATCTGGCAGGACGAGAATTATTACCTTGCCGCCTATGATGATGTGGACGGGGTCATGAAGCATTACCGTGTGGACAAAATGGGCGGCGTGGAGGTGCGCAGGGAAGCCAGGACAGGCATGGAGCAGTTTCAGAAGGTGGATCTGGCTGCCTATACCAATCAGATCTTCGGAATGTACGGAGGCCGGGAGGAGATTGTAACCATACAGTTTCCGGACCGGCTTATTGGGGTTGTACTGGACCGCTTCGGAAGGGACGCGGATATCCGGCAGATGGGGGAAGGGCTGTTCCGAATCCGGGCCAAGGTCATGGTCAGCGGGCAGTTTTACGGTTGGCTGACAGGAATCGGACGGGATGCCGTTATTATCAGCCCTGCCTCCGTCCGGGAACAGTACCGGCAGTGGCTGTCGGAAATCCTGGCTTCCCAGGAACCGCAGGAAACCGGAAAGCAGGAGCCGAAAGCGGAAAAGGCGGAAGCAAACAGCCCGGATTTTTCGGGGTGACGGCAGGGAAGCGGAAAAGACTGCATTGACAAACAGGCGTTTCTTTTTTATACTGGTAAGTACCCTCCACAATATATGGAACTACAAGGGAGAAGTACACTATATTTAGTATGTTTTCCCTGATATAGGCGGAGAAAAACACAAGTTTCGTTCCAGGCTGCCGGAAGGCTGTCTGGACAGTGATTCTGTTTCGGAAGGGAATGAGATATATGAGCAGTAATTTTGATCAGGCAGCCAGGGAAGAAGTGAATTACGGGGAGTATTTCAGACCTGTAAGAGAAGTACGGGTGATAAAGAAGGACGGAAGCAGGGAGAACTTCAATGTGCAGAAGGTGATCAATGCGGTGGCCAAGAGCGCCTACAGGGCTTTGACAAAGTTTACTGCGGAGGACGAGCGCCGTATCTGTCAGGATGTCATTGATAAGGTCAATGAGATGGAGCAGGACGAGATTCCCATTCCCGTGATGCATAATATCGTGGAGAGCGCTCTGGAGCAGGTAAAGCCCGTGGTGGCAAAGAGTTATCGGGACTACCGCAATTATAAGCAGGACTTTGTGCGGATGCTGGACGATGTGTACAAGAAGAGCCAGTCCATCATGTATATCGGGGACAAGGAGAACGCCAATACGGACTCTGCGCTTGTGGCCACCAAGAGGAGCCTGGTGTTCAATCAGCTGAACAAGGAACTGTATCAGAAATTTTTCATGACCACGGAGGAGATTCAGGCCTGCCGGGACGGGTATATCTATGTCCACGATATGTCCGCCAGAAGGGATACCATGAACTGCTGTCTTTTTGACGTGCAGAATGTGTTGAGCGGCGGCTTTGAGATGGGGAATGTGTGGTATAACGAGCCAAAGTCCCTGGACGTGGCCTTTGACGTTATCGGGGATATTGTGCTAAGCGCGGCCAGTCAGCAGTACGGCGGCTTTACGGTGCCCAGTGTGGACTTGATTCTGGAGCCTTACGCGGAGAAATCCTACCGGTATTATATTGAAAAATACAAAAAGCTTGGCATCGCGCCGGAAAGGGCGGAGGAAGAAGCTTACAGCGATGTGGTAAGGGAGTACAGGCAGGGCTTTCAGGGATGGGAGTATAAATTCAATACCGTGGGAAGCAGCCGGGGGGACTATCCCTTTATCACCGTGACGGCAGGCACCGGAACGGGGCGGTTTGCAAGACTGGCCACCATTACCATGCTGCAGGTCCGCAGGGGAGGCCAGGGCAAGAAGGAGCATAAGAAGCCTGTGCTGTTTCCCAAGATTGTCTTTTTGTATGACGAGAATCTTCACGGCCCGGGAAAGCCCCTGGAGGATGTGTTTGAGGAAGGGGTGCGCTGCTCTGCCAAGACCATGTATCCGGACTGGTTGAGTCTTACCGGCAAGGGCTATGTGGCAAGTATGTACAGGCAGTACGGGCGCATTGTGTCCCCTATGGGCTGCAGGGCCTTTCTGTCTCCCTGGTATGAGCAGGGCGGCATGCATCCTGCGGATGAACAGGACAAGCCTGTGTTTGTGGGGCGGTTCAATATCGGCGCCGTATCCCTGCATCTTCCCATGATTCTGGCAAAGGCCAGGAAGGAGAGCCGGGATTTTTATGAGGTACTGGATTACTACCTGAATCTGATCCGCCAGCTCCATATCCGCACCTATGCCTATCTGGGGGAGATGCGGGCGTCCACCAATCCCCTGGCTTACTGTGAGGGCGGTTTCCTGGGCGGGCATCTGAAGCTGACAGACAAGATCAAGCCTCTGCTGAAGTCCGCTACCGCCAGTTTCGGCATCACGGCCCTGAATGAGCTTCAGGAGCTGTACAACGGGAAATCTTTGGTGGAGGACGGTCAGTTTGCCCTGGAAGTGATGGAGTTCATCAATAAGCGCATCAGCGAGTTCAAGGAGGCGGACGGCAATCTCTACGCCATCTACGGCACGCCTGCGGAGAATCTCTGCGGCCTGCAGGTGAAGCAGTTCCGGGAGAAGTACGGCATTATTGAAGGCGTTTCCGACAGGGAATATGTGAGCAACAGCTTTCACTGTCATGTGACGGAGGACATTACGCCCATCCGGAAGCAGGACCTGGAAGACCGTTTCTGGGATTTGAGCAACGGCGGAAAGATTCAGTATGTGAAGTATCCTATTGACTACAATATCACCGCCATCCGGACGCTGATCCGGCGGGCCATGGATCTGGGGTTCTATGAAGGGGTGAATCTGTCCCTGGCTTACTGCGACGACTGCGGACACCAGGAACTGGAGATGGACGTATGCCCCAAGTGCGGGAGCCGGAATCTGACCAAGATCGACAGGATGAACGGATACCTGTCCTATTCCCGGGTTCACGGGGATACCAGGCTCAATGACGCAAAGATGGCGGAGATTGCGGAACGGAAGAGTATGTGAGGCGAAAAAACGGACCGGGGAGAGACGGCAGAATGAAAACAGGCAGGAGGCGGATGCCATGCGATATCACAATATAACCTCTGACGATATGCTCAACGGAGACGGACTCCGGGTGGTGCTCTGGGTGGCAGGATGCAGCCATTGCTGCAGGGGCTGTCACAATCCCGTCACCTGGGACCCGGACGGAGGGCTGCTTTTTGACAGCAGGGCGAAGGCGGAGCTGTTTGCGGAACTGGAGAAAGATTACATCTCCGGCATTACTTTTTCCGGGGGAGATCCCCTGCATCCCGCCAACAGAATGGATGTAAGGGAGCTGATGGCGGAGATCCGGAAGAAGTATCCCGAGAAGACCATCTGGTGTTATACGGGAGACAGCTGGGAGGATATCTATCATTATCCGGTTATGCAGTATATCGATGTATTGGTGGACGGAGAATTTCATGAGGAAGAGAAGGAGATAAAACTTCAGTGGAAGGGCAGCGCCAATCAGCGGGTCATTGACGTGCAGAAATCACTGGGACAGGAGGACCCTTCCGTACCGGTGCTGCATTGCGGAAATTACGCACAGGAATATACGGTGACAGAGAAACCGGGCAATATCTGCGGGTGCTGTGACTGAATCAGGTGTGTGACGGAGCTGCAGCAGAGGCAGGCGGGAGAAGAGAAAGGACGCGGGGGCATACATGAAGAGAGTGGCGCAGTTTTTTAAGGTGGGCTTTGCGAATTTTGCGGAGGCGGTAAAAGGGGATTTCCCCGGGTTTTCGGATGCAGACATAGAGGAAATGTATGAAGATATCAGGCTTCCCAGGCGGGCTACCAGGGGCAGCGCCGGGTATGATTTCCTTGCGCCTTTTTCTTTTACCCTGAACCCGGGGGAAACCATCAAGATTCCAACGGGAATCCGTGTTAAGATAGACGAAGAATGGGTATTGAAGATTTATCCCAGAAGCGGTCTGGGCTTCAAATACCGTCTGCAGATGAACAATACGGTGGGAATCATTGACAGCGATTATTTCAATTCCGACAATGAAGGGCATATTTTCATCAAAATGACCAATGACACCAATGAGGGAAGGACCGTGGAAATCGCCCGGGGCACAGGCTTTGCCCAGGGAATTTTTATCGAGTACGGAATCACGGTGGACGATGAGGCGGAAGGCGTGCGCAACGGCGGACTGGGCAGCACCACAGGGCAGATGGAGGGCCGCCCGTGATACAGAGGCTGACAGTCTGCAATGGCTTTATAAAAGATACTGCCTGGCGGGAAAAGTCATTTCCGGCGGGAACTGACTGCAAAAAGATATATTCTACAGGCATAAAAATGCCGCTTTTGGCCATGATGAACAGGAGACGCTGTCTGGCATGGCTGAAATTGTCAAATTGATGTTTTGTCTCTGAAATTAAGTAAATTAATAAATTTAACAATACAACCGGCAGAAAAGTTTTATACGATTTTCGTTGACATAAGGCATGAATAAACGCTAAAATAATATAAGGGTTTGATTCCGTTGTGAGAAGGTTTTGTAAGGAAATAAGGAGGTTTTTATTGAAGAAAAATGAATTGCTTTTGAATGATTATGCACAGTTATGCAGAGAGGCCGACTGCCTGGAACCGGAGATGTTCGACAAGTACGAAGTTCAGAGGGGGCTGCGCGACAAAAACGGAAACGGTGTGGTTACCGGGCTGACCAATATCTCCCGAATAGACGCTTTCGAGATGGTAGATGGTGTAAAGACGCCCTGTGAGGGAAAATTGTGGTATCGGGGATATGACTGTATCGAGCTGGTAAAGGGATTTCGCCAGACCGGATTCGGCTTTGAGGAAATATCCTACCTGCTGCTTTTCGGAAGATTGCCGGATGTGGGGCAGCTGAAGCAGTTTCGGGACATTCTGGCGGCAAACAGGACATTGCCTACCAATTTTACCAGGGATGTCATCATGAAGGCGCCCAGCAACGACATTATGAATTCACTGACCAGGAGCGTGCTGACGCTGGCTTCCTATGACAGGAACTGCAGCGATACTACCATTGAGAATGTGCTGCGGCAGTGTATTCGCCTTATCGGGGTATTTCCCATGCTGGCGGTTTATGCATATCATGCGTATAATCATTATCAGAATGACGAGAGTATGTACATACACCGCCCTTCCGAAGAGCTGTCTACTGCGGAGAACCTGCTGATGATGCTGCGTCCGAATAAAGAGTATACGGAACTGGAGGCAAAGGTACTGGATATTGCGCTGGTTCTGCATATGGAGCACGGCGGCGGCAACAACTCTACCTTTACCACCCGCGTGGTTACGTCTTCCGGTTCCGATACCTATTCCGTAATTGCGGCGGCGCTGTCTTCGCTGAAAGGTCCTAAGCACGGCGGGGCAAATATCAAAGTAGTGGAGATGATGCGCGATATTGAGAACAATGTATCCGACTGGGAAGACGAGGAGGCTGTGAGAGCCTATCTGAAGAAGATATTGAACAGGGAGGCTTTTGACCGGAAGGGGCTGATCTATGGCATGGGGCATGCGGTATATTCCCTCTCAGATCCCAGGGCGCAGGTATTCAAGGGTTTCGTGGAGATGCTGGCATCCGCTAAAGGCCGGCAGAAGGATTTTGCGCTGTATTCCATGATCGAACGCATGGCGCCTAAGGTTATTGCGGAGAAGGCGCGCATCTACAAAGGGGTAAGCGCCAATGTGGACTTCTACAGCGGCTTTGTGTACAGTATGCTGGAGATTCCTCTGGAAATGTTTACGCCGATCTTTGCCATAGCCAGGATCGTAGGTTGGAGCGCTCACCGGATAGAAGAGCTTATCAATATGGATAAGATTATTCGTCCTGCGTATAAGAGTGTGATGCAGAAGCAGGAAGAATATGTGGCGTTGGAAGACAGATGAGATAATGGACGGACAGTCCGCAGAAGAAATTTGCCCCGCGGTTTAATCTGGGTACTGCGGGGCAATGCTGTATTATATACCCGGGGCTTCGCTTCGGCGGAAAGGCAGATAGACGGCTTGAAATCCCGATAAAGGTATTCGGCAGCAGGAGAAAAAGCAGGGCGGGCTGACGCAGGCAGATGATAGAGGTAATGATGAAGACAAAAACAGCAAAATTCGGACCCTATGTGTTGTTGGGAGGAATTTTCCTTATTCTGGCAGCTTTGAATATATTCCGGCATGATCAGTGGCTGGATTCAGATATGGCGGCGGAAATGATTTTTTCCAGGCTGCTTGGGGAGAGCGGGCATATTTTTGCCACAGCGGACTGGTATTATTCCACGGAATTTCGTTTTCTGTATACGCAGCTGGTGATGGCTCCGCTGTTCTTTTTGACGGATAACTGGCATATTATTCGCGGTATTACAAATGTTGTGTTCTATATCCTGATGCTGGCCGCCTATTTCTACATGATGAAGCCTCTGGGGATAAAGAGAGAGGTGACGATTCTGACAGGATCCGTGCTGCTGCTGCCCTTCTCGGAGACCATGATGACGCATATGCAGATGGGAAATACCTATATGTCTCATGTGATTCTTCTGTATTTTTATTTCGGAATATATCTGCGGCTTGCGGGGCAGGGGGCGCGCAGCCGTAGGGGAAGGCGGATTCTTGCGGGAGTTTATGCGGCGCTTGGGGTGATATGCGGGGTATCGGGCGTGCGGTATCTGCTGGCCATGCAATGTCCGCTTGTGCTGACGGCAATGATTTATCTGGCGTCTTCCACGGAATTTCAGACTTTCAGAAAACAGTTCGGCGCAGATAAAGAGACAAAAAAACGTTTTATGCAGATAGGAAAAAGCGAGAGGGCGCCCTATTTCTTCTATGGGATCCTGGGGGCTGCCTGCAGTCTGGCGGGGTATGGAGTCAATGTGCTGTGGGTGAGCAGACATTATGTCTTTCAGACCTATGGAGCCACAAATTTTATTGCGGTGTACCAGGGGGTTTTGGGAGAGAGGGTGCAGAATGCGCTGGGAAGTCTGCTGATGCTTTTCGGCTATATCCCTGACAAAGGCTTCTTGTCTCTGCGGGGAGTGGTCACCATGCTGTCTTTTGTGATGGCGGGCCTGTTTGTGTATTGTGTGGTCAGGGGGCTGAAAAGAGACAGGGGGAGGCGTTATTTTGTCTCACTGTTTCTGACCGTGTCATTTGCGGTGAATGTGTTTGTGTTTTGTTTTACCACCAGCACCATGGTTCCCCGGTACTATATTACGCTCCTGATGTTCGCTCTTCCGGTTCTGGCTTTCTATCTGGAGGGCGATGACCCTGTTTTTGACAGGATGACGGTGGGGCTGCTGCTGGGCTTTTGTCTGTGCGCGGCGTCGGTGAAGGTGACGGCCTCCTATCTGACCGTGGACAAAAATGCGGACAGGCGCGGGGCCGCGGCATTTTTGGAGGAGAACGGGTACAACTTCGGATTTGCCACCTACTGGAATGCCAACATCATCACTGAACTCACCGACGGCAGGGTGGAGGTGGCAAATCTCTGGGAGCCGGCAGGCGGGGAGTATTTTAAATGGTCCTCTCCCATGAAGTATTATGAGGAGGATTATGGGTCCGGGGAAATCTTTCTGCTGCTGACCGGCGAGGAGGAAGCCCTGTGCAGGGAGACCGGCGTTCTCCGGGGCGGAGAGGCGGTTTATGACGACGGAAAGTATATGGTCTATGTGTTTGCGGACAGGGAGACCTGGAGAAGTTACTGTTCATAGGTGCTTCCGCGAAGTGTTTTCGTGCGCATTTTGCACGAAAATCACAAGACAGCAGGCACCAAAATGAGCGTACTTTGCTCATTTCATGACAATAGAATTCTGCTTTTGAATTCTATTGTTTGTGTGCATCAGTTACTGTGAACGGAGTGAACAGTAACCTGGAGGGAAAGCGTGTCCGGACGGGAATGAATCAAATGTTGTACAAACGATAATTTTTTGTTATAATGGCACAGAAGAGTCCTGCTGCCCGGAATCCGGCTGCAGGGGCGAAAAGGATATTAAAAAGGTTATGATAAGCGGCCGGGCCGTGGATGATAACCAAAAAGGTGCCGGAAGACGGCGGAATGGGTGCGGATTTGAAAATCTTAAAAAGTTTATTTTTTTTCATTGCAGCGTTAATTTTAGCCGGGTGCATGGGCGTTCTGGTATGCGTCTTCAACCCTTCTCTGACGGCCATGCTGGCGGAGAAGGTGGAGGAAATGGGGCCGGCGCGGTCCGGAGGTCTGGAGGCAGGCATACTGTCCCGGGATGACGAAACGGGAGGCATCCTGCCCGGTATAGACACAGGATGGGTGGAGGGCCTGGAGCAGACCGGCTATGAGATTCCGGCAGGGGAATCCGTGAAGGCGCCTCCTTCCGTGAGCGGACGGACCGGTTATGAACCCGTACAGGAGGAAGCGGAGCAGATAGCGCAGGATGAGGCCGAGAATCTCTCGGAGAGCGCCGATGTAGGGAATACCGGAGACGGGCTGACTTTTGCGGAGGAATACTATCCCTACTATGCCATGCTGGAAGCGGATATGCAGAAGCTGTACAGGCAGATCTATGCCAATGCCATGGATCTGAACAAAAGTTTCGCTCCGGCGGCGCCGGTGTCCGTGAACAGGTTAAAGACTGTGTTTGAGGCTGTCTACAATGACCATCCGGAACTGTTCTGGCTGGAGACAGGGTATTCCTGTAAATATTTGCGGGACGGAGGCTGCGTGGAGATTACGCTGAAGTTTAATGCCACGGCAGATTACCTGGACGAGGCAAAGCAGAACTTTGAGAGAAGCGCTGCCCGGATGCTTTCAGGAACGGAGAATTTGGAAAGTGATTTGGAGAAGGAGAGGCAGGTACATGACCGAATGACCGAGGCGGTGGAGTATGCGCTGAATGCGCCCATGAACCAGAGCGCGTACAGTGCCCTGGCGGAGGGACAGAGTGTCTGCGCGGGCTATGCAAGAGCTTTTCAGTATCTGATGCAGCAGCTGGGAATTCCCTGTTATTACTGCACCGGTTTTGCGGGGGAAGACCATGCGTGGAATATTGTCAGGATTGACGGTCATTTTTACAATGTGGATGTCACCTGGGACGACACGGAGACGGCTACGTATGACTATTTTAACCGCTCCGACGCGGAATTCGGCTCTACCCATATGCGTACCGGGCTTTCCGTCTATCTGCCGGCCTGTGTGACAGAGGGAGAGGCAGACCCGGCTCCCGGGGACGATGCCGAAGGGGAGGTTCCCGATCTGTCGGGCTATACTGCGGCGGATCTGATCAATCCGAATCCCATTAAGCCTTTGACCTGGGAGGACATTCAATGGCCGGAAGAGTCGGAGGATAACCCGGAGTCCGGAGAGAGGGAAGACACAGGCCCGGAGGAGAGCGAAACCGGCGGCGGGGAAGCGGACCCGGAAGAGCGGGAAGATAGGGAAGAAGAGGACGAAGAACCGGACAGGGAGGAGCAGGAAAGACTTGAACGGGCAGGAATAACCGCAGATGAAGTTCGGGAAACCATGGAGGAGTATTATGAGGACTGCAGGAAGCTGCTGACGGAAGCGGGAACGGGAGACAGACAATTTGTCAACGTTATTCCGGAGTCTCTCTGGGATTCCGTGGAGCGGGCTTACAGCAGCGGAGCGTATTGGGAGGGGTATGCGGAGGATGCGCTGGAAGATCTGGGCGCGGACAATCTGGTGATTCAGATACAGGCTGCCGGCATAGGCGGCGGATACTATAGGCTGTACCACAATGTATACACTTACTGAAAAGGGAATAGGGTATATTAGAAAAATTTATTGGAAAAATCCGGCTTCGGCCGGATTTTTTGCGCGCAGAGCGCGCTGGGCAGGTCCGTGCGGCGAGCAGGGATATCTCTCCTCTCATTGATTCTCGGACTGAAAGTTGACTCCGGAATCCGATTTCAGGAATATCTGGGATTCTGTCTCATATATTTGAAAAAGGAGGACAGGTTAATGGAAAACTCGATCTTACAGTTGTTTCCTATGCAGTATCGGCCCTTCTGGCAGAGGGCGGCCGACATGCAGGAACATATACAGGAAATACGGCTGCGGGCAGGACAGCCTGCAGTACTGTACAGGGACGGCAGAGAATTTTTTCTCACCGGGCGGGGAGAATTCGCGGAGTCCCGGGCGGATTCGCCTGTTGTGACCGAGAGGGAGCTTGAGGGGATACTGGAGCATATCTGTCACTATTCGCCCTATGCTTTTGAGGAGGAGATCCGCAGGGGGTTTGTGACCGTGGCAGGCGGACATCGGGTGGGCGTGGCGGGACAAGCCGTTCTGGAGGCGGACGGAAGCGTCAGGACACTGAAAAATATTTCTTTCCTGAATATCAGAGTGGCGCACCAGAGAAAGGGCGCGGCGGAAGGGGTGCTTCCCCTGGTGTATCGGAGAGGGGTCCTGCAGAATACCTTGATTATTTCTCCGCCGGGCTGCGGAAAGACTACATTGCTGCGGGATCTGATCCGCCTGGTCTCTGACGGCAATGTCTGGGGGCGGGGGATGAACGTGGGGGTTGTGGACGAGCGTTCCGAGCTGGCAGGTTCTTTTTTGGGCAGGCCGCAGAATGATGTGGGGATGCGGACAGATGTGCTGGACGGCTGTCCGAAGGAAACCGGGATGCTCATGCTCCTCCGCTCCATGTCGCCCCAGGTGATCGCCGTGGACGAATTGGGCAGTGACGGGGAACTTGGGGCGCTCGGACAGGCGGCTGCCTGCGGGTGCAGAATTTTGGCAACCGTGCACGGAGAGGACAGGAGAGACGTGGAGCGCAGATTCGGACTGAAAACGGAATTTTGGGACAGAATGTTTGATTTATTCATTGTCCTGGGCAGAGAGAAGGGATGCTGCACTGTGCGGCGGACAGAGGAAAGCCGGGGCGGATTGAGAGATAAGGGGGAATGAACTTGCTTAAGACATTGGGAGGATGCATGATTTTCGGAGGCTGTCTGGGATTGGGAATATGGTATCGCTTTCAGCTGAGCGGAAGGATCCGGGCCCTGCGTGCTCTCAGGGGTATTTTGGAATTGCTGGCAGGCGAGGTGAGATACGGGAGGGCTACATTGCCGGAATGCTGCAGTCATATTGCCAGGTATCTTTCGGCTCCGTTCTCGGAGGCGTTTACGGAGATCGGCAGCAGGATGGAAGAGAATACGGGAATCTCTTTTGGGGAAGCGTTCAGGGAGGGAATGAACGGCATTCTGGAGGAATTTCCGCTGAAAGAGACGGATTGCGAGAACTTTCTTCGATTTACTTCCCAGACAGGATTCGCGGACGGGAAGATGCAGCTGCAAAGCATTGAGCACAGTGTGGAGCTGCTTCAGGCCACGGAGGAGGGTCTGGAACGGGAAAACGCCGAAAAATGCAGAATGGCAGTGGGACTTGGCGCTATGGGAGGATTGCTGCTGATCCTGGTTTTGTGGTAATTTTGGATACGGAATGTGAGGAGTTATGGGAGTAAGCCTGATATTTAAGATCGCGGCAGTGGGAATATTGGTGACTATATTGAGTCAGATCTTGAAGCACAGCGGCAGAGAGGAGCACGCTTTTCTGATCAGTCTGGCAGGTCTGATTTTGGTGCTGACCTGGATTGTTCCGTATATCTATGAACTCTTTCAGACCATAGAGACATTGTTTGCCCTGTAGAGCCGTTTGTCCTGCCGCGAGACGGAGAACGGCTGCAGGCGCATGGGGGCCGGGGAGCGCGGGCAGAGAAAGGGAGATCGATTGCGGGACAGGGCGGAGGTGATGGTGATGACAGAATTGATTAAAATTGCTTTTTTGGGTATAGCGGGAGTGCTTCTGGCAATACAGTTTCGCGGGGATAAGCCGGAGTATGCCACCTATATCGGTCTGGCCGTGGGCATTCTGATTTTTTTCTTCAGCATAAGGCAGGTGGAATCCGTGACAGAACAGTTTTCCAGGATAAAAGGGTATCTGAACGGCGCGGACGGTTATCTGTCCATTCTCTTAAAGGTGATCGGTATTACGTACATATGCGAGTTTAGTTCCGATATCTGCAGAGACGCAGGGTATCAGGCGGTAGCAGGGCAGATTGAAGTGCTGGGAAAGCTGACGGTGATGTTTGCCGGACTGCCGATACTCTTCGCGGTCATCGAACAGATCGAGAGTTTTTTGTAGGGGGGATGTATGGAACTGAATCTCATTTGGCAGGATTACGGTCTGGATAAACTGGAGGAGGGGATGACCAGGCTGTTTCCTGAGCGGAATCTGGAGCTGGACCGGCTGCTTGCCCGGCTGATGTCAGGTGATATTTTCGGGGCTGCAGGGGAACTGTTTCAGGGAGGGATATCGGATTTCACGGAACAGCTTGCCAGTATGCGGGACGTTTTTCTGTGGCTTCTTGTGCTGGGAATCGTATCTTCCCTCATGACTCACTTTGTGGAAATCTTTGACAGACATCAGGTTGCCGATATAGGCTTTTATTTTATGTATCTTCTGTTTACCACGGTGCTGCTGAAGTGTTTTTTCCAGGCTGCGGACACGGCCAGGCAGACCATGGAAAACATTACCCTGTTCGTCAGGCTTCTTGTGCCGGCTTATCTGCTTTCCGTGGGGGTTGCCGCCGGAAGCGTCACCGCCGGGGCCTCCAGGCAGCTGATGCTTTTTTCGGTATACGGCGTGGAATATATTCTGGCCGCATGGCTTCTTCCGCTGATCAACAGTTATTGTATGCTGTCCATAGTAAACGGTATATGGATAGAGGAAAAACTGAATTTCATGATTGATTTTCTGGGAAAGGTGACGGGATGGGTGCTGAAAGGGGCATTGGGTGTGGTGACGGGAATAGGCATTTTCCAGAAACTCATTACGCCTGTGGTGGATTCGGCCAGAAATTCCGCCCTGCAGAAATTAATCGGAGCCATACCTGGGGTGGGCGGTGCGGCAGAGGGGGTGACGGAATTGGTGCTGGGCTCCGCCATGGTTATCCGGAACAGCATAGGCGTACTTCTGCTGCTTCTGCTGTTGCTGCTCTGCGCGGTTCCTCTGGCAAAGATTGCGGTGATTTCGGGGCTGCTGAAGATGGCGGCGGGGTTTATGGGAATAGTCAGCGACAGGCGTATTACGGCCTGCGCGGACAGGATAGGGGACGGAGGATTTCTGCTGCTGCGCACCACAGGGACGGCCATGCTGCTGTTTTTAATCGCCATAGCGGTGACGGCGTGAAATAAAAAACGGAGGCTTTTGAACGCGGAAAGAGAGCGGACGCGGGCAGAACAGGAGGAGTATATGCTGAATTCTTTTTTTCAGTCTATCTGTCAGGTGGGCATATTTGTGATCTGCGCCCAGACCATTGTCCATTTCAGGGCGCAGGAGAGTTATGAAAAATACATTAAGCTGCTGGTGGGCATCATGGTCCTGCTCCAGTTGTTCCTGCCTGTGGGAGGATACTTGCTGGGAAAGGGCGGGCAGGAGACTGCGGAAGTCCTCAGGGAGTTCCGGCATGGGCTGGAGGAGGGGATGAAGAATGCGGAGGAAAAGGCGGCGGCAGCAGATAAACTGCTTGAGCAGATGACGCTGGAAGAACTGCGTCGCCGCATGGAGGAACAGAACGGGTCAGGGAATCCGCAGGAAGAGGGGGCCGGTTCGACTGAAGGGATGCCCGGGATAGAACTGTGGGAAGAGCCGGGGCTGGAGGAGCAGGATCTGGGCGGAGGCGCTGACGAAGAAGGGATTACGGTGGAGATGGACCCTATAGAGCCGGTGACCATAGGCGGCGCAGGCGGGGAGACGGATTAGGGACAGGATGGGAAAAAGGCGATGGGAGGATTATGGGCAGGGATTGGAGAAAATGGGCAAAGGACAGGGGGCTGGACAAATGGTTCAGGAGGGACAATTTTATTATTCTGGTGCTGGCAGGTATCTTGCTGGTCATTATCGCGCTTCCCACGAAAGAGGATACGCCGGACACGGAGAAGGAGGATAAGAACAAAGGGGTTCTGACTCTGGAGGAACTGGAAAGCAGAGAGGCGGCGCAGGATACGGAGACGGACAGAGCTTACGAGGCCTGGCTGGAGGAGCGGCTGACGGATATTCTCTCCCAGGCAGCGGATGTGGGAAAGGTAAAGGTGATGATCACGTTGAAATCCTCCAGGGAGCTGGTGGTGGAAAAGGAGCAGTCCGTAACCCGGTCTTCCACAAACGAGAACGATTCCCAGGGAGGAAAAAGGACGGTCAGTGAGACGGACTCCGGGGAGAACACGGTGTACCGTACGGAGGGAGGGGTCAGTGAACCCTATGTGATTAAGACGCTTGCGCCCAGGATAGAGGGTGTGGTGGTGGTGGCTCAGGGGGCCGGGGGCGGTTCCGTGGACAGAAATATCGTGGAGATCGCCCAGGCGCTGTTCGGCGTGGAGGCTCATAAGGTAAAGGTGGTGAGAATGCAGTGAGGGAATGCGTTCGGGAGAAGGATTCTTTCTCATGATTTCCTGATATACCGGTTATATATCCGCGGGAAGGCTCATACAATGAACTAGTAAAACGCAAAGAGGGGAATGAACGTGAAAAGCTTAATCAAGAAGAATCAGCTAATGATAACCGCGCTGGCAATTATGATTGCGATTGCAGGCTATCTGCAGTTCGCGGGGACCGGACTGGAAGAGGAATACCTGAAGGCAGATGAGGGCGGCGCGAATGTGGGCAGTGCCAGCCCGGTGGACTCGGGAGGCATAGTAACCGAGAACTATACCGCAGAAGGGCTTCTGGATTTGTCGGAAGAGGATCTGCTGCCCGGAATTACGGAGATCGAAAGTCTGGATACCGATGCGGACGTGGTGGCGGATGATTATCTGGATACCGATATGTCCGTATTGGATGCGGCGGGTACCACAGAGGGAGGGACAGATCTGGCCGATGCGGGAACGTCGGACGGAGAGGTCCAGGCAGTGGGAGGCTCAGGCAATGCGGAAGGGGAAGTATCCGGCAATACGCCCGAGGAAGGGGAAGTTCCCGGCGAGGCAGTATTTACTTCCACCCAGGGGCTGGCCATGGTCTCCGACGCAAAACTGCTGAAGGAGCAGACCAGAGCAAAAAACAAGGAAACCCTGCTTGAGATCATCAACAGTGCAGGTATCAGCGACGAGCAGAAGCAGGCGGCCGTGGACAGCATGGTACAGATGACAGCCATTGCGGAGAAGGAGGCCGCAGCGGAGATTCTGCTGGAGGCGAAAGGCTTCGAGGATGTGGTGGTCAGCATAAACGGCGATGCCGTGGATGTGGTAGTCAATGCCGTCGCCCTGGATGATGCCATGAGAGCGCAGATTGAGGATATCGTCAAGCGCAAGACGGAGATATCGGCGGAGAATATTATCATCAGTACCGTGGCGCAGTGAGATAATTTGTTACTGTTCACAGGTGCATCAGTTACTGTGAACGGAGTGAACAGTAACGATAATTTGGACTTTCCGCAAAAATATGTTTGTTTTACATAGGGATTATATGGTATAATGAGATGAATTTACCAGGGCAAGTTTTAAGATTTCTGTGATAAAGATGATAAGTTACTGTTCACAGATGTCTCCGCGAGGTGTTTTCGTGCGCATTTTGCACGGAAACCCGAGACAGCAGGCGCCAAAATGAGCGTACTTTGCTCATTTCATGACAATAGAATTCTGCTTTTGAATTCTATTGTTTGTGTGCATCATTGCTGCTGTGAGCGGCGAAGCCGTGAACAGTAACGATGAAGACCGGCTGTATGGGGAAGGACGGAAGAGTGGATGAAAAGGGTATTTTTAATTGTTTTGGACAGTTTTGGAATCGGCGCCATGGAGGATTCGGCCCTGTACGGTGATATAGATACGAATACGCTGAGAACCGTATCCTCCAGCCCGTTTTTCAGGATGCCTCACATGAGCGGGCTTGGGTTGTTTCAGATTGACGGTGTGAGGAAAGAAGGAGAGGCGGCGCCTCACAGGGCTTTGATCGCCCGAATGACAGAGCGTTCCAGGGGGAAGGACACCACAATCGGCCATTGGGAGATAGCGGGAGTCTATTCCCCCAAACCGCTGCCCACTTATCCCGAGGGCTTTCCGGAGGAGGTGCTGGAGGCATTTCGGCAGAAGGTGAACAGGGGCGTATTGTGCAACCGCCCTTATTCGGGGACGGCAGTCATTCAGGATTACGGGGAAGAGCATATGCGCAGCGGTGATTTGATTGTGTATACTTCCGCGGACAGTGTATTTCAGATCGCGGCTCATGAGGAGGTGGTTCCGCCGGAAGAATTGTATGAGTACTGCCGCGCAGCCAGGGAGATTCTTCAGGGGGAGCACGGCGTGGGCAGGGTAATCGCCCGGCCGTTTGTGGGCTCACGAAAGGGAGAATTTACCAGGACGGCTCACAGGCATGATTTTTCCATTCTTCCGCCTGCGGTCACGATGCTGGATCAGCTGTCCGGGGAGGGGTATTCGGTCATAGCTGTGGGGAAGATAAAGGATATCTTTGCCGGGAAGGGGATCACCGAGTCCGTATATACCTCCGGAAATGAGGAGGGAATAGCCAGAACGCTGGAGTATCTGGACAGGGACTTTCAGGGCCTGTGTTTTATCAATCTGGTGGATTACGATATGCTCTACGGTCACCGCAGGGATATAGACGGGTATGCGAAGGCACTGAGCCGTTTTGACGATAAGCTTCCGGAGATTATGCAGAAAATGCGGGAGGATGATCTGCTGATGATCACGGCGGATCATGGATGCGATCCCGGCTATAAGGCGACTACGGACCACACCAGAGAGTATACCCCCTTCCTTTTGTACGGGCCGGGGGTCATTCCCAGGAATCTGGGCACCAGGAGAAGCTTTGCCGATATAGGGGCGACAGTGCTGAGCTGGTTCGGGATTGCGCCGGACTTTGAGGGTGAGGCGATGCTGACTCCGCAGGAGCTGCGGGAGACTACGCCGCCGTAGCCGTGCGTATTTTCCGGCCGCATTTCCAGGGGAAGATGAATAGGCCCGTATTTTTGCGGGAATCATGAAAACGGAGGTTTACGAGACAAATGAGCGACTATACGGAAGAAATCAACCGCCGCCGTACTTTTGCGATTATTTCCCATCCGGACGCGGGTAAGACTACCCTCACGGAGAAATTTCTGCTGTATGGCGGGGCAATCAATTTAGCGGGGAGCGTAAAGGGCAAGGCCACTGCCAGACATGCCGTGTCCGACTGGATGGAGATAGAGAAGGAGAGGGGAATTTCCGTCACCTCTTCTGTGCTGCAGTTTGAATATGACGGATATTGCATCAATATATTGGATACGCCCGGGCATCAGGACTTCTCGGAAGATACGTACAGGACGCTGATGGCAGCGGATTCGGCGGTGATGGTGATTGATGCGTCCAAGGGAGTGGAGGCCCAGACCAGAAAGCTGTTTAAAGTCTGCGTAATGCGCAAGATTCCGATTTTTACGTTTATCAATAAGCTGGACCGTGATGCAAACGATACGTTTGATCTGCTGGATGACATCGAGAAGGAGCTGGGTATCGCTACCTGTCCTCTGAACTGGCCTATCGGCTCTGGAAAAGAGTTCAGAGGGGTGTACGACAGGGAGAAGGAATGCGTGATTTCCTATTCGGACACGGAGAAGGGAACCAAAGAGGGAACGGCCACGGAGATTCCCCTGAAGGAAGAGGAACTGCTGAGAGAGGCTATCGGCGGCGGGGCCGCGGACAAGCTGCTGGAGGAGCTGGAACTTCTGGACGGCGCGGGAGCGGTCTTTGATCTGGATGAAGTTCAGGCCGGGAGACTTACGCCTGTGTGCTTCGGTTCTGCGCTGACAAATTTCGGCGTGGAGATTTTTCTGAAGCATTTTCTGAATATGACCACCACGCCCCTGCCCAGGAAATCGGATATCGGTCTTATCGAGCCGGCTTCACACGATTTCAGCGCTTTTGTCTTCAAGATTCAGGCCAATATGAATAAGGCCCATCGGGACAGGATCGCTTTTATGCGGATCTGCTCCGGCCGGTTTGACGCCCAGATGGAGGTTCGTCATGTACAGGGGGGCAGGGTCATGAGACTTTCCCAGCCGCAGCAGATAATGGCGGACGAGAGGAAGATTCTCAGCGAGGCTTATGCGGGCGACATTATCGGTGTGTTTGATCCCGGAATTTTTTCCATCGGGGATACGCTGTGCGGACCTAAGGAGAAGTTCCGGTACGAGGGGATTCCCACCTTTGCGCCTGAGCATTTTGCCAGGGTGCGGCAGCTGGATACCATGAAGCGGAAGCAGTTTGTGAAAGGCATAGAACAGATTGCCCAGGAGGGGGCCATCCAGATCTTCCAGGAGTTTAATACGGGGCTGGAGGAAATCATTGTAGGGGTTGTGGGCGTGCTGCAGTTTGACGTGCTGAAATACCGTCTGGAGAATGAATACAATGTGGAGATACGATTGGACAACCTTCCGTATGAGCATATCCGCTGGATCGAAAATAAAGACGAGATAGATATCGCCAGGCTCAGCGGGACGTCGGACATGAAGAAAGTAAAGGATATGAAGGGAAATCCGCTGCTGCTGTTTGTGAATTCCTGGAGTATCGGCATGACGATTGAACGGAATAAAGAATTGATTCTGACGGAATTCAGCAAGAACTGACAGGGCGGAGGCAGAGCCGCTCCATGGTAAAAGGGGAACCGGTGATGAGAAAAGAGGTGCGCGGTTTTTCGCTGGCTCTGTGGCTGATGCTTTTGTGCGCATTGGCCGGGGGCTGCGGGAATATAGAGCTTTTGGATGAAGTCCCCAGGGATTTTGTGCTGTCCTGGGGAATGTCTGAGGAGGAACCGGAGGAGACTGTGCCGGAAGAGACTCCCGAGGCCGTTCCTGCGGTGTGTTTCCTGGCTGAGGGCGCTTCCGTCTTTGCCAGAGACAGCCTGGAGGGGGCCGCGCAGCTCTGGTACCGGGATATGGAACGAATCCTGGGAAGCTTCGGCGGACCGGAGGAACTGAACCCGGCAGGTTTTGCGGCGGGTCTGGACGAATCTGATCTTGATCGGATTTTTCAATGTGTATTAAGCGATCATCCGGAGCTTTTTTATGTGGAAGGCTATTCTTACACCCGGTATACAAGAAAGGAGAGGCTTGCTTCCATAGAATTTTCGGGGACCTACAATATAGACCTTGAGACAGCCCTGGCAAGGCAGGAGGAAATTCTGGAGGCTGTGCAGATTCTGCTTCAGGGTATTGACACGGACGCGTCAGATTACGAGAAGGTGAAGTATGTGTATGACACGCTGATCCGCAACACGGATTATGACTTGAATGCGCCGGACAATCAGAATATTTATTCCGTGTTTGTGCATCATTTCTCCGTGTGCCAGGGATATGCGAAAGCCACCCAGTACCTGCTGAACCGGCTGGGGGTGGAGTGCACGCTGGTTCTGGGAAAGGTGGAGACCGGGGAGGGACATGCCTGGAACCTGGTGGAGGTGGACGGGGAATATTACTATGTGGATACCACCTGGGGGGATGTTTCCTACCGCACGGAGGAGCCGGCTGTCATGGAGGGCGGCTTTGCTCTGCCGGAGATCAACTATGACTATCTCAATGTCACCACGGAGGAACTGAACCGCACCCACACCGTTGAGGGAGTGGTTCCCATGCCGGAGTGTACGGCGAAGGAAGCCAATTATTATGTGAGGGAGGGGGCCCTGTTTTCCGCTTTTGACAGGACGCAGCTGGAGGAGCTTTTCCGGAAGGCGCAGGAGGAAGGGCGCAGCGACGTGACCGTCAAGTGCGCAGACCAGACCTGCTACAGGGAAATGGCGGATATATTGATAGAGGAGCGCGGAATTTTTGACTATCTGACATATGGGGAAAACCGCATCGCCTACACCCAGAATGAAAAGCAGCTGTCTCTGACATTTTGGGTGACAAATGAATAGCAGATGTGGTATACTAAAAATCAGTATAGAGGCGGAACCAGAATAAGGAGGTTGATTTTATGGAAAAGGAAAGGGAAAACGGCACTGTGCTGAAAAAGGAAGAGAGGGTGGGCGTGGTGCAGATAGCCGACAATGTAGTGGCCATGATCGCTTCTCTTGCGGCTACGGAGGTGGAGGGGGTCAGCTGTCTGGCAGGCAGTATTACCAATGAGCTGATCAGCAAAATCGGCGCGAAAAAGCTCAACAAGTCAGTGCGGGTTATGGTGTCCGAGCGGAATGTGAAGGTTGATCTGGCGCTGATTATGGAATACGGCTACGGAATTCCCATCACCTGTCATCAGGTACAGGTGAAGGTAAAGGCGGCCATTGAAAATATGACCGGATTGAGCTGCAGGGATGTAAACATCCGCATTGCCGGGGTAAAGGTTAGGTAAAGATACGTAATGGGACGACATGAACAGAGAGAACAGGTTTTCAGGCTTCTGTTTCAGGTGGAATTTCATGCAAATGAGGAAATGCCGAGACAGATGAGGCTGTTTCTGGAGGGTAATGAGGAAATAGGCTCCCAGAAGGACGCGGATTATATTGAGGAGCGCTGTCAGGCCATTCGGGAGCAGATTCCCGGTATAGACCGGATGATAGACGAGAATACAGTGGGATGGGAGACTGCCCGGATGGGCAAGGTGGAGCTGGCCGTGCTGCGTCTGGCCGTATATGAACTGCGTTTTGACGATGATATTCCTTCAGGAGTAGCCATCGACGAAGCTGTGGAAATCGCAAAAAAATACGGACAGGATAATGCAGGCGCGTTTGTGAATGCTATTCTGGCCAAGATTGTAAAATTGGGTGATTAAAATTCGGAATGTAATAAGCGTAGGACAATTGAATTCCTATATCAGAAATATGTTCACGCAGGATTATCTTCTGCGCAGCCTCCTGGTGAAGGGAGAGGTGAGCAATTGTAAGTATCATTCCTCCGGTCATATTTATTTTACCTTGAAGGATGGGAAAGGGACCATAAGCTGCGTCATGTTTGCAGGCAGCCGCGCGGGTCTCTCTTTTCGTATGTCTGAAGGACAGCAGGTCATTGTCAGCGGCTATGTGGATGTATATGAGAGGGAAGGGAAGTATCAGCTGTATGCCAGGCAGATTCTTCCGGACGGAAACGGGTATCTTTACGAGCAGTACGAGCGGCTGAAGCGGGAATTGGAAGAGTCCGGCATGTTTGCGCCGGAGTATAAACAGCCCGTGCCCAGGTACATCAGGACACTCGGGGTGGTCACCGCGGATACGGGGGCGGCGGTCAGGGATATTATCCAGATAGCGGGAAGGCGCAATCCCTATGTGCAGATCATTCTGTACCCGGCCATTGTGCAGGGGGAGGCTGCGGCGGAAAGCATCGTCAGAGGCATATACGCGCTGGAAAAACTGGGCGTGGACGTGATGATTGTGGGAAGGGGCGGCGGATCCATGGAGGATTTGCAGGCCTTCAATGAGCGGGCGGTGGCTGAGGCGGTATTCAACTGTTCCGTGCCCGTCATTTCCGCTGTAGGCCATGAGACAGATACCACAATCATTGACTTTGTGGCGGATCTGCGTGCGCCTACGCCCTCCGCTGCGGCGGAACTGGCGGTGGCGGACATTCGTGAGATATGGGGGGAGATGGCGGCCCGGCGCGACAGGCTGGAGCGGCAGATGCGGCGCAGACTGGAAGAGCGGCAGTGGCAGCTGCGCGGGATGGAGATGCGGATGAAAATGGTGAGCCCCATGTACCGGATCGGAACCAGGAAGATGGAGGCAATATCGGCAGAGGAGCGTCTTCGGGAGAGAATGGAACGCCTGTTGGAGAATCGCCGTCATGAACTGGCTCTTTATATTGAGCGGATGAGGGGGCTGTCACCTCTGGAAAAACTCAACAGCGGTTTTTCCTACGTTGAGGACGGAGAGGGACACAATATCCGTTCCGTCGAACAGGCCAGAGAAGGGCAGGAGATTTACATCCGTGTGCGGGACGGGCGCATAGAGGCGAAGGTGACGAAAAGCCAGGCGTTTTTCTGAAGAGCGGCTGCAGGGCGGAAGGAGAGAGCAGATGGGTGAAGAAACAAGGCAGTGCAGTCTGGAGGAAAATTTCGCCAGGCTGGAAGAACTGATCGGAAGATTGGAGAATGAGGATATTCCGCTGGAAGAAGCATTTCAGACCTACAGCGAGGGAATGGCTGTGCTGAAGCGCTGCAATGATCAGATCGACAGAGTGGAGAAGCAGGTGCTGAAATTGAGCGGGGAAGGACAACTGGAGGAATTCAGAAATGGAAGCGAAGGAATTTGACAGGATACTTGAGGAAGAATGTCAGAGGGCCGAAAAGGTGATCAGAAGCTGCCTTCCGGAGGAAAAGGGGCGGCAGCGCAGGCTGACAGAAGCCATGAACTATAGTCTGACTGCCGGAGGAAAGCGGCTGCGGCCCATATTGATGGCAAAGACCTGCCGGATGTGCGGAGGTGCGGAGCCGGAGATCTTGGGCGGCTTTATGGCAGCCATGGAAATGATTCACACCTATTCTCTGGTTCATGACGATCTCCCGGCTATGGATAATGACTGTTACCGCAGAGGCAAGAGGACTACATGGTATGTTTACGGAGAGGCCATGGGCATTTTGGCAGGGGACGGGCTGCTGAACTGTGCTTTTGAGACTGCCCTGAAGGCTGTGGGACACTGGATGGAAAGACAGGACATTTCGGAATCAGAAAAGCTGCTGCTGACGGACAGAGCGTGGCGGGCCCTTTCTGTGCTGGCAGAGAAGGCGGGAGCCTGGGGGATGATCGGAGGACAGGCTGTGGATGTCATGGCTGCGTCCGGGGCAGACGCGGAGGAAGACTGGGCGGAAGAACTGCTGTTTATCCACGAACACAAAACTGCGGCTTTGATTCAGGCTTCCATGATGGCAGGCGCCATATTGGCAGGGGCAGACAATGAACAAATCGAAAAAATAGAGAAATGCGCACGGAATATCGGCATTGCTTTTCAGATTCAGGATGATATACTTGATGTAATCGGGGACAGCGATGAATTGGGGAAGGCTACCGGCGGCGACGCCCTGAACCATAAGCGGACTTATGTGACCTGGAAAGGTCTGGAGGGGGCGAAGGCTGATGTGGAGAAGCTGTCCAGGGAGGCCGCGGACATTCTGGATGAGTTTCAGGGAGAGCATGAGTTTTTAAAGGAACTGATTTTACATCTGATATACAGGCGCAAATGATGTGTGAGGGTAACCGTCCGGGGAGTTGGGGCGGGTTATTTTCGGGGAGTTTCCCGGCCGGAGCAGTGATTGGGCAGGGCTGGGAGAGTCCTGCGGATTCGGCGGGAAAGGCGTGTCAGTGGGACAGGCCTGCGGACACATCGGAAAGGATACGGTTGGGTTATGCTGTTGGAAACCATAGAACAGGCAAATGATATCAAGAAGATAAGGAAGGAAGATCTGAATATTCTGGCTCAGGAGATCCGCGGGTTCCTGATTCAGGTGATCAGCGTCACCGGGGGACATCTGGGCTCAAACCTGGGGGCAGTGGAGCTGACCATGGCCCTGCATCTGAGCCTGACTCTGCCGGAAGACAAAATTATCTGGGATGTCGGGCATCAGTCCTATACCCACAAAATTCTCACCGGACGGAAGGACGATTTCCAATCTCTGCGCCAGTTTCATGGCCTCAGCGGTTTCCCAAAACGAAAAGAAAGTGAATGCGACGTATTTGACACAGGACACAGTTCCACCTCCCTTTCCGCCGGGCTGGGCCTGGTGAAGGCCAGGGATATCACGGGAGGGAAGCATACCGTCGTATCCGTCATCGGGGATGGTTCTCTGACAGGCGGCATGGCCTACGAGGCGCTGAACAATGCTTCCAAGCTGGAGACGAATTTTATCATCATCCTCAATGACAATAATATGTCCATCTCGGAAAATGTGGGCGGGGTATCCAAGTATCTGAACAATATCCGCACTGCTTCCGGTTATCTGGATCTGAAGAAAGGAATTTACAATGTTCTGCAGGGGACCAGACGGGGGGACAGCGCCATCAGCAGAATCCGCAGGGCCAAGAGCAGCTTTAAGCAGCTGGTGATTCCCGGCATGCTGTTTGAGGATATGGGTATTACATATCTCGGTCCGGTGGACGGACACGATATTTCCGCCATGGTGTCGGTGGTCAATGACGCGAAGCGTGTGGAAGGGCCGGTGATGATCCACGTACTCACCCAGAAGGGACGGGGATACCGGCCTGCGGAGCGTCACGCAGCCAGGTTTCATGGGACGGAGCCGTTTGACATTGAGACAGGGCTTCCGTCCCGTCCCAGAAATGTGGCGAATTACACGGATATCTTCTCCACGGTGATGTGCAAGCTGGGGCAGCGGGACGAAAAGATCGTGGCGATTACCGCGGCCATGCCTGACGGGACGGGCCTGAAGCGTTTTCACAATATGTATCCGGAGCGTTTTTTTGATGTGGGGATAGCGGAGCAACATGCGGTTACCTTTGCCGCGGGGCTTGCCGCAGGGGGGATGAAGCCTATCGTGGCAGTGTATTCGTCTTTTCTGCAGAGAGCCTATGACCAGATTCTCCATGATGTCTGCATTCAGGACCTTCCGGTGGTATTCGCCATAGACAGGGCGGGTTTGGTGGGCAGCGACGGAGAGACGCATCAGGGTATTTTTGATTTTACCTATCTGTCCGGAATTCCGAATATGTATATTTGCGCGCCCAAAAACAAATGGGAGCTTTCCGATATGCTGAAATTTGCCGTGGGGCTGGGCCATCCGGTGGCGGTCCGCTATCCCCGGGGCGCAGCCTATGCGGGGTTGAAGGAATTCCGGGCGCCCGTTGAGCCGGGCAGGGCGGAATGGATTTACAGAGAGAGCCGGATCGCGCTTCTGGCTGTGGGCAGCATGGTAAAGACCGGGGAGGCAGTGCGGGATATCCTGAAGAGCAAAGGTTTTGCCGTGAGCCTGCTGAATGCCCGTTTTGTGAAGCCTCTGGACGAGGAAGCCGTGAGGGAAGCCTGCGGCAGCCATGAACTAATCGTTACCATGGAGGAAAATGTGGCCTGCGGAGGGTATGGGGAAAAGGTGCTGGACTGCCTGAACAGGTACGGCCTGGAGAATCGGTGCCTGAATATCAGTATTCCCGACGCATATGTGGAGCATGGCAATGTAGAGCTTCTGAAACGGGAAATCGGTATTGACGAGGAGAGCATTGCGGAGAAAATCTGCGGACTGATGTCCGGGCAGAGGAGAATGAAGCGGAATGAAGGAGAGGCTTGATGTCATTGTGGCGAGGCGGGAGCCGGCCATGTCCCGGGAGCAGGCTAAGCGGAGCATTGAGAGCGGACTGGTCTATGTGGACGGAAAAAAGATACTGAAGGCAGGGGCTTTTTTTGAGGAGGAAGAGGCAGACATCGAGGTGCGCGGCTGCGGGCGGCAATATGTAGGCCGGGGCGGTCTGAAACTGGAGAAGGCCCTGGAGACATGGCAGATTGGTCTTCAGGGCTGTGTCTGCTTGGATATCGGCGCCTCCACAGGAGGATTTACGGACTGTATGCTGCAGCACGGCGCAGCCAGAGTGTACGCTGTGGACGTGGGCCGCGGGCAGCTGGCGGAGGAATTGCGCAGGGATCCCAGGGTAGTCAGCATGGAACAGACGAATTTCCGGTTAATGTCCGAAAAGGCCCTTCCGGAGGAGCCGGATTTTGCAAGCGCGGATGTCTCCTTTATCTCTCTGACAAAGATTCTGCTCCCTGCCGCGAGATTGCTGCGGGAGGGCGGCGGGATGGTCTGCCTGGTAAAACCCCAGTTTGAGGCGGGCAGAGGAAAGGTGAGCAGGAAAGGTGTGGTGAGAGAGCCGCGGATCCACCGGGAGGTATTGGAAAAAGTGATCACTTATGCGTATCTTGCAGGATTTGCCGTGGAGGGATTTACCTACTCTCCCATCAGGGGCGGAGAGGGGAATCTGGAATATCTGCTGTATTTGAGCAAAAACGGAGGGCCGGGAGCGGAACTTTCGGAAGAGGCGGCGGAAGCGGAATTGGGCAGGCTTCTGGCGCAGAAGGCGGGGCCGGCGTACGGGCCCGGGTGGAAGGAACGGATCGCCGCTGTGGCGGAGGCTGCCCGAAAGTTATAAAAAGCCCGGGAGTATGCGGGACGCGTGGGCACGGAGCCGTGAGGCGGCGTTTTTCTGGAGGGTCTATGAAACATTTTCTGATCTATGTCAATCAATATAAAGACAGAAATCTATATACGGCAAAGCGTATTTGCGATTATCTGAAGCTGAAGGGGCAGAGAGCCACGATAGCGGCTGCGGACGAGGAAGAGGAGAGAAGGGAAGGTTTTCCTGCGGATTGCGATATGATGATTGTCCTGGGAGGGGACGGAACCATGCTGCGGGCCGTTCGGGACACGAAGGGGCTGCACATCCCCATTATCGGGGTGAACCTGGGCACCCTGGGCTATATGACGGAAATCGAGCCCGCCTCGCTGGAGGAGTCTCTGGAACGGCTGGTTGCCGGAGAGTATCTGCAGGAACCCAGGATGATGCTGGAGGGAAGCGCGTACAGAAAAGGCGGCGGGGTGACGCAGGGGTGGGCGCTGAATGACATCGTAATTTCACGCAGCGGCTCGCTGCAGATTATCAAGTACAGCATTTATGTCAACGGGCAGTTTCTCAATGATTATCATGCGGACGGAATGATTGTGACTACGCCCACAGGTTCTACAGGGTACAATCTGTCGGCCGGAGGACCGCTGGTGGAGCCTGGGGCTGAGCTGATCATGCTCACCCCGATTTGTCCCCATTCCCTGAATCAGAGGAGTATTATTCTCTCTCCGGAGGACAAGATAGAAATTGAGATACCGGAGTGCGGTGAGGGAAGAGAACAGGTTGTGGCGGTGAATTTTGACGGCGGACGCAGGGCGCTTCTGGAAACCGGGGACAGAATCCGCATAAAGCGCTCGGAGGAAGCGGCCTGTTTCATCAGATTGAATCAGGTGAGTTTTCTTGAAATGCTGCACAGGAAAATGCAGGGATAGCAGGAAGGTTTTATGAAAAAGAAGAGACAGAAAAGGATCATCGAGATTATCCGCCAATACGAGGTGGGAACCCAGGAAGAGCTGGCAGAGAGACTGAAAAATGAAGGGTTTTCCGTGACGCAGGCCACAATCTCCAGGGATATCAGGGAGCTGAAGCTTTCCAAGCTGACCGCGGAGGGCGGAGGATTGAAATATGTGGTGCTGGAACAGGGGGAGGGATATCTGGAGAATCGCTATGTCCGGGTATTGAGAGAAGCTTATTCCAGCGCGGCAGCCGCCCAGAATCTGGTGGTGGTCAGGACCGTGTCAGGCATGGCCATGGCTGCGGCTGCGGCCCTGGACGCCCTGCGGTTTCCGGAGATCATGGGGTGTATAGCCGGGGACGATACGATCTTTGTGGCGGTGCATACCGGTGAGGAGGCCCGGGCGGTGGTGGACAAGATACGGGGGATAACGGCAAAGGAAGAGCCGGTCAATCGGAAGAAAACGCAGGCGCAGTGAAGACGCGGCCGAAAAAATACGGGCAACAGGTCGGAGAGGGCGTATTCTGGCAGAGGCCGGAAAGGAGAAAGAGATGCTGCAGAGTTTGCATGTAAAGAACCTGGCTTTGATGGAGGAAACCGAGGTTGAGTTCGGCGGAGGGCTGAATATTTTGACAGGTGAGACAGGCGCGGGAAAATCCCTGCTGATCGGAAGCGTGAATCTGGCGCTTGGCGGGAAATTTGACAGGGAGATGCTGCGCAAGGGGGCGGATTATGCCCTTGTGGAGCTGGTGTTTACCGGCGGAGACAGGCGGGTGGAGGAAAAGCTTATTCAGCTTGACCTGGAGCCAGAAGAGGACGGTACGGTAATCGTCAGCCGCAAAATGCAGGTGGGGAAGAGCGTATACAAGATAAACGGCGAAACGGTGACGGCAAAGCAGGTAAAGGAGCTGTCTGAGCTTTTGATCGATATCCATGGTCAGCATGAGCACCAGTCGCTGCTGAAGAAACGAAATCATATGGAGATTCTGGACGCTTACTGCGGGGAAGAACTGCTGGCTGCGGCGGAGAAAGTGGAGACGGCATATCGGGAATGCAGAGAGCTGAGGCGTTCGATGGAGGAAGAGTCCATGGATGAGGAGACCAAGGCCAGAGAGCAGGCTCTTGCAGAATTTGAACTGCGGGAGATAGAGGAGGCCCGTTTAGTGCCAGGGGAAGACGAAGAACTGGAAAAAAGTTACCGGTTGATGGTGAACGGAAAGAGGATTACGGAGAGCCTCTCGGAAAGCTATAAATATACCGGAAGCGACTTCGCCAGCGGGGCAGGCGGCGCCCTGAGCCGGGCCCTGAAAGCTCTCCGCTCGGTTTCCTCTCTGGACGAGCGGCTTGGGGAGCTGGAGGAGCAGCTGGCGGAGATCGACAATCTGCTGGCGGACTACAACCGGGAGCTGGCGGGATATATGGAGGACAGCGAGTTTGAGGAAGAGGAATTCGCCGCTGCCGAAGAACGGCTGAATCAGTTAAACCGCCTGAAAGAAAAATACGGCCGCACGATAGAGGATGTGATTGCCTACGGTCATGAGCGGGAGGCCCTGCTGGAGCGGATAAATGACTATGAGGCATACATGGAGCAGCTGAAGGAGAAACTTGCGGCCGCAGAGGAGCGGTTGGAGACAGCATGCGGGATTTTGTCCGAGATTCGGGTGAGAAATGCCGCCGTACTCACGGGTCAGCTGAAGGCTGCTTTGGTTCATCTGAACTTTCTGACTGTGGAATTTGAGATTGCGGTAGGCCGGACACCCGATATCACCGCAAAGGGATACGACGATGTGGAATTTCTGATCTCCACAAATCCGGGAGAGGCGCTGAAGCCTTTGGGACAGGTGGCCAGCGGAGGAGAGCTGTCCCGTGTCATGCTGGCGATCAAAACGGTGCTGGCAGGGAGAGATGCCGTTGACACCTTGATTTTTGACGAGATAGACGCAGGTATCAGCGGCAGAACCGCATGGCGCGTCTCTGAGGAGCTGGACACTGTTGCCCACGGGCATCAGGTGCTCTGCATCACGCATCTGCCCCAGATTGCGGCTATGGCGGACCGTCATTTTGTTATCGAAAAAAGCAGCAGCCAGGACAATACCATCACGGATATTCGACGGCTCGAGGAGGAAGAAAGTTTAGGGGAACTGGCCAGGCTTCTGGGCAGCGACGCCCTGACTGAGGCGGCTCTGTCCAATGCAAGGGAAATGCGCGACCAGGCTGCCGCCCACAAGAAAAAGTGAAAAATAAGCGAAGATATATATGTAAAATCTAAAAGTAAAATTAATCTCAAAAAGCCGGAATGAAACAGAAAAAACTTCACATACTACTCTAAGGAACTGCCCGGAAATTCATTTGTCGAGTATACATGGATATACTGACAGGGAAGCTGTGCCCCTTGAATTTCCGGGATGTACATGAAAACGATTACGGTCAGGGAGTATGTGATTATGTTATGGCATAGAGATAAAGGAAACTTACCGGACGCACATACGGCAGAATGTGTTCCGGAGGAAAACGGGCAGGTGAAGGAGCGGGCCGGCCGGGAGATGGTGGTCCTGCTGCAGAACTGGAAAGACAGAATCAGGCGCTATCGTATATATCGTGCCGTCCTCGGCGGTGTGTTTGCCGTCAGCTGCATGGCTTTGATGGGGGTATTGTATTACAGGATTGACAGCAGCATCCCTTCTGTGATCAATGTGCGGGCCGGGGAGGAGCAGTCCTTCCGCCTGGGGGTGCCCGCCAGAGGGGAGATTGTCAGCGTCAGTGAGCAAAACGGCAGCAATATTCCCGAGGGAGCGGTGGAGATAGACCTGAGCAAGACGGTTACCCTGAAGTCCGCTCTGGAAGCAAGCTATCGGATGCAGGTCAAGTTATTCGGCTTTCTTTCTTTAAAAAATGTGGATATCCATGTGATTGAAGATCAGGAGCTGATTCCCGTGGGAGCCCCGGTGGGCATCTATGTGAAGACGGACGGCGTGCTGGTAGTGGGTACGGGTGAATTCCAGGGAGAGGACGGAGTAACCTGCTCACCGGGAAAGTATATTCTGAAGTCCGGAGATTATATCCGGAAAGTGAACGGGGAGGCAGTGACCGAGAAGGATGACTTTATCCGGCGTGTGGAGGAAAGCGGCGGAGACAGGGTTCTGATGACTGTGGAACGGGACGGAGAGCTGATGGACGTGGAAATCACGCCAAAACGCAATTCCGCCGGAGAGTATAAAATCGGCGTCTGGGTCCGGGACAATGCTCAGGGTGTGGGGACCATGACCTATATTGATTCCCGGGGAAACTTCGGGGCCCTTGGACATGGAATAACGGATGTGGATACCAGCACGCTGATGCATATGGAGGGAGGGACTCTCTATCAGACGGATATTGTCAATATTCAGAAGGGTTCTGCCGGGAATCCGGGTGAGATGACGGGGATGATCATCTATTCCGACGATTATATTCTGGGCGATATTACGCACAATAGTATACGGGGGATATTCGGCGTCTGTAATGGCAAGGCGCTGGAAATGGGGGTGAGGGAACCCTTGCCCATCGGTCTGAAGCAGGAAATCAGAGAAGGAACCGCCCAGATACTCTGCACGGTGGACGGCAGCACAAGATACTATGATGTGGAGATTACCGGCGTGCATATGGACCACGACAATGTGAACAGAGGTATCGAACTAACGGTTACGGACCCTGACTTGTTGTCGGCCACAGGCGGCATCGTCCAGGGCATGAGCGGCAGCCCCATCATCCAGAACGGAAAATTCATCGGCGCCGTGACCCATGTGCTGGTGCAGGACTCCAGGAAGGGATATGGGATATTTATTGAAAATATGCTGGAGCATTGAGAAAGGGTGGAAACTGTCTGCATCATGTGCTGGACGATACCTTCCGTGAAGACAGGTCATCGGCAGAGCCGCCCTCCCGACTAAAGGATGCGGCTATAGCTGTAACTGACTAATCGGGTTAACCGTCTATCAGTAGCTCCTGTTGGGCATCTGTTGACGCAGATGTCTTTCTTTATGTTTAATATACCACATATATTTTTCTATTCTGAAAAACAAAGGGTTCACGATGCTTGCACGGGAAAACAAGCCGGTTTTTAAACGATTATTCCAATGCATACGGAGTGTGCTGATGCCTTTGGGGAGATAGCCGAATTTGCGCCGTATCGGGATAGAATTACAGTGTTGCAGGATAAAGAAGAATACAGTTTTTGAAGAGAGGGTGGAAAAACTTGGGTGAAGTGGGAAATGCAGATAATTGTTGGAAGGAAGTGCACAGCTGTTCAATAGAAAATTATATCAGGGAAGATAAAATTTTTAATTATTCTATTTGCAGAGAAGAAAGACAGTATGCGGTATTTTTGTATAATATTTTAAGAAAATATCATGCTCATGCAAGCAGAAGCAATCATGGCAGGATTCACGAAATAATTACCGAAACTTGCGGTATTCCTGAGAAAGCTGATATCAAACATGTGTTTTATGAAGTGACTTTTATGAGGGATTTTTTTGAAAGAAACCGGCGGATATACTGGAAAGGAAGCGCGGAAGAAAAACTGCTTCAGAAATCGTTCTCTCCATCTGAAAGAGAACTGGAAGTTGAAAACAGTTTTAATGATAAGCTGTTCCGATATGTGTGTAAGGGTGAGGATGTTAAAGTTTCAGAATCCTTTCGATGGAAGCAGCCGGAGGATAATATGGGACGAAATAAATTCGAGATTCCTGGTGATATGAAACAAATACAGCCTGTCATTCGTGAAATGATGAATGTAACACCGGATATTGCAGTAATTTATTCTATAGCCGAAAAAGATACAGATGGTCAGCATAAGCCTGATAAAAATTATCTTCTTTTTCTGGAATGCAAGTTTGAATCCAACGAAAGTTCTTATGAAAGTGGCTACAGGCAAAGCGAAATACAGGGTAAAATAGCAGATTTTTTATGTAACTATTATTTAAAAGAAAAAGATAATAAAGACAATATTGAAGTTTCCCCGATTATGAAACAGAATAGTACATATGTCTCTCGAATTGTTCATTTTACCCGTAAGAAAAAAGAATCGGACAAACCTGAGGAAGCCGAAAATGTAATTTTGATAAGTGATTTAATAGAATTTAACAATGACATTTTTGTTTAATTATACAGAACAGACGCATGAAAGCGGGGGAGGTATTTAAATCACAGGAGTTGAGAGCATTTGAAACCAAACTCAGGCCGATGTTGAAAGAGATGGGAGCGCTCCAGTTATTGGAAGAGCAGAGACGGATTATGTTTGAACGTCTGAAAAGTAGTCTGAATAAGAATATGAAAGATAAATGATAGGCTGCGGTGATAATTCAAAAGGCATACGCAGACAGCATATGCCTTTTGAAATGGGCAGAACGCCCGATTCTTTGTCAGATGTGGTTTATTGTATAGTTCATTCAAATTGGATTTTTCCATGCTTATTTTCGTAATCCGCAACTTGCTTTTTCATAAGAATTTCCAATTCGCGGTTGGCGGAACGGGCATTATACTCTGCCACGTAACGAAATTTTTTCAGCAATTCGCTGTCAATTCTCAGCGTGAATTTGGATATATTTGACTGCATATACATTCTCCTTGGTATTGCTATCATGCGGGGTTACTTTTCGTACTTTATTATAATGTCGAAAAGGCGGAGAATTATTTATTGACGGCTGAACGACGGCACGATATAATAAAACGTAACGGTAACAACCTTATCCCTTATCTATTACAGGACAGTGCGGAATATAAAAAACTTGACTTGGAGGGAAATATTTGGTACATTTATGATGTTAAAAGAATGATGTAGTCAGAAAATCTTTGTATCTTAGATTGAAAAGTTGTCTGGGCGGTTGTCTGCAGTTTATTCCATGGGAAGGATAATTTATGGAGAAGGAATCTGTCTGCATGTCAGTTTAGGATAAGGTTCAGGACAACAGAAAATCGGATATTTTCCGTTGTCCTGTAGGGAAAGAACCTTTCCCGCAGCATTTATTTCCGCATGGCAGCGCGTTTCCTCAGGGTTGGATCCAGGATTTTTTTGCGGATGCGCAGGGTGCTGGGGGTGACCTCCAAAAGTTCGTCCGTATCGATGAAATCCAGACACTGCTCCATGGACAGGATTCTGGGAGGCACCAGGCGCAAGGCTTCGTCCGCGCTGGAGGAACGTGTGTTTGTAAGCTGTTTTTTCTTGCATACATTTACTTCGATATCTTCGCTTCTTCCGGTCTGTCCCACCACCATGCCGGCATAGACTTTCTCGCCGGGACCGATGAAGAGGGTGCCCCGCTCCTGAGCGTTGAACAGGCCGTAGGTGATGGACTCTCCGGCCTCGAAGGCAATCAGGGAACCCAGTTTTCTGTACTGGATATCTCCCTTGTAGGGAGCGTAGCCGTCGAAGACCGTATTCAGGATACCGTTTCCCTTGGTGTCGGTGAGGAATTCTCCCCGGTATCCGATCAGGCCCCTGGCGGGGATGGAGAATTCCAGACGGGTGTAGGCGCCGCCGGAGATGCTGCCCATGTTGCGCAGTTCCCCTTTGCGCTGTCCCAGTTTTTCGATGACCGCCCCGGCAAATTCATTGGGCACGTCGATGTAGGCCAGCTCCATAGGTTCCGTGCGCTTGCCGTTTTCATCGGTGTGATAAAGGACTTCTGCCTTGCTGACGGCGAATTCGTAGCCCTCTCTGCGCATGTTCTCAATCAGCACGGAGAGATGCAGTTCGCCCCGGCCGGATACTTTAAAGCATTCGGTGGTATCTGTCTCCTCCACCCGCAGGGAGACATCCGTGTTCAGTTCCCGAAACAGCCTGTCGCGGATATGGCGGCTGGTTACATATTTTCCCTCAAGACCGGCCAGAGGCGAATCGTTTACCATAAAGTGCATGGCAATCGTAGGTTCACTGATTTTCTGGAAAGGGATAGGGGCGATGGCTTCAGGGGAACAGAGGGTATCGCCGATGCGGATATCCGCAATTCCGGAAATGGCGACAATGGAACCAATGCCGGCCTCCTTTACCTCTGCCTTGTTCAGTCCGTTAAACTCGTACAGTTTGCTGACCTTGACTTTCATCTGTTTGTCGGGGTCATGGTGATTGCAGATGACTACTTCCTGGTTTACATGGATGGTGCCGTTGTCCACTTTGCCGATGCCGATTCGCCCCACATATTCGTTGTAGTCAATGGTGCTGATCAGAACCTGTGTTCCTGCCTGAGGGTCACCTTCCGGCGCCGGGATATAGTTCACGATGGTATCGAACAGAGGTTCCATGCTGGCGCCGCTTCCGTCGGAATCCATGGAAGCAATGCCGGTTTTTGCGGAGGCGTATACAAAGGGGCAGTCTAACTGCGCGTCGTCCGCATCCAGCTCAAGGAACAGTTCCAGCACCTCATCAACCACCTCGTCGGGCCTGGCTTCAGGACGATCGATTTTGTTGATGCACACGATGACCGGGAGTTTCAGCTCCAGGGCCTTGCGGAGTACGAATTTTGTCTGGGGCATGGGACCTTCAAAGGCATCCACAACCAGGATGACGCCGTTTACCATCTTCAGTACCCGTTCCACCTCGCCGCCGAAATCCGCATGGCCGGGGGTATCTACAATATTGATTTTAATGTCGTTGTACATGACGGCTGTGTTTTTGGACAGAATGGTGATGCCCCGCTCCCGCTCGATATCGTTGGAGTCCATGACACGTTCGGCTACGTCCTGTCCCTCACGGAATACGCCGCTTTGTTTCAGCAGCTCGTCCACAAGGGTTGTTTTGCCATGGTCAACATGGGCTATAATGGCGACATTCCTTACATTTTCTCTTTTTTGCTTCATCTGATTTAACCTCATTTCCGCGCCGGCCGGGGGGACGGCGCTGCAGGTAATCTGCAGACCTTTGGGGGCAGGCAGATTTGTCAATAATTGTTTATTTCTGTCGATGAAATATTTCATCGAAAATACAAACTGTTACAGTATAGCACTATTTTATGCGGGGTGCAAGATTTATTCAGGGTTTCAGGCGTTCTTTTTACTGTTTTACATCTTAATTAGTATAAAAATGTAAATGATTTAACGTAAATTGTCGAAGATCGCGATGAGAAGTTGTACTAAAATACAGATTTTTATTGTATAAATAGTAGTATCCATCCGAATGGAAAATTATTACGGGACAGGGGGGAGTCGGGTAATATACGGAATCCGGACGGAGGTGTTACCGGAAAAAGTCTTAAAACAAGAAGGGAGAACGAAAATGACAGATAAGGTAATTGAAAACAATCAGGTAACGGTTATGGGAGAAATAGTGAGCGGCTTCAATTATAGCCATGAAATCTTTGGCGAGGGCTTCTATATGATGGATGTGCGCTGCAAGCGGCTCAGTGAGAGCTATGACATTATACCGGTCATGGTATCCGAGAGACTGATGGACGTAAGCGCGGATTATACGGGAGAACTGATCTGCGTGAACGGTCAGTTCCGGTCTTACAACCGTCATGAGGAGCGCAAGAACAGACTGGTGCTGTCCGTGTTTGCCAGGGAGGTCAGCTTTGCGGAGGAATTGGAGGAGAGTTCGAAGACGAATCAGATCTTCCTGGACGGCTTTATCTGCAAGGAGCCTATTTACAGGAAGACTCCCCTCGGCAGAGAAATAGCGGACTTGCTGCTTGCCGTGAATCGTCCGTACGGGAAATCGGATTACATACCTTGTATCTGTTGGGGGAGGAATGCCCGCTATGCAAATACTTTTAAAGTAGGCGAGCGCTGTGCCGTCTGGGGCAGGATACAGAGCAGAGAGTATATGAAAAAGCTGGACGAGGACAATGTGGAGAAAAGAGTTGCGTTCGAGGTGTCTGTCAGCAAACTGGAGTTGATTGAACTGGAGGCTACCGTCTGACCCCAAACCACTTTTGCAAAGGATTTGCCAAATTAAGGAAAGTGTGGTATCCTATATTCATGGCTTCTCGTAATAGGCCCGCCAGGGCGGTTACGCTTCTAAAGTGAATGAAATGAGGTGCGGTATGGCAAAAGGATCGGTGTATATATACGCGGGGGACGGCCGGGGAAAGTCACCTGCAGCTCTGGGAAGGGCTCTGCAGGCGGCTATGGAAGGCAAAAATGTGGTCATTATTCAGTTTCTGAAGGGGAACGGCGCCAGGAACAGTGATTTCCTGGGCAGAATGGAACCGGAGATTAAGCTTTTTAATTTTGAAAAATCCGTGGAAAATTACGAAAGACTCTCGGAAGAGAAGAAACAGGAGGAAATAGTCAATATTCGGAACGGAATGAATTTTGCGAAAAAAGTCCTCGCCACCAGAGAATGTGATCTTTTGATATTGGATGAAGTGCTCAGGCTGGTTGAGATGGAAATCGTGCCGGTGGAGGATGTGAAAGCGCTGCTGGAATGCCGTGAGGAGACGGATATTATTCTTACGGGGGTCAAGTTAAGCGATGACATCTGTATCCTGGCAGATGAGGTTTCCAAAATAGAGACGGTGAAATTCAAGGTTTGGGAATAAATTCATTGACAGCATCCATGGATGATGTTATGATTCAACTATCAAAACAGTATTGATTCGCCGGCGCTTATGTGTCGGCGATATTTTTCAGCACATTAGAAAAAGGATGGAGGAAAAGGGATGTCAATTTTTAAGGGATCGGGTGTGGCAATTGTTACGCCCATGCATGAGAACGGGAAAGTGAATTTTGAACAGTTTGCCGGGCTGTTGGAATTCCAGATTGCAAACGGGACGGATGCCATAATCGTCTGCGGTACAACCGGAGAGGCCTCCACACTGACCCATGAGGAGCACCTTGAAGTGATCCGGTATTGTGTGGATAAGGTGGCCGGGAGAATTCCCGTAGTGGCGGGTACCGGTTCCAACTGTACGGAGACTGCGGTCTTTCTTTCCAGGGAAGCTCAGGAGGCGGGGGCAGACGGACTGCTGCTGGTGAGTCCTTATTACAACAAGGCGACGCAGAACGGTCTCTATGCACATTTCAAGGCGGTTGCCGACGCCGTGACTCTTCCTATTCTGCTTTATAATGTGCCCAGCAGGACCGGATGCAATATTCTGCCGGAGACCGTGGTCCGGCTCTGCCGGGATGCGGAAAATATTGTGGGAGTGAAGGAAGCCAGCGGCAATATCGGTCAGATCGCGCATCTTGCCGCAATAGGAGAGGGAATAGTAGATATTTATTCCGGGAATGACGATCAGATTGTTCCCATTATGTCATTGGGCGGAATCGGCGTGATCTCCGTGCTTGCCAATGTGGCGCCCCGCCAGACTCATGAAATCTGCCGGAAATTCCTGGACGGAGATGCAGAGGGAAGCCGCAGAATGCAGCTGGAGGCCATGGAGTTGTGCAATGCCCTGTTCTGTGAAGTGAATCCCATTCCCGTCAAAAAAGCATTGGAGATGATGGGCAGGATAGACGGAGCGCTGAGGATGCCTTTGACGAGGATGGAGGATGCCAATGCGGCGCGTCTGGAAAAGGCCATGAAGACTTACGGCATTTTGTGAGACGAGAGACATACAGGACAGCAGACAGGGAGAAACGCCGAAAGGGATAGTAAGGAGAATACCGATATGATCAGAGTCATTTTGCGGGGATGCAACGGAAAAATGGGGCAGGTAATCAGCGCCATAGTGGCGGAGGACAGAGAGACGCAGCTGGTGGCAGGGGTGGACATAGTGGATGACGGTCACAATCCCTATCCTGTCTACAGGGATATACGGGAATGCAGGGAGGAGGCGGACTGTCTGATTGATTTTTCTTCCGCCGTGGCATGGGACGATATGCTGGACTACTGTGTGGAGAAAAAACTGCCCTGTGTGCTGTGTACCACAGGGCTGAGTGAAGCGCAGTTGCAGCGGATAGAGGAGGCTTCAGCACATGTGGCGGTTTTGCGGTCTGCGAATATGTCCCTGGGAATCAATCTGATACAGAAGCTGCTGAAGAACGCGGCGGAGGTTTTGGCTCCCGCGGGATTTGACATGGAAATCGTGGAACGCCACCACAATCAGAAAGTAGATGCGCCCAGCGGTACGGCTTTGGCCCTGGCGGATGCCCTGAATGAGGCGTTGGGGAAGGAATACTCTTATGTATACGACAGGAGCGCCCGCAGGGAGAAGCGTCCGGAGAAGGAGATCGGCATCAGCGCCGTCAGGGGCGGTACGATTGTGGGAGAGCATGATGTGATCTTCGCCGGTCGGGACGAGGTGATTACCATTTCTCATGCATCTTATTCCCGGGCCGTTTTCGGGAAGGGGGCAGTCTGCGCGGCGAAATATCTGGCGGGAAAACCTGCGGGAAAGTACGATATGGGAGATGTGATTGACGGGGTTTTCTGAGTCTCTTTAAGTGCCCGCCGTAAGCGGGCACTCAGAGGTGTAATTTTGTTTACCATAAAATGCGGTTAAGGTGTAGAATCGACTTAAGGAAGAGTTTTTGTCACAGCGCCTTCGCTGCCGGAGCGGTTTAATCCCATACCGGTACTGCGGGTGCTGGTGTTGCTGCTGCGGGCGCCGGCGCCCTGATTGTTTCCGGTGCCGTCAGTCGTATCCGGGCCGTCAGTGTTGCGGGAATCGTTGTTTCCGTCCGCATCGTCGGTCAAATCGTTTATGCCGTCCTCTACGTCATCTACTACATTGTGAATTGCGTCTCCCGCATCGTCCAGAAGAGAATCGTTGCCGTTATCGCTGCCGGCGGTTACGCTGTTCACATTGTCGTTTCCGGAGCCGCTGCCCTCGACGGAACCGTCAGCGGCGCTGCCGGAGGTGTTTCCGGCGGTGCCTGAGGGTGAACCATTGTCTCCTGCTGTTTGACCGGATTCAAGAGTATTGCTGCCGGCCATGCTGTCTGAGCCGTTATTGTTGTTTTTTGCACTGTTGGTGCAGGCTGTAGCCAAACACATGCAGGCGACTGCCAGGAATAAAGCCAGTGTTTTCCTGGTGGCTGCAGATTTTTTACTTTTTTTCATAGTCTCCTCCATTCTGCTTCAACATTCGCAAACCGGCCGTTCGGCATATTTCCCCTGTTCTGAACAAATATGCTGTACATTTGATCAGAGTGCGCAAAACGGCTGATTTGAAAATAGTATGTGCGGCATGAACGATTTTATTCGAAAAAATTAAGAAAAGAGGCAAGAGATGGAATTCAGGCCATGTATAGATATTCATAATGGGCGGGTAAAGCAGATTGTGGGCGGAAGCCTGAGAGATGAAGACGACAGGGCAAGGGAAAATTTTGTTGCGGCGGAAGACGCGGCTTTTTTTGCAAAAATTTACCGGGATGCGGGACTGCGGGGCGGACATGTAATCCTGCTGAATTCCATGGACAGCCCTTTCTACGGGGAGACCAGAAAACAGGCTCTGGCAGCCCTTGGGGCTTATCCCGGAGGTTTGCAGGCGGGCGGAGGGATTACGCCGGAGAATGCGTACGATTTTCTGGAGGCCGGAGCGTCTCATGTGATTGTAACTTCCTATGTGTTCAGGGAGGGCCGGATCCGTTTCGACCGACTGAAGGGGCTTGCGGAAACCGTGGGAAAGGACAGGCTGGTGCTGGATATCAGCTGCAGGAGGACAGAGACCGGATATTGCATTGTCACCGACAGGTGGCAGAGAATGACGGAAGAGAAGGTTGATCTGCGGCTGATGGAGCGGCTGTCCGCGTACTGCAGCGAATTTCTGGTTCACGGGGTTGATGTGGAGGGCCGGGCCGAGGGGATTGAGGAAGAACTGGTGAACTTGCTGGGAAAGTGGGACGGATGTCCTGTGACTTACGCGGGAGGGATTCACGAGTATCAGGATTTCAGGCGAATCGCTGAATTGGGCAGGGGGAAAGTCAATGTCACCGCAGGCAGCGCGCTGGATTTGTTTGGCGGGCGGCTTTCGTGGAAAAAGGCTGCAGAGATATGCGGCGGGGCAGTGTGAGCACTGATTATAAATGGATTTTTATGTAAAAAACCGGGTTTTCGTTGAAGTACAACAGGATTTATGGTAGAATGTGACCATATTCCCGGCAGGTCGAAAGGTTATCGGAGGTGGCTCTTTATGGGAAACAGGAAGCATAGACGGAAAAATAACCATGTGGTAATTGTTACATCTGATGCGGCGGATTCCAGAATGAAGCAATTCCATATCCGGCCATGGATGCTGCAGACAATCATTGTCATTCTGTGCATAATTATCGGTGCGCTGATAGGTTGTCTGGTGTATGAGAAGGACGTATGGACGGAAAGATTGGGACAGGCGACGAAAGAGAACGAGTCGATCGTTTTACTGGAGCAGGAGAAAGCGGAATTGGAGAACCGGATAACGGGACTGAATGAGGAGATAGACGGGCTGAACGGAGAGATCACGGGACTGAATGAGAAAATCCAGATACTGAGCGAAACCGTGTCCCAGAAGGTGGAGCGGGAGAGTGAGCTTGCGGGGGAACTGGAGGGACGGTTTCTTCCCACCAGGCTGCCTCTATCGGAGCGGGCCACCATGGATGAGGTGACGGACGATGAGACGCTCTGTACATTTACCGCCACGTCAGGCTCCATGGTAGTTGCCACGGCGGACGGGACGGTCACGGCGGTGAACGATGATCCGGAGTACGGGCACAATGTATGGGTTGACCATGGAAACGGTTACACCACCATATACCGGAATCAGGGTGAAGTGAAGGTGAAGCAGGGGGAAACTGTCACCCAGGGAACGACTTTGTTTCTGATTACCGACAACAGCAGCAAACTGGGTTACCAGATGATGAAAGACGGAGCATACGTCAATCCCATGGATATGCTGAACATAAGCGGTTGACCGAAAGTTCGGAACAGCAGCGCCCCGGGTGATGCCTGAGGAAATCGGGAAGGCGGCCCCGCTGTGTATTTTTGCGGCAGAGGAGTCGGCAGGGGAAGCTGCTTAACGATATAAAGAGGCATCCGGATGATGTCCGGAGGAGCCAGTGACGCGCATGTATTCGAAAATTCTCCCCGGGAGAGCGTTCGGAGAAGCGGCGGAACGATAAACAGGAGGGATCAGGAATGAAAAAGAAGGAGACACAGATTACGACGATTATCGGAATGGGTGCGGAGTGCAACGGTGATTTTTCGGCCGAGGGCGCGATCCGCATTGACGGAACCGTAAACGGCAACGTGATAGTGTCGGACACAGTCATTGTGGGAGCATCCGGATGCATCAACGGCGACATTAATGCACAGAAGGTTATGATTGGCGGAGAGGTGTACGGCAATCTGAACGTGCCTGAGAAGGTGGAGCTGACTTCTACGGCAAGGGTTATCGGCGACATCACCACAGGGGGCCTGGTTATTGATGAGAAGGCAATCTTCCAGGGCAGATGCGATATGAATCAGGATGCCGGCAAGAAGTCACGGCCTAACAATCGGGCGGTGAAGGCGATGAAGAAATCGGCGAAATCTGCCATAGCGGAGGCGCTCAAGGAAGTGGATGAAGCTTCTTCTGAGAAAAGCGGTGAAAACACGGAGACCCCGGCTGAGTAGAAAACGAACGTACCGGGAGACAAACTGGCTGAGAGCAGGTTTGTCAGCAATGCTGACAGGCCTGCTTTTGATACATCAGGCCGGAGAATTTCGGCTTGTCACTTTTTTAACAGTTCACACAGGACCCTGAACCATTACTCTTTTTCTTCTGCCATACGTTTGAAGATGGCTTCATAGCCGTCGTTTCCGTAGTTCAGAGATCTGTTGACACGGCTGATAGTGGCGGTGGAGGCGCCGGTTTTCTCGGCAATCTCCAGATAGGTGTATCGATTTCTGAGCATAACGGCTACCTCAAAACGCTGAGACATGGAGTGCAGCTCATTTACCGTACATAAATCTTCAAAAAAACGATAGCACTCTTCACGATTTTTCAGACACAGGATAGCGTCAAAAAGGGAATCCGATGCTTCGCTCTTCACATTTTTATTCATGGGGAATACCTCGCTGATTTTCTTGTCTCATCATTTTAACATATTAAAGTTGTAAAGTAAAGACAGGGGGCAAAATTTGAGATATTCATGAAAGTAAAGGTTGTCATGTAGTATTGAATACTATATAATGATGCTGGGGGGAAAAGTCAGGGTTAGTAAACAGAGAAGAGGGAAGGATGTATGACGATTGACAACAATGATTTGCTGAACAGTATTTTGGCCAGTCTGGACAGGGTGAAATATATCAGCCCGGAGGACATACCCAATATTGATTTGTACATGGATCAGATTACCACTTTTATGGACAGTCATCTGCATTCCACGGCAAGAAATCCGGGTGAGGATAAAATTCTGACCAAGACAATGATTAACAACTATGCGAAGAATGACTTGCTGCCTCCGCCGGTGAAGAAGAAGTATTCCAAGGAACATGTGCTGCTCCTGATTTTTATTTATTATTATAAGGGAATCCTGTCCATCAATGACATACAGACCCTTTTGGGACCGATCACGGAGCGTTTTTTTCGCAGAGGCGAAGACTTTAATCTGGAGGATGTCTACAGGGAAGCTTTCAGTATGGAAGAAAGGCAAATGCAGGCTTTGAAGGAGGATGTGACGGCAAAGTACAAGGCTGCCCAGGAGACTTTCCGGAACGCGCCGGAGGAGGATGCGGATTTTCTGAGGAAATTTGCGTTTATCTGCGCCCTGAGCTTTGATGTGTATTTAAAGCGGCTTATGATTGAGAAGATGATAGACGAGCTGAGATCGGGAGGCAGGGAGCCGAAAGTTTAGGAACAGGGACAGGCCCTCTTTCATATGATAGCTTATCAAATTATATGGAGGTTTTTATGAAAAGGGGAACCATAAAGAGGGCAGGAGCAATTTTTTTGGTGTTGGTTGGGATACTGGTCGGAACCGCAGGCTGCGGAAAGGGTGAGCAGGCGGCGGCAGGGGGAACAAAGGTAACCCTGAACGAAGTGGCACATTCTATCTTTTATGCGCCCATGTATGTGGCCATTGAGGAGGGCTATTTTGAGGAAGCCGGAATTGAGCTGAACCTGGTGACAGGATTCGGGGCAGACAAGACAATGACCGCAGTGCTCACCGGCGAGGCGGACATCGGGTTTATGGGGAGTGAGAGCACAATATATACCTATTCCGGAGGAACGGAAGATTATGTGGTGAATTTCGCTCAGCTGACTCAGCGGGCAGGAAATTTCCTTGTGTCCAGGGAACCCGTGGAGGGATTTACATGGGATATGCTTGTGGGAAAGAACGTGCTGGGCGGCAGGGCCGGCGGTATGCCTGAAATGGTATTTGAATATATTCTGGCAAAGAACGGCATTAATGTGGCAGATGTGAATATTGACCAAAGCATTGATTTCGGCTCCACGGCAGCGGCGTTTTCCGGTGGGCAGGGGGATTTCACGGTAGAGTGATGCGGGTTACTACCCCCCCTTTCTGCCCTATATCCGGAAGCTGAATCCGGATATTTTCCGGGTTTGGGGATTTACATGAATTTCCAGAATGATTTCTTTCCAAAATGCTTTTTTATGCTGAATGTCCAGGTTTATGTATACTTTCTGCCATTCGCTTAAGGAGGCACCGGAGAGGGGAGTGCGGACATCCGGGGATGCGGTTATTTCCTGGACGGAGGGACAGCTTTCCAGTTTTTCGGACAGACGCGCATATTGTTCATCATAATAGGCGTCCTTAATGCGTCCTTTTTGATACATGATGTTGAGGCGTTCCATCTCTGCCCGGATGCGGGCGGACATGTCCGGTCTTTCTTTCTGTTTTTTCTTTTTTATTTCCAGGCCGATTATCTTGGCATTGATTTCATCCTTCATACAGGTGATAAGGTATTCCTCTACAACGGATTCAGACAGGCAGGCGCCGTTGTGGTATTCCGTGAACTTTGCTCCGCAGCGATAGCGTTTGTATACGGATACCTGGCCGGATTTCAGCGGCCGGCGTTTGACGAAGCCGTTCATATTCTTTCCGCAGACAGGACACCTGATCATGGAAGAGAACAGGAAGGGCTCTGTCTGACGGGGAATAATTTTGGAATCGCTGACAGACTGGATTTTTTGGTATTGCTCCGCTGTAATATAGGCAGGGCAGTAGTCGTCGATTCCGTACATCTGTCCCGTGTAGGTGGGGCATTTCAGGATGCGGTTTACCTGGTACATGGTGGGGCAGGCAGGAGAATCGGCATACTTGGAAAGGATGTAGTGGACGGTAGCTTTTTTGGAGTAGGTTGAAAAGTAATGGCTGAAAATATCATTGACGATATGTTCCGTGTCGGGATCTTTGGCCAGTCTCTTATTTTCAGCTGAAATATAGCCGTAAGCCGGCTTGCCGTTTAAGTGTTCTTTTCTGCTTTTCTTGTAATCGAATACGGAAAGGATGCGGTCTGAGGTACGGTCACATTCGTTTTCATTTACAGACAGCATAATATTGATGGCAAAGCGCCCGTTAGCGGTAGAGGTGTCATATTCCTCGAAAATGGTTTTCCAGTTGCAGTGATGCGCTTCCAGTATGGCCTGGGTGTTGTGGTAATCCTTGATGTTGCGGAACCATCGGTCGAGTTTTGTAACCAGGATCAGGTCGATTTTGTCAGCTTCCACATCCCGGAGCAGGCGCATAAGATCTTTGCGGTTCTGCATTTTCTTGCGGGCAGTCAGGCCTTCATCGGCATAATATCCTACGATCTCATATCCGTGGAAAACGGCATAATCAGTGAGGGCTTTCTTCTGGGCATCCAGGGAAAGTCCTTCTTTTGCCTGCAGCTCGGTGCTGACGCGGTCATAGATGGCACATCGGATTTTGGGCATGATTCTTTCCTCCTGTTAAAAGATATGAAGCCACAGGGGGCAAAATAACAGTCGCATAGTTTTCTTTTTGAAACGAGCGGCCCATGCCCGACTTACCTGGAACATCCCTCGTCTGATATCCATTATGGTGGGGACAAGGCCGGCCAGGCCTCATCGAAGAGTTTGACAATTTCGTCACGAAATGGTATGCTGAGGGCGGACAGGAAATCCAGGATGAAGTCACGGCAGCCGTGAACGAATAAGTATTTTAGAGGAAAAAATATGGCAAATAAAATCCAAAGGGTGAATTATCACACCCACTGTGAGCGCTGCCGGCACGCCAGGGGAAGCGCGGTAGAATATGTGGAAGAAGCCGTCAGGGCCAATGTTTCCTGCCTTGGCTTTTCCGATCATATGCCTTTTTACGATGACCGCTTCGGGCTGCGCATGCCTTATGAGGAGCTTGAGGACTACCTTCTTGAGATCACGGCCCTCCGGGAAGCTTACCGTGACAGCCTGAAGCTTACACGTGGCTTTGAGGGCGAATATGTCCGGGAGGACAATGCTTACTACGAGAAACTGCTCTCACGGGAGGACTGCGACTATCTGCTTTTGGGACAGCATTTTTACGAAAAAGCGAATGGAAAACTGGTCAATGTCTATGCGCTGAAGGATACGGAGGATTATGAGATTTACGCCGGGAACATTGTGGAAGCCATGCGCACAGGGTACTTCCGGTATGCGGCCCATCCGGATTTGATTTTCCTGAACGAATTTTCCTGGGATCTTCACTGCGACAGGGCCTGTGACATCATCTTGGACGGAGCGGTCAGGTACGGCTTTGCCCTGGAATACAATGCCAACGGTTTCCGCAGGGGAAAGAAGCAGTATCCGGACGGGGAGCGGTACCAGTACCCCAATGACAGATTCTGGGAAAAAGTAAGGGAGGCAGGCATCAGCGTGTATGTGGGCTCGGACTGTCACGAGCCCGGTCAGGTTTACGACAAAACCGTGGAGGCGGCTTACAGGAAACTGGAGGAAATGGGAATCGCATTCAGGACGGACTGGATATGATAAGGACGGCTTCTTCTTATCAGCATGATCGGACTGGCGGCCTGCAGTCTCTCCTGTTATCTGGTGTCCAGTATCACCATACGTTCCATTGAGCAGAACCGGTTGGAGGAGTCCCTGGAATACAAATTTTCCGTTGAACCATTCTTCTCTTTGGACGGGAAGAAAAAAGGCGGCATGCGTTTTACCATATTTTTCTGTGGATGAATGACTCCCTGCGTTTTCGGCGGGGAGTTTTTTGTGAAATATTTCCTCCATATAGATGACTTGCGAAGCGGGCAGATGCGGTTTTCCGCCTGAAAAGAGGCGAATTGCAGTAACCGCGGGAAAGATGAAATCTATTGACATGGAAGGGATGGAAGTGCTATAGTTTGTGGGAAGGTTAAGCAAAAAAGCATATTCAGTCTATTGACTGCGGACAACAGAAGATTTTCTGCTGTGCCGGTGCCCGCCGAAGCGGGCAGGGAGGTATAAGAATGAAGAGAGTACTGACTATACAGGACATTTCCTGCCTGGGAAAATGTTCCCTGACCATTGCATTGCCCGTTATATCCGCTCTTGGCTCCGAGACAGTGATCCTGCCCACGGCAGTTCTGTCCACCCACACCATGTTCCGGAATTTCACCTGCAAAGACCTTTCCGACCAGATAGAACCCATTGCGGAACACTGGAAAAGCGAGGGCGTGTCCTTTGACGCCATCTACACCGGATATCTGGGGACCATCGGGCAGATAGACCAGATAAAGGAACTGTTCCGCAGCTTCCGGGATGAGAAGACTGTGATCATCGTTGATCCGGTGATGGCGGACAACGGAAAGCTGTACCCCGCCTTTGACATGGATTATGTAAGGAAGAATGCCGAACTCTGCGCAGAGGCGGACATCATTGTGCCCAATATTACCGAGGCCTCTCTGATGACAGGGATGGAGTACAGGGAAGAATATGACGAGGCCTATATAAAGGAACTTCTTGCGGCTCTCAACGAACTGGGGGCAGGGGTCAGCGTCCTGACAGGGGTTTCCCTGGAAAAGGGAAAGACCGGGGTTATGGGATATGACCGGGCCACGGGAGACTATTATGTCTATCAGAACCGGAGAATTGACGCGTCCTATCACGGCACGGGAGATCTTTTTTCCAGTACCTGTGTGGGGGAGATTATGGGAGGGAAAGACTGGCGGGATGCCATGCGCATTGCCGCCGACTATACGGCCCATACCATAGAAGTGACCCAGCAGAATCCGAAAAAGCCCTGGTACGGCGTGGACTTTGAGGCCACGATTCCAGAGCTGCTTCAAATGAAATAAGCTTACAGTGGTTATTGGTTTTGTTGAAAAAATGCTTTCTTTTAAGTAACTGCATTTTGCATGGATTACTTAAAAAGGGAGCATTGTTTCTGTAAAGCAATTACAGCAGGTAAACTGTAAGTTAAGGCATGTTGCTTTTCTGAGAAGGCAAAACGGAATGTCGCAGGAACAACTTGCGGACTTGTTTGGTATATCAGCGCAGGCAATCATCAAGTGGGAAAACGGACATACTATGCCATATACATCATATAAAAAGGCCTGTTTTACTCAATTCTACCATTGGTAGGTGTTCATTTCTGCGCCGGAATTCGATAATAGAATCTAAGACCTATGAACAATCCCAGGCAGGAGGGCTGAATCATGAATCAAATGACTGATTTTGTTTTGTTGCCGATTGTACTGTCGGCTCTCGTTCTGAATTTGATTGCGGCCCGCCGCAGCTCATGTTATACTTTGATTACAGGGCAATCCCGGGATATAGAGGACAAACTGATTGCCTATTTCCTGGACAGAAATCTGCTGTTCAGCCGACAGAACCCGGACAGGCTGGTCTTCACCGATAAGGAGGGCTGGCGGATTTCGGACGCATTCTATCCCTTCGAACCCATGCGAATCGGAATCCAGAACATCATGGAGACCATTTCTTCCCTGGGATACGGGAATGCGCCTGCCGCGTCAGCCGGGTGGAAGTATCTGGATGGGGCAAAAGATGAGACGGGGCGCGTAATCCT
>CAJUGL010000024.1 GCA_910586515.1 uncultured Acetatifactor sp.
CGATATAATCCTTCAAAGGAATACCCCTTTAAGATACCTTTTTTCCATTGTATGAAGGATTTCCGGGGGGTATGACTGGATTGAGGGAGCTGATGTGGAATTTTTTACTAATCGGGAACACGACCAGGAACGGTAAAATTAAGTTAATAGATGGAGAATACGCATAGCACAGCTCACCAACCAACAAGAGTCGGTGAGCTGCACCATTTTCCGGTTCGCAGCCAGTATCTTTAGGATGACAGCCTATTTTAAACATTGTCCAGAATCTTTTGGACAGCATATGGCTTAGCATACTTGATATAAGCATCGCTCACAAAAATGGTGTTTGCAGCATGTGGTTCAACCCACATTGCCGGGTAGATAACAACCTTCTTTGTTCCTCTTCGCCCCTTTGCGGCGATTCCATTATCAGCAGTGATTTCACAGCCTGATTGCTTAAGAATATTCTCCAAAGGCATAATCATGTTAATCTGTGCCCCGGGCGTGATAGGAGATGCTTTTATCCCATCAACGCCCCATTCAAGAAGCCGAAGCGGTCAAGCATGCCGTGTACATACTGGTTTCTGTAATGCTTCAGAGGTAGATTTACACGCCTAAATTTCAATGCGTGTTCAGGAGTTGTCTCCGGGCAGTCTTCATCAAATGAAATCGGAGTGCTTCTCGCTTTAACAAGTGATTCCAGCTCTTCTTCCGAAAAAGCAAGCTCTTTTATCATTTCTGCTGTCATCCTATCTGTATTTACCATAATATTACCACCCAATCAAAATACTATTGTTCTAGAACTCTCTTTATCAATCATCATCCGGCTTTCCCAATCAGAACCTTTTTTCCGCAGAACGCAAAACCATACTTTTTAATTCGTTTTGCCGGAATACCTCTTGCCCGCAATATAGCTTCATACTGTTTTTCCTCAATCTGCTTCAGCGCTTCCTTCACCGTATCAGCCAGCTCCGCTTCTGTATCCGAGTCCTGCACCTTAAATTCTATAATAATCGCATCCCTTTCAAGATTATTCGCAGTTGCTTCCAGACCTGAAGTGTACAGGCTTTCGGCTCCCTGCCTTGGCTCCAGCATCACATCATATCTGCCGAACCCGCTCTCACGATTAGAAGTCAGCACATACTTGTCTGCCAGTTCCACCATCATCCCCAGTACAAAACCATGGTAAAACCGTTCCGGCTCCTGCTCAGAAGCATTGGCCCCTGTATCAAAGTAACTGAATGTCTGTAAGGCAACTTTATTCATATAGGTATTCATCGCTTTCAAATCTCCCATAAGCAATGCTTTCAAAAATGCGTTATTGACATGGCTGCATCTCCCAAACCATCCCTCTATCAGCCTCTCGAACATCACCTGGACTTCCAGGTTTGTCAGTTTCAGTTCATATTCTTCCTTTCTCAAAAGGGCGTTGAACGTATGTTGAACCACTTTCAGATAACCGCTGGCAAGCAGGAGGCTCCACACCGCCTCATCTCCCTGCTCTAATTCGCTGAATACAATCTGTTCATCAAGAATAATGGCAAAGGTCTCTCCCCGCAGCAGTTTTTCCATGGTCATCTTCAACTCGGGGCTTCCCCCCCGCACCAGCTTGCCGGCCAGACTGTTGGAACTGGTGTTAATCCAGTATAGACCTAATTTCCCTTTATCCAGATAATTGATAATGGACCAGGGATTATAAATATCCGAAATGCTTCCGAAAATGAAGCCGTCATACCACTCCTTCACCTCTTCTTTTCTGCCGGACAAACCAAACTCATTCAGGGCAGTGAACATTTCTTCTTCCGTAAACCCAAAACTGTCCATGTATTTTTCCGAGGTTACCGTCACTACCTCCAGATTATTCAAATCCGAGAACATGGACTCTCTGCTGACTCTTGTAATCCCTGTCATGAGCGCACGCTCCAGATAAGGATTTGTCTTGAATGTAGCATTAAACAGACTTCTGGTAAAGGAAACAATTTCCTCCCAATACCCATTTACGTAGGCCTCCTGCATAGGTGTGTCATATTCATCCAGAAGCACTATTACCTTTTTCCCATAATACCGAAAGAGGATTTCTGATAAAACGCCTATGGCATCTGTGGCAACATATTCTTCCATGTCCACGGAAATCTTTCGGAAATATTCCTTTTCCTGCTCATTCAGTTTTTCCCTGTCCAGCAGATAGCAGAAATGATTGTAAACCGACGCGATAATCTGGCACATTTTCTTTTGGGCATTCCGGTATGTTGTCTCCTTCACTTTGGCAAAACTGAGCATGATGACCGGGTAAGTGCCCTGAAGAGCCCTGTATTTCTCCTCTTCCCATATGCACAGTCCTTGGAACAAATCTTCCCTGCCCGCATATTCTACGGAAAAGAATTTCTCCAACATATTCATATTCAATGTCTTGCCGAATCTTCTGGGACGGTTAATCAATGTTACACTGTCCCCACACTCCCACCATTCTTTGATGAAATGGGTCTTGTCCACATAAAAATAGTTTTCTCTCCGAATCGATTCAAAATCCTGATTTCCTATACTTACTGTCCTTGCCATGCATACCCCTTTCCCCACAGGCTTTCTCCCATACGCCCACAGCAAACCTGTCACATGTCTTCAGTATATCGGATTCATGCTGTAAACGCAATGGGGAGTTTCGTTTCCATTTTAAAAGGAGCATTTAAAAGTTCTCCAACAGCTCTTCTAAATACCCCTTCGCCAGAATTTCCGGGGGGTATGACTGAAATAGCTATCTGATGCCGACTTTTACACTAGATAAACTCGCGCTTCCGTAACCTTTACTCCAAAAATTTTTCCTGACATTTTCCGGCAGATATTTTGCCAACGCCTCCACCAGCTCATACACCTTCGTCCCCGGTGCATTCTCATTCGGTGTCTTATACTGCCCATCTTCAATGATTCTCCTGATATACCGAATCGCCGGTTTCGGATTTCCATACCCCGTAGGCCTTCGCCTATATCACATTTTTCATTTATATTTCTCCATCAATGCCTCCACACTCTCATTCATCGGTAAATATTTGAAAAAATCCTGTAAAACTGCTGCGCTTCCGTGGGTAAGAATATTCAGCCTTGATTCATAATTCATCATATCCTGTAGAAGGGCTTTCCCGATAAAACAAGTTTCCGTTTCTCCATATTGATACTCTGTGATTCTGGCTTTCATTTTACAGATATCATTCAGCACACTTTTTTCATAATCGGCAGGAACCGTTATGATAACATTCTGCCATGGCTCCAATATTTCTACAGCTGCATCATCCAATGCTTTTTTCAGTGCGATCGGAACCAATTTGCGGAAATCTGCAGGTGTGCCCATTACACTGTCATAATCTGCTTCCAAAAAAGTTATCTTGACATCAATCACTTCATGTCCCTGCGTCCCCTCATTCAATGCAATCCTTATCCCATCCATAACCGCATTCTGAAAAGGCTTCTCAAGATAACCATAGGAAACCAGATTTTCGTATTGAAATCCGCTTCCCAATGGCAGCGGCTCAACCTGAAACACCACTCCCGCATAATAAGGATTCTTCCAATCCCCGATTCTTATGGAACAATACCCCTCTTTGGTTGGATGTTCCTTGTAAATATTGGTTAAAGGTCCAAACGATATGTTTAACCCAAATCGGTTCTTTAATATTTCTTCCATGATCTCCATCTGCAAAGGTCCATACAAAGAAATCCTGATATCATCTGTCGCCGAACTTATTTCAAATTTCAGCTGTGGGTCTTCCTGCCATAAGGTATTCAATGCATTCAATAACCGATACCTTTCATGATTGTCTTTCGCCACAATATTGGCATGGAATAAGGGTTCCTTTAGCTTCACCTTACTGTCATCCCCATGATTCCCGCCTATAACCGTGCCAACCTTCAGCAGCTCTTCATCATAAATAATTCCCACATCCCCACATCCAACGCTTCTGGCTGAAATGATTTTTCCGTTTTCAAAATATGCCAGATTACGTACCAGCATTTTCTGGGATTCCTCATTCCTGATATACACATTTTGTCTGACCGTAACGGTTCCGCTGAAAACCCTGAAAAAAATGCGTTTTTGTCCTTTCTGGTCAAAATCCACCTTAAAGACATAGGCTGACAATTTATCCGTTTGGGGCTTAACATCTGCCATGATTTTTGTCAGCATGTCCATCAGGCTGGTAATTCCCTGATTTTTTAATGCCACTCCGCCCAACACGGGATATAATTTCCCGCCTCGAATCAGACGGATCAATTCTGTTTCATACTCTTTTGTGGTGATTTCCCGGGACTCATCATATTTTGCTAGCAATGTTTCCGATGAAAGCAATAATTTCATCTGGAGTTCTTCATCATCCAACGGGATATCCTCTATTTCCACCTGTTTCCCGCCTACCCCCTGATACCTTTGACATTCCAGTATTTCGTCCGTCAGCTTGGTTCTTATGGTTTTGATCAGGTCTTCATAATCTACCCCCATTCTGTCCAGTTTGTTGATAAAAATAACCGTTGGGATCTTCAGTTCGGAAAGCTTCCTGAAAAATAATCTTGTCTGGGGCTGAACCCCTTCCCTGGCAGCAATCACCAGTACTACAACATCAAGTACATGTAATACGCTTTCCACTTGGGACAAAAAATCAAAATGCCCGGGAGTATCAATCAAATTAATCTTCATATGATTCCATTTAAAGGATATAACCGATGATTTAATTGTCATTCCCCGCTTTTTCTCTAAGTCCATGGAATCCGTAACAGTCGTTCCATCGTCTACATTCCCCATTTTCCGGATACATCCGGCCTGAAACAGCATGCCCTCTGTCAGCGTCGTTTTGCCCGCGTCCACATGAGCAAGAATTCCCAAATTAATTACATCCATACTCTTTACCTGCCTTACGCTCTTGCGTTTTGTCTAAATTTTTAGCTTCTTAGTAAAATAAAGGTCGACTTTTACATACAAGAATCCAAACAATATATTCTGGAATCTTTCGGGATCCATTCCAGCCGATGGGTCACAAATAAAATACAGCAGTTAAGCTTGCACAGCTCTTGTATGGCCTGCTCGATTTCGAGGATAGCCGCGTTGTCGAGAGATGCATAAACTTCGTCCAATAAAATAATAGGTGTCGGCTTATAAAACGCCCGTGCAAGGGCAATTCTGCCTTTCTCGCCTCCTGCCGTGCTTAACTTATCAAAATATTTCTTTTTGACATGCACCTCCAAAACAGCCTGCTCTTTATTGCGGAACATATCAAAAATATATTTTACAAGCAGCTGCAATATTGCAAATAGGATAAAAAGACCGATATAAAGATACACTTCCTGAAATTGCCTATTTATGAGACAGTTCATCATTTCTTTAATATAATTGATATAGAAAATATAGAAGATACCTCTTGCAAAGCTAAGGAAACATAATCCTATAAAGCTTTTTTTCTCCATGTCTGTAATATTAAAAATAGAACGGATAATTTTCATATAAACCATACCCTTTCCGGTACTCCACGCCCAGCCATTCCTATATTTTTTGTTTTCGATTTCCTGAAAATGGGTGCAAAAATGCCGCAGAAAGTATCCTTAATCTGTGGGTACTTCCTGCGGCTGATAATGGGCATAAAAATAACACACCTCTTGAGTGTGCTACAACCGAAAGGCATAGTATTCACGAAAGGTTACCTGAAAACGGCACAACAATAAAGAGGTCTTACACCTCAATAATTGTCTGCACCAAATATGCAGTTTTAAGACGCAATTACCTCATATAAATTAGTCATATTTTTTCTCTCCTTTCACACTCTATTGAAACAGATTGATTCTATCTGAGTATAGCACATTCAGTGATAATGTTCAATAGGCAAATGAAAGTAAACATTTCCGAGAGCAGTCGTCATGTAACAGTTCAGACAGGGCGCTGAACTGTTACGTCGTCATGACACTGCAGTCAGACAAAATTTGCCGGCTGCTCCCGTTCCGTCACCGCTGTCAGTTCCACTGCTGCAGGAGTTGACACTGCAGATGACGCCTGCTGCGGAATCGCTGATTCCCCACTTCCTTAAACCATGGCGCTCTCTTGGATATAATCCTTCAAAGAAACACCTCACGATCTCTTCACATAAAGCCCTTTCACGCACTTCAGGCGGGAGTCCCGGCATAACCGTTTCAACCAGGCATCCATCTGCCCTTTTGCCACATGAAACGCTTCCGCCGCCTCTTCCTTCGTCATCCCCTCCCCGATATGCTCCATCACATACGGTGCAATGATAGGGTACAGATCCGTCTCCGTATCCGGGAGGCTTTCTGACTTTGTCCGGCCGGTTTCCGGTTTTGTCTGAACCTTTTCTTCTACTGTTTCCGGTTTTGTCTGACCGCTATCTTCCTTTCCGGTTTCCGACGCCGCCTGGTCAGCCTCTTCTGCTTTTGTTTCCGCCATCTCTTTGGCAAAAGAAAACAGATCCACCTGCTGAAATTTCTCTTCCTTCCTGGTCAATAATTCAAAAACAGGCGCTTCCGACAATTCATAGGGAACAGCCCCCTTTTCAATCAGCCTCCTATTCCCTTCATACCCCCCATGGTTCCACACCAGGACTTTGGTCCATTCGTTTTTCATCGCCTCTGTGGCGCCGGCCCATGTGCCGCCTTTATTATAGTCAGACGCAACTACAAAAGTCCCATATGAGGAAGCATAGATATACTTATTCCGGTTCATGGCCCTGACCGCCGAAAACCCCACGTCCGGCCTTACATCAGACAGCAGAAGGCATTTTCTGTTGACGATAGCGTCCAATATCTCTTTCTTCCTGATCTTGGAAATCAGAGAATCTGCCACAAAGGAAATTGCCGCGCTGCCGGATTCCACCGCAGCCTTCTCCGCAATGGAATCCACACCTTTCGCTCCTCCAGAATATACCACCAGCCGCTCTGCCGCTGCTTTTTCCACCAGCTTCCGGGCAAACTCAACCCCCTCCGCGTCCACGTTCCTGGAGCCGGCCACACCGATGCCTATCTTTTTCGCCAGTCCGATATCGCCGGAATAAAAGAGGACAGGGGGCGTTTTCTTCTTCAGCCTGCGCTTCATCAATACCGGATAATCCGCATCAAACTGGGTGACGATGTCAATCCCTTTTCCCTCCAGCTCGTCCAATTGAAAAGCCACCGTTCCGGCCCGGGACATCAGACGTTTTATCCGCTCTATATACGCCTGGCTGCAGTCTGTCTCCCGCAGAAAACTCTGGCTGGGATCCATGACCACACTGGGCTGCTGTCCATGCTCTATCACACTGTCCAGCAGTTCGTTCCATTCTTTCAATGTCAAAGGCTTATAAGCGTCGTCATTGTTGATTCCCATATACGAACACAACAAAACAGCGCTCATGGAATTGTCCGAAAATTTCATCTACTCATCTCCTGTTCTGCCCGCACTGTTTGCCAATGCAAAAGGAAATACCTTCCCGCTCCCATGCCTCCTAAGCTTATATCCGCACACTGTAAATGTCCATCCGGAATCCACCATATCGTCTACCAATAAGACATTTTCTTCAAGAACCTGATTCACTTTAAAAGAAGCTTCCGCATTCTGATGCTGACGGAAACTGGTGTTCAGTTCCTTCTGGCATACCGAATCCTGTACCTTCTCAATGGCTTCCGCATACCGCAGATGCATGCGTTCCGCCAACCTCCGCGCAAATCCCGGCACAAGATCCGGCCGCCGCAGGGAAGGAACCGCCGTGACCCATTTGATGTCGTTCTCTTCCACAAAGTCTCTCAACAGTTCTGCCGCCGCTTCCACCAGCCGATCGTCAAAATGACCATCCTTGTACTTCCCCCTGATGATCCATTCTCCCCATCCTGAACTTCCGTAGCTGCTCAATACCCTTCCCGGCTCACACAGGAATTCCGGTTTAATTTTGTTGCGTTCATCGATAAAGACACTTGTGGGCCATTGTTTGCGGGGCTGAATCACGCCAAAGTCCTGCCGGACGAATCTCTGTGCCGTTTCCAGGGTTCCCTGTCGGATATCTGCCGAAACCAACGGTCTGCCCAGACAGTTTGAACATCTGCCGCAGCTGCAGGCCTGGGGATCATCCAGAATGTCCGCGATATATTTCATGTAGCACTTCGGGGTGTCAGTGAACTCATTCATCTGGCATAGTTCGTTTCTTCTAATCTCCGTAATTTTCCGGCTTTTCTCCATATCCGGTTTCCAGAGACGGGCTGTGGGACGATAGTAAGTCCCTTCTTTATAAATCGCTTTCTCAACTGTCAGATATTTAAGGCAGGCTTTTATTTTGGAAGATTTCATATTGATCAGCCTCTCCAAATCGGCCTGCTTCAAACCAGGATCCGGATTCTTCCGGATTGCATCCATAATCTCTGTCATCAGGTTTTCTGTCGGAAAGGCAGACTCAATGAAATAGTTGTTGATCCTGTCGTCCTCATCTCCCTGCATCAGAACAGCCAATGCCCTGTCAATTCCCCGTCCGGCTCTTCCGATCTGCTGGTAATAAGCCACCAAATTCCCCGGCTTCTGAAAATGGATTACGAAGCCGATGTCCGGCTTGTCAAACCCCATGCCAAAAGCCACCGTAGCCACCAATACCTTGATCTGATTGTCCAGAAACGCACTGACTATCTCCGCCTTTTTCTCCGTTCCATCCTTTTCGATATCCGCATAATAGCATTTGCTGGCAATCTGGTTTTCCTGAAGCCACTTATATACCAACTGGCAATCATTGACCGTCAGGCAGTAAATGATCCCTGTTCCCTTCAATTCCTCTATATGATCCACAATCCAAGCCAGGCGCTCTTCCCTTGTCCGCAGTTTGATGACCTGAATTTCCAATGACTCCCGCATCAGGCTTCCCCGGCTGACTGCCACATCCTCTCCCAGTTGGCTCCTGATATCCTGCACTACCCTGTCGTTTGCCGTCGCCGTTGTGGCCAAAACCGGGATATAGGGCGGGAGAATCTGAATGACGTCAACAATGCGCCTGTAATCCGGCCTGAAATCATGTCCCCAGTCCGAAATGCAGTGAGCCTCGTCAACCACGAACAGCCGAATCTGCAGAATGCCTTCATTGAGCAGCTCTTTGAATTCATCATTCGCCAGCCTTTCCGGCGAAATGATCAGCGCATCTACGCGGTTGTTTTTCAGCTCCTCCACCACGGCATCCCAATCATCCGTATTTTCAGAATTGATAGTCGCCACATGAAGTCCCAGCTTATCCGCCGCGGCGATCTGGTTATTCATCAACGCCAGCAGCGGGCTGATAATCAGGGTAATTCCCTCTTCCCGCGCTCGAATCATTTTGGTTGCAAGAAAATAGATCAGGCTCTTCCCCCATCCCGTTTTCTGGACTACCAGCATACGTTTTCCATCCAGCACTCCCTGGATTGCTTCCTCCTGGCCCTCTCTGAACTCTGCATCTTCGCCATAGGCAGCCTTTAATTCTCTTAACAATTCTCCCATATCTCCTTACCTCCCTGCAAGTAAACTTTCATCGTTCCTTATCTGCCAACAGAGCGTAAAATGTTGCCCATGCACTTGGCTGTCCGACTTTCTCTTCCGGCAGATAAGATTTTGTAAACGTACCCGACAGAATACCCCGTCCCATGCCATCATGATAAATATGCCATTGTTTTTCAGCACCCTGGAGCATGCTTCGAAAACAGGCCGGACATAGCTATTCATAAATCCTGTCCGCCAGAACGGTTCTGGCTTCCTCCCAGCCAAGCAGCATCTGCGGGTTTATGGACCACGCTCCGGCAATCTTCAGCACATCCTCCTCGTCTATCATGTCAAACCCATCTTCAAATAGTTCTTCCTCCTTTTCCGCATAATGCAAAGATAAATTCTTTTCCGCATCGGAACGCTCCCCCATACATCCGAAAAGCTCACCGTCCGCATAGGAATACAGTCTGACTATTTTGTTCCGCACTGCCTTCGCAAAGGCATACCTGTCCGACACCCTATGGGATGCGAAGCAGCAGACTTCCTGTGCCTGTTCTCCAATCCTGCCTATTACATCCACGAGCGCATCCACCTCCGTGAAATCCCACAGCGCATTTCCGATCAGGAAAACCCATCCGTCATACGGACCTGACAACATGACTCTGCTCTTCCATTTCTCTGTTCTCTCCGCCGATGCCTCTTTCCATCCTGCCTCCCGTACAAATTTAAGTTCGGGACAGCAGGAAAGAATCCTGTCAATGTCCGCCCCCTTTACCGCAAACCATGTTTCCTTATACCCGAAGCATTCTTCAATTTTTGCCATTTTCTGCACCTCCTCCTACAAAAGCATCTCCGCTATCCATTCATGCCGCCCCTCTGCCGAAAACAGATTAATGCCTTCCGTGTCCCCGGTCCGGTCCCGGAATTCCGGAAACAGGAACCCTGCCTCCGGCTCCCCCGCTTCGTAATCCCCCGTCACAGGACAGATGGCGCAGATCAGGAAACTGTACACCTCTTCCGACTCCCTCTGCTGCACTTTATCGCTTCCCTTCAGAGGCACGTCATAATTCCCCTGAAAAATATAAATGCCATAGGCAAAACCAGGCTGATACCGCTCTCCTATGTATTCGCACAGGGACAACAGCAGAGCATCGTTCTTCAGTTCGCACTCCCGCAGAGCCATAAGCAGCTGCCAGATACTTCCCGGACGCCTGCTTTCCGGCCCAAAGCGGTAATTTTTTAACGCCTTATTTGTATCCGCAAAAAGCACAGCCTTTGCCAACTTCAGATGCTTTGCCTTATCCACACCGGAGAGCTTTTGAAAATGAGTATTGAAGGTGCCGTCCACAAAGCCTTCCTCATCCATATAGGCTCCCGCAATTCTGCCGAAGCAATTCCTGTTCACAGTCATTCGTCTGGTAAGCTCCAGCATATCCTCCCGATTGATCTGCATCATTCCTCTCCTTCCGCCGTTTTACATAACCACTGATCTTCTCATCATAGTCAGGATACGAATACCCAAGAAGGCAGGCTGTTTTCTTCGAAACTTCCCGAAACAGCTCCATATCCTCCGGCTTCTGCAGAATCAGTCTCTCTCCGAACACGTCAAGCCACGCATCGTCTGCCGTAAAACCGTCCATGTCCGTGACAAAAAAGGTAATATCATAATCCTGAAACTCGTCGGCGGGAATATTCCGGTTGGTTCTGGATCCCTCCAATGTCACCGCCCGGATTCTTTCCTCTGATTTTGCAAAATTCAGAATCAGGTCATACATCTGCTGTTCGGACCTCATGGGAGATTGTGCCAAGGCTTCCTCCTCATGGTTCTTCTTTATCTGCATTGCCCCATTCTCCTTCTCTTCCTTTCCTTCCCGAGCCTCACTTCTCGAACTCGCTTCAACCCGCATGTTCCTTACTTCTCTGTCACTTCCCGGCCCTGGTGCTCTCCAAACCGCACCTCACAGTCCTTCCGGTAAAAGGAAATTCCGTAACAGTCAATCTTCCGGTAGCCCTCCGTCCGCAGTTCATCCATGTACTTTTTGTCGTAAATCTGCTGCACTGCCCTGTCCGCGTCCGTCTCCAGATCATCGATAGTCTTCGAAACCTTTAATTCCAGAACAAAGGCTCTCCCGCGCAGGGACGGACTTTTCACCATAATGTCGCTTCGCCCTCTCCCTGACTCCCGGTTGGATGTCACCAGGTAATCCTCGCTCTGGCTCAAAATCCCGGCCAGAAATCCGTGATAAAAGTTTTCCGCGCTGTCGTAGAAGCTGATGGTGGAAAACAGCTGGCTATTCAGAATCTCTCCCATTTTTTCAGCGTTTCCGTCTTCCATGGCCCGGTACAGATCCCGGAAGTCCTGTTTTTCTATCTTCCTGCGGAACCATCCCAGTATCGTATTCTGATAAATCGTCTTCACTTCCGTATTCGGTATCCTGGCCTGCACATAGATGGAGGATTCCCTGAAATACTCGCCTTTCTTCGTCAGATATCCGGTAAAATAAAGGAAATTCCACAGGTTCTCTCCCCTGCCGCGCATATCCTCATATGTGATCTCTTCATGTACCTGCACATCCAGGGTCTCACCGCTCAGCAGCCGCTCTATCTGTCCTCTTGTCTCCCTGTCCGCCTGGGTTATCATATCCTTTATAATGTCGTTGGAACTGGTATTTACCCAGTACGAACGGGGAAAGGCTTTGCTGTCCGCAGCCAGATCGTACATATAGTTAATCACACTCCAGGGATTGTAAACCTCCGTATCGCCAAAAGTGTATCCGTCGTACCATTCCTTCATGGTCGGAAAACGTTTTTCCACTTCATAATAGGCCATCATCCGCAAAACTTCCGTTTCCGTGAAGCCAAAATGTTCGCTGTACTGGCGGTCCATCACTGAGATGATCCGCAGGTGATTTAAGCCTGTAAATATGCTCTCCTTTGATATCCTCAGGCAGCCTGTAATCACAGCAAACTGCAGATAGTCATTGGTCTTCAGCGCTGACTCGAACAGGGAGCGGATAAAATCCACCATCTCCTCATAGAAACCGCTGAAATATGCATTTTCCAGGGGTACATCATACTCATCAATCAAGATAACCGTGTTTTCTCCAGTTACCTGCTGCAGGCATCTGCTCAGAAATTTAAGAGAACCGGAATATTCGTCTTTTTCCGCTTCCTCTTCTGCGATCTCCCGGAATTTCCGCTTATCTGCCTCTTCAAGTTTATCGCTTTCCAGCACATACCTGTGCCGTATAAACTCCTCTGAAATTTCCCTTTTCAGTTTCCTGTGCGCAGATGCAAAGGTGGGCTGTTTTGCCGATTTCAGCGTCAGATTAATCACCGGATACCTTCCCATTTGCTCCATATACCCGCCGTCGGTCTCCATGATTTTCAGTCCCTGAAATAACGCCCTGTTCTGCCCGTTCCGCTCCTCGTCCCCTGTGTCCTCAAAGAAGTACCTGAGCATGCTCAGGTTCAGCGTCTTGCCGAACCGCCGGGGGCGGGTGAAGAGGTTCACTTTTCCTTTTAAATCCAACAGCTCCTTTATCAGCATGGTTTTATCCACATAGTAATATCCTGTCTTTATGATATCTTCAAAATTATCCACGCCTATCGGCAAAGCTTTTTTCATCACCGCACCCCTTCTTTCCCAAACCGTACCTCACAGTCCTTCCGGTAAAAGGAAATTCCGTAACAGTCAATCTTCCGATAGCCCTCCGCCCGCAGTTCATCCATGTACTTTTTGTCGTAAATCTGCTGCACTGCCCTGTCCGCATCCGTCTCCAGATCATCGATAGTCTTCGAAACCTTTAATTCCATAACAAAGGCTCTCCCGCGCAGGGACGGACTTTTCACCATAATGTCGCTTCGCCCTCTCCCTGACTCCCGGTTGGATGTCACCAGGTAATCCTCGCTCTGGCTCAAAATCCCGGCCAGAAATCCGTGATAAAAGTTTTCCGCGCTGTCGTAGAAGCTGATGGTGGAAAACAGCTGGCTATTCAGAATCTCTCCCATTTTTTCAGCGTTTCCGTCTTCCATGGCCCGGTACAGATCCCGGAAGTCCTGTTTTTCTATCTTCCTGCGGAACCATCCCAGTATCGTATTCTGATAAATCGTCTTCACTTCCGTATTCGGTATCCTGGCCTGCACATAGATGGAGGATTCCCTGAAATACTCGCCTTTCTTCGTCAGATATCCGGTAAAATAAAGGAAATTCCACAGGTTCTCTCCCCTGTCATGCATATCCCCGTACGTAACCTCCTCATGTACCTGCACATCCAGGGGCTCACCGCTCAGCAACCGCTCTATCTCCCCTCTTGTCTCCCTGTCCGCCCCGGCTATCATATCCTTTATAATGTCATTGGAACTGGTGTTTATCCAGTATGGACGGGGAAAGGCTTTGCTGTCCGCAGCCAGATCATACATAAAATTAATCACACTCCAGGGATTGTAAACCTCCGTATCGCCGAAAGCATATCCGTTATACCATTCTTTCATGATCGGAAAACAGTTCTTTACTTCATAATAGTTCATCATCCGCAGAACTTCCGTTTCCGTGAAGCCAAAATGTTCGCTGTACTGGCGATCCATCACAGAGATGATCCGCAGGTGATTTAAGCCTGTAAATATGCTCTCCTTTGATATTCTCAGACAGCCTGTAATCACAGCAAACTGCAGATAATCATTGGTCTTCAGCGCTGATTCGAACAGGGAACGTATAAAATCCACCATCTCCTCGTAGAAACCGCTGAAATAGGCATTCTCCAATGGCACATCATACTCGTCCATCAGAATAACCGTCTTTCTACCTGTGATCTTATACATGCACCTGGCAAACAGCTTCAGGGAACCACGCACCTGCTTTTCGTCTGCCTTTTCGTCCGCTATCTCCAGATACTGCTCATATTCCCTTGCGGTAAGCCGTTCCCTTCCCCGCTCTACAACTTCCCGGCGCCTGTCGAATTCAGCGGCTATTTCTGCGCGTATCATATAGAGGGCATTCTCCAGACTTCTCTGTTTTGCCGATTTCAGCGTCAGATTAATCACCGGATACCTTCCCATCTGCTCCGTATACCCGCCGCCGGTCTCCATGATTTTCAGTCCCTGAAATAACACCCTGTTCTGCCCATTCCGCTCCTCGTCCCCTGTGTCCTCAAAGAAGTACCTGAGCATGCTCAGGTTCAGCGTCTTGCCGAACCGCCGGGGGCGGGTGAAGAGGTTCACCTCCCCCTTTAAATCCAGCAATTCTTTGATCAGCATGGTTTTATCGATATAGTAATAGCCGTCCCTTATTATTTTTTCAAAATTATCTACGCCTATCGGCAAAGCTTTTTTCATCGTTTCGCCCCCACTCGGTCATACAGCATACATTCCACAGTTTTCTCCGGATCTCATCTGCCGAAAACGCAGCCGGCAGCGGCCTTCTGTGTCAACATTATACCCTAATCCACCGTATTTCACAATCATTCTTTGCGGCGGTATGTGCAAGTTACTGTTCGCTCCGTTCACAGGTGCCTCAGGCGCGCACCTAAAGCACATGGCATCCCATCTGATTTTCCCCGTCAATGCCAATACCCCTCCGAAATACAATTTCCTGTATTCCAAAGGGGTATCTTCTGCTTGCTATTTCGGCTGTTTTTTCACGGTAACAGGTTCAAATGGTCATGTTTCACATGCCTGCATGTCAATACATGACTTTGGGACCCGCAAAAATCAGGCTCTGGCGGCTCCGTCCACGGACAGAATTTCGCCCGTCACATAGCTTGCCATGTCGCTTGCCAGATAGAGGAACGCATTGGCTACATCCTCCGGCTCGCCTACGCGTCCAAGGGGAATGGTTGCAATCAAAGGTTTGATCATCTCCTCCGGCAGCGCAGCTACCATATCCGTCCTGGTGATGCCGGGAGCAACCGCATTCACACGGATATTGTCCTTACCCAACTCTCTGGCCAGGGACTTGGTCATGCCGTTTACCGCGAACTTAGAAGTGGGATATGCTACTCCCGAAGGCTGCCCGTAAATGCTGACCATGGAACTGGTATTCAGGATTACGCCGCCCCCCTGCTCCTTCATTACTTTTGCAGCCGCCTGTGCGCAGTTAAATACCGCGTTCACATTCAGCGCCATGGTTCCCGCAAAGTCTTCCGGCTTGTAGGTGTACAGGCTCTCCCTGGCAGATACCCCCGCATTATTTACCATAATGTCAAGTCTTCCGAAGGTCTCCTTCACCACTGCTACGGCCTTCTCCACCTCTTCCGGCTTCTGCAGATCCGGGCATAATCCGATGACTTTGTACTCCGGATTCTCTGCTTTCAGCTTATCCAGGGCTTTGTCCACAGTCTCCTGCCTGGAACCGCAGAGGGCAACGGATGCGCCATTGTCCAGATACAGCTTCACGATCGCGTACCCGATTCCTCTTGTACCGCCTGTAACCATTGCAACCTTACCTTTTAATAATTCCATTTTCTGTTCCTCCTATTTTAAGTTCCGCATACGCCCCTTCGACTGCCTTTCTCTCCAGGCAATTTCATATGAGTCATTGCTGTTTTTGAGTTCCGCTTCGGTCCTTTAGAATTCCACCGGTTGGTATTCGTTCATGTCCGGCACAAAGAGATTATCATAAAAATCCAGGAAAATACGATAGCACTCTTCCTCCGTACACAATTTCCCAAACAGCCTGGTTCCTTCCTCCTGGATACCCAGTTCCACCTCAATACCATCATCCTGCACGCAGGCCTGGACATACCTCACCTTGTGCTGCGGTTCGGGAGCTGTCAGGATGACAAACTGTTCCGCATCATCAAACATATCCGTCAGGTAATCTTCAATATCCACATCCCTGAAATTTTCAGTCTTTCCGTTCTGGTTCTCCAATGTAAAATTACTCTGTTTTCCTACATTTTTAAAAACCATATCCTTCCCCATATTTCTGCATTCCTTCCATAAAAATTTCCCGGCTCAGACAAAAAGTGTACATCCCTGCGCCTTAAACTCTTCAATCTTTCGATCAATATCCGCCACTGCCACATCCAGCTTTTTCGCCAGGCAGACCTTGCAGAGAAACTGTGTGCTGCCCCGGTTGACGAATTTTTTATACGCGCCGATTTCATTGTAAGTAAGCGGCTTCCCGCACTGCATACAGCCCTCCCCCATCACGCTGCACCTCCGTGTGTCCTGCGGCGCCACGCATTTGCGCTGCCCCATTTCAGGCAGTCTGCCGCATCCCCGTTTACCGCCGGCCTTTCCATTACTGCGCAACCACCTTACACCGCAGCACTTCACAGTCAAAGGGCGCCAGTTCCCGGATCAACGTGGAATTCTTTACCCGGAAGTTTTCCCCTGTCCATGCCTCTCTGCAGTCCAGAGTCATTCCGGTGCTGAAAGGCAGTCCCACTTCATCCAGGTTCAGCCTTGCCGCCGCCTTTTCCCCGCTCAAATTAAACAGTCCGATGGCAAGATCCCCGTTCTCCAACTGTCTGGAATACAAAATCAAATCCTCTCCCGCCCAGGTGCCAGTCAGCTTCACCGGCTGGCGGCAGGCTCTGTCCTGATTGATGCGGATGATTTCCTCATTCCCCAGAATATCCCTGGCAGCCTGGCTCATGTTCCTCACATCACAGCCGATCATCAGCGGAGAACCCATAAAAGCCCAGATGGAGAAATGAGTCTTGTACTGGGTATCATTACAGCCCTTCAGCCCTACATTCCCCTTGCCGTACATCCCCACCACCAGCATATCCATATCATTGAAGCATCCCACACCATTGTAAGGATGAAGCTTCTCCTGCTGTTTTGTCAGATTTTTTATGGATTCCCAGGTATCAAAAATGTCTCCCGTGGAGCGCCACATAGAAGACGAGGTTGTCTTGATCCACTCGTGAGTCTCGTCAGCGCCCCAGGAGCATGCGCTGAACAGGATATCCCTGCCGCAGTTTTCCAGGGCAAGCCCCATACGGCGGTACAGATATTTTCCCGGAATAATGGGACTGTGATAGCAGTAATCATATTTCAGGAAGTCCACTCCCCATTCCGCAAAGGTCCGGGCATCGATAAATTCATGCTCAAAGCTGCCCGGATATCCTGCGCAGGTAAGATTCCCCGCACAGGAATACATGCCGAACTTCAGCCCTTTGGAGTGAACATAGTCCGCCACAGCCTTCATCCCGTTGGGGAACTTCACCGGATCCGCCACCAGGCGCTCCTGTCCGTCCCTCTCTTTCAGAGACCAACAGTCGTCGATTACGAGATATTCGTAACCTTTCTGCGGCAGACCGTTTTCCGCCATGGCATCCGCCGTCTCAAAAATCAGCGCTTCATTAATGTTCTCGCCGAATGTGTTCCATGAGTTCCAACCCATGGGAGGTGTCAGTTTCACCATCTTTTTGTCCTCCTTTTTTCCGCCCCTTCTCTATTTTGACTCTTTACAGAAGTTCGCTTACCTCTCCCAATAACCAGAGCATTTAACTTTTCTCAGCGGTGGGCCCATGTGGTCCTGGAAAACAAAATCAATATCGGAAAAATTTCCAGTCTCCCCGCCAGCATATCCAAAATCAACACCAGTTTCGAAAATGTGCCGTACACCGCAAAATTACAGGTTGGTCCCACCATCTCAAACCCCGGACCGATATTGTTGAAACATGCCAGCACCGCGGAGAGGTTGGTGGTAATCGAATGTCCGTCAACGGAAATCAGAATAAAACTCAGCACAATCAAAATTGCGTAAGCCGCCAGATAAGCATTTGTATTCTGCAGAACCTTCTCTTCTATAGTCTGGCCATTTACGCGCACCACCTGCACTTTCTGAGGGTGCACGATTCTCTGTACACTCCGGCGCAGGCTCTTTAAGACAAGCAGAACTCTTCCGCACTTAAAACCGCCGCCCGTACTTCCTGCGCTCGCCCCGATAATCATCAGGCACAGCAGTATTGCCTTGGAGAATCCGGGCCACAATTCATAGTCTGTGGTGGCAAAACCCGTTGTGGTCATGATCGTTGCCACCTGAAAGGCCGCGTGCCGCAAGGTCTCGCCGAATGTATCATAGAACCCTTTCAGATTCAGGGTAATCAGCAATATGCTTCCCGCCACGACACCCAGATAAAGCCGCAGCTCCTCATCCCGGAAAACGCTCTTAAACTGCCTGATCAACAGCAGGTAAAAACAGGTAAAATTCACTCCGCACAGCAGCATAAAAACAGTGCACACATTCTGAATATAAGGGCTGTAGCTGGCCATACTGTCATTCCGGATACCGAACCCGCCTGTCCCCACAGTGCCGAAGGCAGTACAGACGGCTTCAAACAGCGACATTTCCCCCAGCAGCAAAAAGACTACATCCAAAACGGTCAGAAGAATATAGATAAAATACAGAATACCGGCCGTTTTCTTCATCTTGGGCACCAATTTGCCCACGTTCGGACCTGGACTCTCCGCCCTGAGCAGATGCATGGTATATCCGTTGTCGCTGCCGCCCATGGAGGACACCGCCAGCAGGAATACCAGCACACCCATTCCCCCCAGCCAGTGGCTGAAGCTCCTCCAATACAAAATCCCTTTCGGCAGCCCTTCCACCCCCGGCAGGATAGAAGCCCCTGTGGTCGTAAAGCCTGAGACAATCTCGAAAAAAGCATCCACAAAATCCGGTATGACACCGGAGAGATAGAAGGGCAGACACCCCAGCAGACTCATGGCTATCCAACTGATGCCCACACAGGCCAACCCTTCTTTGGCATAAAATTTATTCTTCGGACCTCTGCAGAGCCACATCAACAGTCCCACTGCCAGAACAATGACAACCAATGTCCACAAAAAAGCCCATACGGACTCGAATTCCCCTTCAAACAGGCTTATCGCCATTGCCGGCACCATAAATACAGCTTCTACCATCAGTATTTTACCGATGAATCTTCCCATCATCTTATAGTTCATGTTCTGCCCCGCCTCAAGTCATTTATTTGCATTATGCCGGTCCCCGCTATTCGAATATATCATTAAGCTGATATATGCTCTTTTCCTTTCCCGTTACGATATATACGATATCCCCGCTGTTAAAATACGAATCGCCGTTTGGAATCTCCGTCCGCGCACCCTTTGCGATGCAGACCACCAGCACGCCTTTCTTCAGCTTCAGATTTTTCAGCGGTTCCCCGCAGTGTCTGGTCTTCCCGTCTACCAGAAATTCCATCGCCTCCGCCTGTCCGTCGGCAATGGTGTGCACGGTCAGAGCCGCTCCGGTCTGATTCTTCATGGCGCGCACATACTGAACGATGATATTACAGCACAGCTCCTTGGGGGAAATCACGCTGTCCAGGGAAAGATTGCCCAAAATATCCGTATTTTCAATATGTCCCAGCTTCGTGATCACCTGAGGCACCCCGCAGCTGGCCCCATAGAGAGAGATAATCATATTCAGTTCATCCAGCCCCGTCATGGTAATCAATGCGTCGCAGTCGGAAATCCCCTCGCTCTCCAACAGGAACTGACTGCTGGCATCCCCATGTATGATGCAGGCAGAGGGAAGCAGAGAGGCAAGCTGCCTGCACCGCCCCGGATCGTTCTCGATAATCTGCATCCCAATGCCGCTGTTCTCCAGCTGCTTTGCCAGATAATAGCTGACTCTTCCGCCTCCGCAGATAATGGCCCGCTTTGCCTTGTGGGTGATAATCCCCAAATTTTTCAAAAGAATTGTCAATGTATTCGTAAAGGCAGTGACGAAAATCCGATCTCCTTCTCTCAGCACAAAGTTGCCGTTGGGCGCCACCGCCTTACCTTCTCTCAGCACGGCGCAGACCAGCGTCTTACATTTCACAATGCTGTACATCTCGTTCAAGGCCACATTGCACAGTTTGCTCCTCGCGTCAATCCTCAGTTCCACGATCTCCACCCGCCCCTTGGTAAACGTATCGCGCTTCAGAAATCCCGGATACTTCAAAAGTCTCTCGATCTCGGTGGCGGCCTGTTTCTCCGGATTCACCGCCATGGACAGGGCGAACATCTCCCTCATGGCAAATACCTGGTCCATATACTCAGGATTGCACACCCTGGCAATGGTATGAATGCCTGCATTCATGGAGTGGGCCGTCATACAGCACAGCAGGTTTACCTCATCTGCGCCCGTCATGGCGATCAGCAAGTCGGCCTCTTTTACCCCCGCCTGCTGCAGCACAGACATAGAAGCGCAGTTTCCCTGCACCACCATAATGTCATAACGCTCCTCGCTGGATTCCAATACCTTTTGATTACAGTCAATCAGCGTCAGGTCATCTCCTTCTGCGGACAGCTGACGGGTCAGCGCAGCCCCCACCTTGCCGTTTCCGGCAATTATTATCTTCACGGATCTCAAACCTCCTCTCATGCAGATTGTAACAAATTATCGTTTTCTGCACGTTATATCGTCAGGTAATTCTCTTGCCATTTCTGCTCCATGCACGGAAAATCCCCTTTGTCTACATAGAGAATGCCCACAACATAGGCAAAAAATTCTACTCACCGACTGTGGGATTACCTGAAGCCGACATCAGAAATGCGCCTTCCGGAACCTGCCGTGAACAGTATTTTTTACCCGCTTTGCGGGCGTTGATTCATGGGTGTTGATTCAATTGACGATTCGTCGAACCGCCAGAATGGTTCTGTATTGTGCCTGGCTTATCTTGATGCCTCCCGCGGGATAAGGACTGCTGTTGCTGGCATGAACGATCATTCCGTTTCCGATATAAATCCCCACATGCCCCTCATAGCAGATCAGGTCTCCGGGCTGAGCGTTTTCATAGCTGACCCCGGTGCCGGCGCTCCTCTGCTGATAAGATGTCCTGGGCAGGCTGTAGCCGAATTCGCTGAACACCCGATAAGTAAAGCCGGAGCAATCCGCCCCGTTCGTCAGACTGGTTCCTCCCGACACATAGGGATTACCCACATACTGGCAGGCAAAGTTGGCGATTTCGCTGCCTCGCCCGCTTCCTGTGACTGCGCCGCCGGAAGGCGCGGAATTCCCCCCGGAACCGCTCCCTGCGGAGCTCCCTCCTGTCGAACCGGAGCCTGCCGCATTCTGGGCAGCCTGAAGCTGTTTGAGTTTCTGCTTATCCTGCTGCAGAAGTTTTTTGGCTACGGCCGCCTCCTCCCTGGCTTTTTTAATCTCTGCGTCAAAATTGGCGGACTCCTTTTTCTTCTTCTCCAACATGGCGTTCAGGCTGGCCTTCTGGCTCTGCAGATCAGCCTTGTCCGCTTCAAGAGCCGATCTGTCCGCCTCAAGCTGTTCTCTGTCTGTCCTCAGCTTACCTCTGTCCGCCTCCAGCTCCATTTTCTCTTCCTCAAGCCTCAGCCAGAGATTATGCACCTCGTTCTTGGTATTGATATATTCCGTCAGAACGGCATTCTCATACTGCTGCACCCTTTCAATACGATCCAGCTGGTTCAGGACATCCGCCATACCCTTCCCCTCCAGAAGCGCGTCCAGATAAGAATCCGTGCCGCGCTCATAAATCAGCCGGGCGCACACAGCCATATTTTCCCGCTGCTTCTCCTCACGCTCCACAGCAGCTTCGTATTCCGCTTCAGTCTTCTCTATCTGCTCCTGTTTGGCGTTAATCTCCTGCTCCTTAGCCGCGATCTCCTCCTCCTTCAGGGCAATCTCCTCCTCCTTGACCGCAATCTCGTCCTCCTTCAGGGATATGCTGGTCATGGTATTGAGAATTTCGGCATTCAGATCGTCAATCTGTTCTCTCAGGATATCCTGCTCGCTCTCCAGCTCCACTATGCGGTTGGTGCTGTTCTCCAATTGATCCGTATGCTTGTTGATCTGGTTTTGGACATCGGAAATGGACCCCGCCTCGGCCGTCAGCCCACCTGCGGTGACGGCGGCAACACTTAAAGCCAATATGAAATTATATCTTTTCTTTTCTCTTTCTCTCATGGCTATAAGCATACCACACTTCCCGCATATTTTCATCCTTTTAAATATTAAGAAATTATAAATCGCAGTTTTTCACCGTCCTGGGGAAGGGCATCACATCCCGGATATTTCCCATGCCCGTCAGGTACATTACGCATCTCTCAAATCCCAGTCCAAAACCGGCATGCCGCACGGAACCGAATCTGCGCAGATCCAGGTAGAAGGCATAATCCTCCGGATTAAGCCCAAGCTCCTCTATCCGTTTCTCCAAAATTTCCAGTTTGTCCTCTCTCTGACTTCCGCCGATGAGTTCCCCGATGCCGGGCACCAGACAGTCCATCGCCGCCACGGTTTTGCCGTCCTCATTCAGTTTCATATAAAAGGCCTTGATCTCCTTGGGATAATCCGTCACGAACACCGGCCGCTTAAATACCTCCTCAGTCAGATAACGCTCATGCTCTGTCTGCAGATCACAGCCCCAGAACACTTTGTACTCGAAAGCCTCATTGTGCTTCCGTAGAATCTCCACAGCCTCCGTGTAGGTCACATGAGCGAACTCGGAATCCGCCACAGACTTAAGCCGCTCCAGCAGTCCCTTATCCACAAATTGGTTAAAGAAGGCCATCTCCTCCGGCGCGTTCTCCAACACATAGCGGATAATATATTTCAGCATGGCCTCCGCCAGCATCATGTCATCCTTCAAGTCCGCAAAGGCCATCTCCGGCTCAATCATCCAGAACTCTGCTGCGTGCCGGGTGGTGTTGGAATTCTCCGCCCTGAATGTGGGGCCGAAAGTATATACGTTTTTAAAACCAAATGCAAACGTTTCCAGGTTAAGCTGCCCGCTGACCGTCAGATTGGTCGGCTTTCCGAAAAAGTCCTGGGCATAATCCACTTTTCCGTCCGGGGTCCTGGGTATCTCTTCCAGATTCAGGGTTGTCACCTGAAACATCTCCCCTGCTCCCTCACAGTCGCTTCCCGTGATCAGCGGAGTATGCACATAGACAAATCCCCTCTCATTAAAGAAACTGTGGATGGCATAGGCAATCAGCGAACGCACCCTGAACACGGCCTGGAAAGTGTTGGTTCTGGGTCTGAGATGAGAAATGGTGCGCAGATACTCGAAAGTATGGCGCTTTTTCTGCAGAGGATAATCCGCGGCGGAAGCCCCTTCCACCTCCACTTCCGCCGCCTGCATTTCAAACGGCTGTTTCGCATTGGGCGTCTCCACGATGACGCCCCGCACAATCACGGCAGCCCCTACATTGATCTTACAGATGCCGCCGAAATTAGGCAGCCCCTCGCCGTATACGACCTGCAGTGTCTCAAAAAACGTTCCGTCGTTTATGACCAGAAAGCCGAAATTTTTCGAATCCCGGTTACTCCTGACCCATCCGCCCACCGTCACTTCACGGCCTGTAAATTCTCCCTGTCTGCGATAAAGTTCCCTGATATCCGTTAATTTTAATTCCATATTTTCCTCATTTCCGCGCATTCTCCGGACCGAACAGCCGGACTGCAGAGCGCTGATTTTTTTATTTTGTCTATTTTTCGTAACAGTCAAGACAGCCCTTCTCGCGAAGTCAAAATTGCGCTCTATGCAATTTTGCGAGACCTGCGGGCGCCAAAACGCATTCTTTTCGCGTTTTGTGTGTATTCTCGTAACAGTTCAGCGCTCTGTCTGAACTGTTACTATTTTTCCGTAATTTCGGCCCGCTCCATCAGAAAATCCATCACCTTGTCCGTCATGAAATAATTGCGGTAATTCTCCCTGTCCGAACCTTCCAGCAATACTTCCACCGATGCGGCGCCCATCTCCGACGCATATTCCTCCAGCCGCTGATCCAGCTCCTGATCGTCTATGGCAAGCCCCTCTTTATTTGCGATTGCCTGCAGCAGAACCTCCTGCCTGGCCTGGATTTCCGCGTACTGCCCCACATAGTCCGCACTGTTCATCCCGTAATAATAATTGGTAAACTCGTCCGGCGTCACATTGTTCCCGGCCGCAATGCTCTCCACGCTCCGGGTATAGATTTCCTTATAGGACTCCAGAAAGGCCTCCGGCAGCTCCTTGAAATCGCTCCTGGCAATCAATTCCCCCATCAATGCATCCTTCACCGCATAGAGATATTCTTCTTCCGCGCTGTCCATGAGATAATCATAGACATACGCTCTGAGTTCCTCCACCGTTTTTACATCCTCAATACCCATCTCCGCCACCACGGAATCTTCCATGGCCCCGGCGTCCGGAAGAATATATCTGACGGTCACGGTAAACACCACATCCTGTCCGGCCAGTTCACTATTATTCCTGTACCCCTCGGGGAAAGTCAGATCAAGATCCACCGTCTCTCCCGGCATTACGCCCACCAGGCCTTCCTCAAATCCCTCGATAAAGCCGCCGGAACCAATCCCGAGGCTTGCCCCCTGGGCGCTTCCTCCCTCAAAGGCAATCCCGTCCTTTTTTCCCTCATAATCCAGGATAATCGTGTCCCCTGTCTCCACCGCGCGGTCCGTTATACCGCCGTTCTCCGCAGTGACGGCCCTCTGGTAAACTGCCAGCAGCAATTCCTCCTGCCGGGCTTCGTCCACCTCGGCCGGCGCTACGGACACATTCAGGTCCTCGTAGCTCCCCAAAGTGACATACTTGTCCACTTTCATCTTGTGCAGATCCTTATTTGTCACCGTGCTTTTACCGCAGCCTGCCAACAGGCTTACCGACAAAAGCACGGCCGCAAAACCCGCCATACGCTTTTTCATCTCATTCCTCCGTTCTTTCCGCACCAACTCCATCCGAAAACTTTTCGATATTTTTCGTCTTCTTTCCGTTTATCTGTTCACCTTACTATATATACCACATTCGCCGGGGTAATAAAAGCCTTTTCTTTAAATTTTGTTGCCTATTCGCAGGCATATGTGTTAAAATACAGTAAAAATACTTAAGGAGGCCTGTCGTTATGAAACCATGGATGATTATACTCATCGTCATCACAGTAGTGCTGGCCGCACTGGTTATCGCATTATATTTTCTGGGGAAGAAGGCCCAGAAAAAGCAAAAAGAGCAGGAGGAGATGCTTAACGCCAACAAGCAGACCGTCTCTATGCTGATCATCGACAAAAAACGCATGAAGCTGCGGGATGCCGGATTGCCTCAGCTTGTCCTGGACCAGACGCCCAAGCTTATGCGGGGATCCAAAATGCCCATTGTCAAGGCTAAAGTTGGTCCTCAGATCTTATCGCTCATCTGCGACGATAAAATCTTTGATTCCGTTCCCGTGAAAAAGGAAGTGAAGGCCGTAGTCAGCGGGATCTATATCCTCAGCGTAAAGGGGCTGCACGGCAGGCAGACCGAAGCCGTTCCCGAAAAGAAGAAGAGCCGCTTTAAGCGGGCCCTGGAACTGGCACAGGAAAAAGCAGGCGCAAAACCGCTGAAATAATGGGTTCCTCACCGGAGCCGCTTGACGTATCCCGCAGGATTGTATATAATTCAATACAAAAGTAAAATTGTCTATCGGGGGCGCATATGGACGAATATCGAGTAAAGGCACATGCAAAAATCAATCTGGGGCTGGATGTGGTGAAGCGTCTGCCCGACGGCTACCACCAGGTCCGAATGATTATGCAAAGCATAGGCCTGTGTGACGAGCTGACGCTCACGCCAAAGGGGGAGGGGCTCTCCCTCTCCACGGACTCCGCCGAACTGACGACGGACGAAAGCAATCTGGTCTGCAAAGCCGCCCGTCTCATGCTGCAAAAATATCACATCAGCGGCGGAATACATGTGCATCTGCAGAAAAATATCCCCATTGCCGCCGGGCTGGCCGGAGGAAGCTCAGACGCCGCTGCCGTCATGAGGGGAATAAACGAGTTGTTCGGGCTGGGCCTTCCCCTGTCCCGTCTCATGGAAGACGGCGTCTCCATAGGAGCCGACGTACCCTATTGCATCATGGGCGGCACAGCGCTGGCTGAGGGAATCGGCGAAAAGCTCACCGCGCTTCCCCCTCTGCCGGACTGCCACATCCTTCTGGTCAAGCCGGACATAAGCGTATCTACAAAATATGTCTACGAGCATCTGGACAGAGAGGACAGTTATCCTCACCCGGATATTGACCAAATGACACAGGCTGTCAGAGCAGGCAGACTGGAAGACATACTGAAGCTCCTGGGAAATACGCTGGAAACCGTCACCGCCGCCGATCATCCCGTGATTGCATCCCTGAAAGAACGAATGTCCGCGCTGGGCGCCGGCGGCAGTCTCATGAGCGGCAGCGGCCCCACCGTTTTCGGTATTTTCCGGGACAAAGATTCCGCGGAATCCGCCCGACGGCAAATGACACAGGAAAATCCGGAAAAACAGATCTTTCTCACCGCCCCAGTATCGCTTCAGCACCACGCATGAACCCGCCGGCGACGCACATCGGGAATAAGATTGCATCGCCGGCCCGGAAACAGGAAAGGCACAGGTATCAGCATGCAGAATTCTTTACAGACCGCTCTCCCTCTTCGGGATGTGGTTTTCTATACTTTGCGTCAGTCTATCCTCACGGGAGAATTAAAGCCCGGTGAACGCCTGATGGAAATCCATCTGGCAGATAAACTGGGCGTAAGCCGCACCCCTGTGCGGGAGGCTATCCGCAGGCTGGAGCTGGAGGGCCTGGTAACCATGTTTCCCAGACGAGGCGCCGAGGTAGCCCGCATTACGGAAAAAAGCCTCTGCGATGTTCTGGAAGTCCGCCGCACCCTGGACGCCCTGTGCGCAGAGCTTGCCTGTGACCGAATTACGGAGGAAAGTCTCTGCGCCCTGAAGGAAGCCTGTGACCATTTTGAGTTCTGCGTAGGCACCAAGGACGTGAAAAAAATCGCCCAGGCCGACGTTGCTCTCCACGACATTATTGTTCAGGCCACGGGAAACCAGCGGCTGGTCCAGATGGTAAACAATCTGTCCGAACAGATGTATCGTTACCGCTTCGAATATATTAAGGACAGAAGTCAGCATGAAACCCTGATCAAAGAGCATAGAATAATCTATCAGAGCATCGTGGGCAAAGACAGGGATACCGCTGCCGCTGCTGCCAAAACCCATATAGATAATCAGAAAAAGGCCATTATCCGGCAGATTCGCCTGGAGAGCGCTCCTGCGCAAAAATAAAAGCAGAATAAGCGCAGGAATTACGGCAATACTCCTTAAAAAAGAAAAGAGGGTATTGCATGAAAAAAAGATGGATAGGATTACGTGTTGCCGCGGCTCTGTGCGCCGCGCTGGGCTGGTGGGGTCTGATTTATCCCGAGCTCACTCTGACTTCGGAAACCGTGAAGATAAGCAGCGAAAGCGGAGAGAATGATCCGGAGACGGAATGGCGCTTTGACAACAGTCTCTATCTCGATCTCTTAAACGCCGGTCCGGAGAAAATCACATTCCGAAGCAGGCTGCTTCAGGAGATCAGCTTAATTTGGGAGGCATTTCATGACAGCAACGGAAAACAGGATAAATAGGATAAAGCCTGACAGAAACGCCCCCATCGGTGTCTTTGACTCCGGTGTGGGCGGTCTTACGGTAGTGCGGGAAATCATGCGTCAGATTCCCAACGAAAAGATCATCTATTTCGGCGACACTGCCCGTGTTCCCTACGGCAGCAAATCCAGGGAGACTGTCGTACGTTTTTCCGAACAAATTGTAAGATTTCTGCGCACATTTGAAGTAAAGACCATCGTGGTTGCCTGCAATACGGCAAGCGCCTACGCCATGGACATTCTGGAAAAAGAAACGGATATCCCCATCATCGGCGTCGTGCGGCCCGGCGCCCGGGAAGCGGCAGCCGTAACCCAAAACGGGCGCATCGGCGTCATCGCCACCGAAGCCACTATCGGCAGCCAGATTTACACCGACTACATACGGGAATTAAACGAAAATGTAACCATATACGGCAAGGCCTGTCCCCTCTTTGTCCCCCTAGTGGAAGAAGGGCTGCTGGAAGACCCTGTCACGGACGAGATCGCCCGGCGATATCTGGCCGAGCTCATTGATATTGACATCGATACGCTGATTTTAGGCTGCACCCATTATCCCCTGATTCGTTCCACCGTGGGAAAAATTATGGGCGACAGAGTCAGGCTGGTCAATCCCGCCTATGAAACTGCCCGGGAGCTGCAGAACCTGTTGGCGGAAGCGGATCTGCTCAGCCGCAATCCTCCCAGGCTGGGAGAGAATCCCCATCAGTTCTATGTCAGCGACAAGGCAGAAAAATTTCTCCGCTTTGCGAATTCCATCATCAAATACGGAATTCTCTCTGCCAAGGCCGTCAATATTGAAACCTACTGAAGGGAGCAGAATATTCATGGGAAACACCATACACCTTACGCTGACCGGCCGGCAGCGGGATGACAGCGGAGAGGAAATTGTCACCAAAATACAAACAAAGGCAGAATCTTACGAAAAAAACGGCAGTCTGTACATCCTTTATGAAGAGACGGAGGACGGCACCGTCACCAGGAATACGATTAAATTCAAGGATTCCGTCCTGGAGCTGACAAAACGAGGAAGTATCAATTCACATATGGTTTTTCGTCCGGGCACGGAACAGACCGCAGACTACGCCACGCCTTACGGCTGCATAAAAATGGCCATTGCCACCAGGGCTGTAAAAGAGACTTCCCTGCCCGGCCATCGAAAAATACTGGCAGAATATACTCTCTCCTCCAACGGCGCTCCCCTGTGCGAGTGCAGTCTGACCCTGCTGGCCTCGGACACGGTACCTGACAATTCCCTGTCTAAACTGTTACAAAATATGGAAATTCCCTAAATATTTTCTCTCCCTCTGCCGAAATAATAAACAGAATCATGGATGATGCGTCCGGACAAATCCGTCCGGGCAGATGGACAATTGTCAAAAAGGAGGATACTATGAGTGTAAACGGAGTTACATCAAGTCAGGCTACGGCCGCCTACAGCTATTCTTCCACAGAGAGCGTAAAAGCCGACAACAGAACCAACGAAACGGTCAAGACAGAGAATTCCTCTGCTGCAGACACCGGCGCCGTATATGAGCCTTCCAGCGGGACATCTTCAGCTGCTCCCACGAAGACCTACAAACCCGACACAAACCTGATCAATAAGATGAAGGCAGATGCCGACGCCCGCACTGCGCAGCTGCGCAGTCTGGTGGAAAAAATGATGACCGGCCAGGCAAATGCTTACGGCAACGCAAACGATATCTGGTCTTTCCTGCGCAAGGGAGATTTTACCGTGGATCCCGCAGTCAAGAAGCAGGCCCAGGCCGATATCGCAGAGGACGGATACTGGGGAGTAAACCAGACGTCCGACAGAATCATTGATTTCGCCAAGGCCCTCACCGGCGGCGATCCCGACAAGATCGAGGATATGCGCGCAGCATTTGAGAAGGGCTTCAAGAAGGCGGGAAAGACCTGGGGCGGACAGCTGCCTGACATTTCCCAGCGTACTTACGACGCCGTTATGGAGAAATTCGACAAGATGGCTGAAGACGCCAAGAAAGAGAACGCTGCTGCAGCCGACAAAAACGCTGCTTCTCAGGATCCCACAAAGTAAAATTTCTAAAAAGGCTTTCCTCCGTTGATCTGCTGATCAGAAGGAAAGCCTTTTATTTTCAATTCCCTTTTACAATGAGAAGCTTCTGTCCCGTTTTCAGTTCATCACTCTCCAGAGCATTCAGCTCCCGAAGGGTATCCACAGGAACATAGTACTTTTTCCCGATATTCCACAGATTATCCCCGTCCTTTACCATATAAATCACCATACCGGGCAGACCGCTCATCTTACCGCTGTCCAGTTCCGACACATTCACCTGACTGATCAGTTCAACTGGCACATTCTTAAATACCACCGTGGAAAAGCTCAATATGGCTTTCACATCCATCTCTTCTCCGTCCAGCATGGTTACCTGGAGCTGTTCCACCTCCGCGTGGACCTCCCCCATATCCTCCGCCGCAATATCCGGCACCTCCAAGGTATACTGATAGGGAATCTGGGCCTGGGCGCTGCCGTACGGGGACTCGTCTTCCCCTGTTATGTACATCACTTTTACCAGTACGCTGCCCTGAAGCTGTATGCCGTTTTCCACGGTTTCCTGCTGTTCCAGTGCCACGCTGCCCTCGCTGTGCAGCAATTGAAGCACTGTCCCGCCGCTCACCCGGATATGGTCCGTAACTTTCGTCTTGCCCGTGACCCTGGAAAGCAGCCTGCGCAGATCGGCCCTGTGACTCACGGTACTGATCTCCCTGGACACACCGTAAATATCGGAGATTATCTCCAGCCTCTCCTCTTCGTAAATGCGGATTGCTATATCCAGCACCAGTTCCAGACTGACATTTCTCTCCTCCCCGTCAAAGTCCGGACGCGCCGTCAGCTCCTGCTGTCCCAGCCGATACCGGATATCCGGCAGCATTCCCTCTCTGCAGCCGTGGCATTCCAACACGCCGCTGAAAGGAAGCGTAGTCTCAAAGCAGCGGCAGGGATGATCTTCTCCCTCCCCCTCATATAACAAAAACAGATGGATATCTCCGGAGATGGTAATCTTCTCTTCCATCACCTTGAATTCCACATCCCCCAGGGAAACATTGTTCCAGAGAATCTGAAAAATATTGGGATAATTGGATGGCAGGGCGACCTCTTCCTTTAAGCGGAAAATATCATTTTTGCAGATGGCAATCTGAGCCAGGTTTACAGGCATCCGGCGATATTCCACCTTCTCGTCCCCCTGTATGCCCACAGGCGCCTCCTCGTCATACAGCTCATCCACTCTGGCCGTCATGGTGATGAGACACTGAATATTCAGTTTACGGGAATTGATCATGTTGATGGTGATATCCTCCACCTCCCCGTCAACGGTCACCGTGTCCGCAGGCGCCACCCCCTGAATATTGATCTTCTCCTCAAAGGGAAGCTTCCCCTCCAGCACTACCAGATTGCTGCCCTCTTCCAGAGTGTGATAAAGCACAACGAAGTTCAGTCTGCCGCGAACGGTGACCGAATCCACTCCCGGCCTGATCTCATCCACCAGGATCTCCCCTTTTTCAAGGTTCAGCGCCGCTATATCCGGCCTGTTCTCCGGAAGATTTACATCATCCTCCAGGGTAAATTGTGTTACAGCCTGAACTCTCGTTCGGTCCATATGTATATTTCGCTTAATCAGCTCCACAAAAAATACCTCCCTATATACTCGTATATGAATATATATGAAGGTATCCTCCGATATATGCCCCGGGGGCCGGCTCTAGGACACCGCCCCGATCAAATCCGTGACATTCTCCACATGATACTGTTCCATATAGCGCCTGATGCCCTCTGCCACCTCCAGCGTAGCATAAGGATTTACAAAATTCATGGCGCCTACGCTGACTGCGCTTGCTCCGGCCAGCATAAATTCCACCGCATCTTCTCCGCAGGCAATGCCGCCCATGCCGATAATCGGAATCTTGACTGCCTGAGCGACCTGATACACCATGCGCACCGCAACGGGCTTAATGGCCGGACCGCTCATTCCGCCGGTTTTGTTCGCTATGGCAAACTTCCGCCGATGAATGTCGATCTTCATGCCCGTAATTGTATTGATCAGAGACAGCGCGTCCGCCCCGGCCCCTTCTGCCGCCTTTGCCATCTCCGTAATATCGGTTACATTTGGGCTTAATTTCATAATAACCGGCTGTTTCGCATGTCTCTTGATCTCCCGCGTAATACTGAACAGGGCGTCCGCATTCTGCCCGAAAGCGATGGCCCCTTCCTTCACGTTAGGGCAGGACACATTGATCTCCAGCATGGCTACCGCAGATTCCTCTCCCAGCCTTTCCACTACCTCTATATAATCTTCCACGGTTTTCCCGCAGATGTTTACAATGATTTTTGTATCATATTGTTTTAAAAAAGGAATATCCCGTTCCAGAAAGACATCTATACCCGGATTCTGCAGCCCTATGGCATTGAGCATACCCCCGTAGACCTCCGCCACCCGGGGCGTGGGATTACCCGGCCAGGGTACATTGGCCACGCCTTTGGTTACCACTGCTCCCAGCTGATTCAAGTCCACGAATTCCGAATATTCCATTCCTGAGCCAAAGGTTCCCGACGCCGTCATGACCGGGTTCTTCAGCGTGACTCCCGCAATTGTGACCTCTGTATTCATCTTTTTCTCCTATTCCGGTTCCGCCTCCCGCCGCAGTGTCTTCTTACGGAAGGAAATTTCGTCTGTAAATCAGCCTTAATTTCCCTCCCGACCTTTCCTGCCGGAGACTGTATACAGTTTCCTTCTCTGCGACTATATCTCTACTGATTCTGCCGGGAATACGGGGCCGTCTGTGCAGATTCTGGCGTTGTTCACATAGGAATGGGGATCTTTATCTTTGGTCTTGACCACACATCCCAGGCATGCCCCAACGCCGCAGGCCATATGCTCCTCCAGGGAGATATAGGCCGGGATCCGGCGTTCCCGGGCATATTTTTTTACTGCCCTGAGCATGGGCATGGGACCGCAGGCAAATATCACATCAGCCTCCAGCTTATAATGCCCAATGGCGTCCATCACATTGCCTTTGACGCCGGCGCTGCCGTCCTCCGCTGCCACATATACGGAAGCATATCTCTCGAACTCCTCCTTCAGAAACAGATCATCATTGCGATAGCCCAGGACCGCCTGCTTACACGCAGCCGCTGTTTCCAGTCTCTTCGCCAGCTCCAAAAGAGGAGGAATCCCGATTCCGCCGCCTATGAGAAATACTCTTTTTCCTCTTCCCGCCTCCAGGGGAAAACCATTGCCCAGCGGCCCCAGCAGCCCAAGGGAATCCCCCTCTCTGTAACCGGAGAATTCTCTGGTTCCCTCCCCGGCAACGCGGTAAACAATCCGCAGGACATTATTGCCGCCGCAGCGCTTTCGCCCGGCCCCATCCGTTTCCGAACAAGCCCCGTTCTCCTCTGGCCCTGTCTCGCAGATGCTGATGGGACGGGGGAGCAACATGCTCTTATCCTTGGGATATATCCCCAGAAACTGTCCCGGCTTCGCCTCCGCAGCCATGGAGGTCTCTATCCGCATATCATAAATATCCGCTGCAATCTCCCTCTGAGATAACACACGGGCTGTCTCCTTCTGCTTCATCTACCCAATCCTTTCCGGTCTGCCGTCTCCGCTCTGCGGAACCAGACACTTCCTCCGGCAGTCTCCCTCTCAGCACAATATACCCGGCCGGCAGCCTCATGTCCGACTGACCGTCTGTCCGCAGCTCCGTTTGTCCTTCTTCCGTCCCGGGTGCCTGTCAGCAAATCCTGGTCCCTTCCGGCACGATATCATCCACAAACACCACCTGACAGCCGCAGGCATTGTTCGTTCCCGCAAGCAGCATACCTTCACTGGTGACTCCCACAAGTCGGGTGGGCTTCAGATTCGCCACCACAATGATCTTTCTGCCGATCAGCTCCTCCGGCTTGTAATACTCCTTGATGCTGGACACGATCACTCTCTCTTTGAGTCCGTCAAACAAAGTAAGCTTATAACAGCTGTGAGATTTACGGATTTCCGTACACTTCAGCACCTTGCACACCCGCAGGTCGATCTGTCTGAATTCCTCCGACGTAATCTCCTCCGCCACAGGACTTACCTCGTCCGGCTCGCCGTATTCCCGCTTTGTCTCCTCCTGAACAGGCTCTTCCTCAGGCGCCAGAGCCTCTTCCTCCTCCCGGGTAATGGGATGGGAAAAATCCAGCAGGGAGAGGAACTTGTCCTTCTCGATGGCATACAGGAACAGATAAAGCCTGGGCCCCTTCTCCTTATTCAGCAGAAGCCGATATACATCCTTGAAAAAAGTCCCCTGCAGACTCTTCAGATTTTCGGCATCATAGCCATATATTTTCTTCGGAATTTCATACAATTCCTTATTCAGCTCATCCAGTGTGTAATCACTTTCCGAAAGATAGGCATGAAGCATGGCCACCGCTTCCCTCTCCTTCTCGTCCAGTTCATTATAAACAGGCCAGTTCCGCACCGGACAGAGCCTGTTTACATTTTCCGGAGAGCAGTTCTCCAGCCAATACTTCGCCAGGCCAAGGCGCTCGCTGAACTCTTCCTCCTTAAAAGGCGTTCCGATTTTCTCAAATACAGTCTCCAGCATCTCTACATTGAAATCTACCACGGAACCCAGCTGCACAAGGTGGGACATGGGTACGGTATTGATCCGCTTCTCAAACATCAGACAGCTGTTCATGATATCCCGTATATAATCGTCCGCCGTTCCGTCCAAATAGCTGCTGTACTGCTTGTCAAACTCAAAATACTGCCGCAAAATCCCGTCGTCAAAGCAGAAATCGAAGGCCTTTGTCGGTTCTGATTTCGCGTAGAGCCAGAGAATCACCTCCGGCTGGTAAATGTTCAGCAGTGTGGCCGGAGTCAGATTCAGGCCCGTAGAACCCGACATTTTCCCAGTGGTGCCCTTTATGCCGATAAATTCGTAGCCCTGAAAAACAGGTGCCTCATAGTTGAAAATCTTCTTTGCGATAACCCTGCTGGTATCGTAGCTTCCCCCCGGACTGGCATGGTCTTTTCCGCCGGGTTCAAAATCTACCTGCTCATATTTCCAGCGCATGGGCCAGTCAATCTTCCAGGCAAGCTTACAATTGTAATCTTTTGTAAAATCATGCTCTCCCTCATGCCCGCATTTGCAGACATATTTTGCCTTTGTGCAGTCCTGGGAAAGAGAGGTTATCCTGGTAGTATCCCTGCCGCATTCCGGGCAGTAGATTGCCACCGGGTAGTAAGCCTCCCGCTCCCCCTCCTGGGCGTCCTGCGTCCGGAAGCTGTCCAGAATATCGAAAATCTCTCCTCTTTTCTGCAGCGCCTCAATGACATATTCCTTATACTTGCCGCTTTTATTCATTTTGGCCTGGTAACGATAGTCCATTTTAATCCCGAATCTGCGGATGGCTTCCTCAAATTCCTTCTCGAAATATTCCGCGTAGGTAGCCTCCTCTGTGCCGAAAGGATTCGGCGCGTCCGCATAGGATGCTCCGATATATTTCTCCATGTCCTTATTGACCGCCTGCACGTTCACCGGAATCTTCCTGATTCGATCATACTCGTCCCAGGAAAACAAAAGCTTCGCCTTCTTCCCTTTTCTCTCCAAAGCCTTTACCACAAAAAGGCTGGTCGCAATATCTCTGAAATTACCGATATGGATGGAACCGGAGGGGCTGATGCCCGCAGCACATACATACTCCTCCTTATCCGGGTTCCTGCTGATGATTTTTTCCGCAATCTTATCTGACCAATGCATATTTATATACTCCTTTGAATTATTGGTAGTAATTATACAATATACCATAACCAAAGTCAATTATACCTTCATCTTCATCACGTTATTGAGAGGCACCTGCGGACTGCAACCTTCTATTCAAAGGTAACTGTCTGCTCCAGGTACTCCGTTTTGATCACAATATAAGGATACGATGGTGTCCGATTGTCCTTTTCCGCCGCCTCCGGCCCCAGAAGGCTGGTACTGACGCAGATATTGGCATCCGTCAGGTATAGTTCATTCACGGCAATGCTGTATCCCCCTGTTTCCTGCTCTCCGTACCCGATGCAGATATACAGATTCGCATTGTCCGTGTATGTAATCTGAAAGGGCGCCGCTTTCTTTTCTCCGATGATGGCGGCCAGCTGCTCAGGTATCTTTTCTTCGCTGAGAACCGTAAAATCCAGATCCCTCAGCTTGATTTTCTCCTCACTAAGCATGGCGCATGCCGCCAACATCGCCATACAGACAGCTAAGATTCCGCAGCACAATAATTTTTTCAATGGTAAACCTCACAAATATTTTTGAATTTTACTCTATTCTATGTACAGTTATGATTTTCTATGCTAGAATAGGGAAGATTGGAATTTTCATGCAAAATACGCTGGAAAACACCTCATAGATCTACCCGTGGACAGTAACGGAAAATTGTTCTGCGCATAAAGGCTGCCGCATTTATGCAGAACAATATTAAGGAAAAGGGAAAGAGGCTTATATTATGATTCGTTTTATTTTAGTGGTAATTTTCGTGCTCTCGTTCTTGATCCTCAGTATACCGATTCTATTAGTTGAATGGCTTGTCGGAAAGAAAAATCCCGTTCTCAGGGATCGGAGTTCCAAGGCAGTGATCGGATGGGCCTTTCGTTGTATCACCTTTATTTCAGGAACAAAGCTGATCGTCAGAGGACAGGAGCATATTCCCGGGGACAACGCGGCTCTGTTCGTGGGCAACCACCGGAGTTATTTTGATATCGTGCTTTCCTATTCCCTTTTTCCGGGAATCACCGGCTATATTGCCAAAAAAGAAATGCTGCGCTATCCCCTTCTGCGGGACTGGATGCGGAATATCCACTGCCTGTTTCTGGACCGAGACAATATCAAAGAAGGCCTGAAGACCATACTGAAAGGTGTGGAAGAGGTAAAAAGCGGGGTATCCATGTGCATTTTTCCGGAGGGTACCCGCAACAAAGTCAATGACACGTTTCTGCCCTTCCGGGAAGGCAGCTTCAAGATCGCCGAAAAGGGCGGGGTTCCCGTGGTACCCATGACCATCGTAAACTCCGCCGGCATTTTTGAGGATCATCTGCCCCTGATTCGCAGAGCCACGGTGATCATAGAATTTGGGGAGCCTATTTATATTAACGATCTGGACAAAGGCCTGAAAAAGTCTCTGGGCGCCCATGTAAGCGGAATCATCGCCGAAAACTATTTTAAAATAAAAGAAGAACTGCCTGAAGTCAGGTCTGCAGGGGCAGCTTTACGGTAAAGATAGTTTTCTCGTCCTCACTCTTCGCCGTGATTGTGCCTCCGTGGAGATGCACAATCTCCCTGGCGATGGCCAGTCCCAGACCGGCCCCCCCGCTGTTGGTGGAACGAGCCTCGTCCAGGCGAAAGAATTTCTCAAAGATGGATTCCAGCTTCTGTGCAGGAATAGTCTTCCCTCTGTTGGAAAAAGCAATGTACACCCAATCCTCTATCACCCTGCAGACTACCCGAATAGCCGTATCCGGATAGCTGTAAGCCACGGCGTTCTTCAGAATATTGTTAAACACTCTCGCCAGCTTCTCCCCGTCTCCGTGAACCGTAATACCTGTCCCTTCTCCGGAAGAATTCCCCAGCGTCAGTTTTATGGTATTCCTGTGGGCATTTAAAATCGGGTAGAACTCGTCGGTCATCTGAACCAGCATAAAATCAATATCCACTGTCTCCTTTTCCAGAACAATCTGCTGCAGATTATAGCGCGTAATCTCGAAAAATTCGTTGATCAGCTTTTCCAGCCGCAAAGCCTTGTCCAACGTAATGTGCACATATTTCTCCTTCTGCGCCTCCGGCATATCCGAAGCCTCATCCAGCAGGCTCAGATAACCCACCACTGAAGTCAGAGGAGTTTTCAGATCATGGGCAAGATAAGTTATCAGATCGCTTTTCCTGCCCTCTTCCTCCCTGTACAGCTGTTCCTGACGCTGCATGGCCGCCTTGATTTCCGCCATCTGAAGCGATATCTCCACATACTCCGGCGGAAAGACCTCCGACGCCTCCCGATCATGCTTCATAAAGTCTCCGATCATCAGTCCTGCGGAGCGGATCACCGCCCTTTCCCGTCTGGACGCATAGAGCACGGACACCAGCCGAATTACTACCGTCAAAACAACAGCCCCCACCAAAAACGCCCTGAAGACAAATTCCTTCAATTTGGACCATCTGATGTTAGTAACGGCATAGCTGTCCTGCCCGTCCGCCACGGCCTCCCATTCATGGTATATATAATTGCGGTCAAACCACTCCCGCACAAAACCGTTCATGACCTGGTCCAGCATCAGATACAGAAAATTACACAGCAGCAACCCTCCCGCTACAATGATCACCGTGATAACAGCCCTCTTTACCGCCCTGTTAACCTTCAATTTTGTATCCGCACCCCCAGACCGTCTTGATATACTTTGGATTTTCAAAGGAGTCTCCCATCTTTTCCCGCAGATGCCGAATATGTACCGTGATCGTATTATTGTTCTTGGTGTAGTATTCTTCCTCCCAGATCAGATGAAACAATTCCTCCGCGCTGACCACCTCTCCTCTGCGCTGGCAGAGAATGCGGAGAATGGAGAATTCCGTGGGCGTCAGATTCAAGGGCTTTTCGTTTAACAGGCATTCATGGGTTTTGCTGTTCAGCACCAGCCCGGACACAGCCAGCACATCCTCCTGCACGCTCCCGGTATTATACCTTTTGTAGCGCCGCAGCTGCGCCTTCACTCTGGCCACCAGCTCCAGAGGCAGAAAAGGCTTTGTGATATAATCGTCCGCCCCCATGGTCAGACCGTTGATCTTGTCCACTTCTCCGTCCTTTGCCGTCAGCATGATAATCGGATAATTATGCCTTTCCCTGATTTTGCGGCAGATTTCAAGCCCGCTGACGCCCGGCATCATAATGTCCAGAACAGCCAAATCCAGATCAGATTCCTCCTCCGCAGCCCGCAGAGCCTCCGCGCCGTCATAGAACTTCAGCACACGGAAATCCTCGTTTCCCAGATACAGTTCCACAAGGTCGGCAATCTCCTTTTCATCATCGGCTATCAATATCTTTTCTTTCATTTTCCCCAAATCATCCCTTCCCGCCGTTCCTTTATCATATCCTAAAAAACATAACAATTCGTTAAGATTTTATAAAGATTTATCCGGCGTTTCCTCCCGTAAAAATTTCACCACATCTGCAAAATGCAGGTCATGGGAGGCTTTGACAAGAACGCTGCTGCCCTCCGGCGCCAGGCTCTCCCGCTCCCCCCGCAAGGCCTCCAGCAGACTTTCTGTATCCGGAAACCAGAACGTCTCCATGCGGTCACCTGCATGCGCCCTGGCCTCCCGATACATATGGCGGGATTCCTCACCCACGCACACAATCCGGTCAATTCCCAGCTTTGCCGCCAATACACCAATCTCCCCGTGGTATCTGTCGGATTCACTGCCGAGATTCAGCATATCTCCCAGAATCGCTGCCTTTTCCGTATCCGCCATGGCCAACAATTCCACTGCTGCCTTCACGGATGCAGGATTTGCGTTATAACAATCATCAATAATCGTATTGCGGGACGTGCGGATAATATTGGTCCGTCCGCTGACGGCAGACACCCCAGCCATGCCGGCGGCGATCTCCTCTCCTGTCAGTCCCAGCAAATTTGCCACGCACGCGGCGGCGGCGGCATTCAGCACCATATGTTCGCCGGGCAGGGGAATGCGGACGGATATCCTTGTCTCCCGGGCAGACCCTCTCATTACCAGCACAGCCTCGCTGCCCAGAAGCCCTTTTCCCTCTATGTCCGCCATAAGCACCTCCGCCTGAGCATTGTCTCCCAGTCCGAAGAAATGCGGCCTGCGCCCCTTGATTTCCCCCAGTCCGCTCAATATATCGTCCTCGGCATTCAGACAGATTCTGCCCTCCTCTGCCATAAAATCAAAAATCTCAGACTTGGCCCGCAGAATGCCTTCTCTGTCAATCAGGTTGTTCAGATGACTCTGTCCGATATTGGTAATAACGCACACATCCGGACGCACCATCCTGCTTAAACGGTGCATCTCGCCGAAGTCACTGATTCCCATTTCCACCACCGCGATTTCATGTTCACTCCGGATGCGCAGCAGGGTCAGCGGTACCCCGATCTCATTGTTGAAATTACCTTCTGTCTTTAGAACGCTGTACTTCTCCCCCAGCACTCCCGCGATAAATTCCTTGGTGCTGGTCTTGCCCGAACTGCCGGTTATCCCCACTGTCTTCACCGCCAGTTTCTTCCTATATGCCTCTGCAATATCCCGCAGGGCGCGAAGCGTATCTTCCACCAATACATAGCAGCCCCATCCGCAGCCTGCCTGCTTCCCCGCTTCCCCGGAATTCTCCTGGGCTGCCGTCTTCTCTGATTTGCCATACTCCGCAGCCACCTGTTGGGGTGTCCTGGCTGTCACCGCCAGTATGGCTCCCCTGGCAAACGCCCCCTCAATAAACGCATGCCCATCCACCCGTTCACCCGGCACAGCGATAAACACACCCCCGGGTTCCACCAACCGGGAATCTATGACTACAGAACTGACACTGCTGTCACCGTCTGCAGAATCTCCCTGCACTACCAGCTTTCCCCCACAGGCCTCCGCAATCTCTCTTATTGTCAAATCCATCATATTTAAAATGCTCCCTTTTGTTTTATGTATCCGTCTGACCGACATATCGGCTCTACGACACCGCATAACGCAGAATTTCCTCGCACAGCGCCCCGAAATCCATCCCTGCCGCAGCTGCCTCCTGCGGCAGAAGCGATGTGGAAGTCATTCCCGGAAGAGTATTGGCCTCCAGACAGTAGACCTCTCCTTCTCCGCTCATGATAAAATCCATTCTTGCATAACTTTTCAAACGCAGAACCGAAAATACCTGTTCTGCAATCTTCTGCATCTCCGCAGCCTTTTCCGCCGGAATCAGCGCCGGACAGGTTTCCACAGCAGCGCCCGCCTGATATTTATTCCGGTAATCATAAAATCCTTCCCCTGGAGCCATCTCGATTACGGGCAGCGCCCTGCCCTTCATCACGCCCACGGAAAACTCTCTGCCCCTAATATACTGTTCTACAATGATCTCCTCCCCATACCGAAACGCCTCCTCTTTCGCCCTTTCGTACTCCTCCTCATCTCCCGCAATGCTGACCCCGATACTGGAGCCTCCGCAGCTGGTCTTCACTATGCAGGGATAGGGAATCTTCTCCGCTTCCCGCTCCCCCTTCCGCAGCCGAATGCCTCTGGGCGTAGGAATCCTGTATGCCCGAAACAAATCCTTGGCAATTCCCTTGTCCATAGCCAGACAGGATCCCACGAAATCCGCCCCTGTGTAGGGAATACCCAGCAGATCGAAACAGGCCTGAATCCTGCCGTCCTCTCCGCTTGTACCGTGAAGCGCCAGAAACACACAGTCCGCCATCCTGCAGATCTCCAGCACATTGGGGCCGAAAAAGCCCACGCCTCCATCCCCGCGCATGGCTTTCACGGCCTCTATATCCGGGTTTTCTTCTCCTACCGCCTCTATCTCAGCCTCCAGAATGCTCTCCCGCTCAAAGATTCCTTCCGCCTCTCCCTCTACGCCCAGATACACATCCACCAATACGGCCTGGTGTCCTCTTGCCCGAAGCGCCCTGTAGATCATTCCCCCTGAACTGAGCGACACATCCCTCTCAGTGCTGATTCCTCCCGCCAAAACCGCTATTTTCATCTGCTTCACCCCTCCTGTACACCTTTGCGAAACACAACAAACTCTATATGATTATTATTCCGCCCGCCGTCCATACATGACAATTGTATTTACTGTAACAGTCAATTGCCCTGTCCGAACGGTACCTTCTTATTATACAGAGGTACAGAAGCCTTGGCAACCCCAAGGCTTCTCATTTTCCGCCGCTATTCACAGCTGGTTATTCCTTTCCGGCCTCATACACCACCTCCCCGTCAATAATGGTGTACAGCGTCCGGGAAAATACCTCCATTGGGTTTCCTGTAAATATAGCGATATCCGCGTCTTTCCCCACCTCCAGACTGCCCACTCTGTCCTCCACACCGCAGATCACGGCAGGATGAATGGTGATTGCCCTGTAGCCTTCCTCCAGAGGCAGTCCGGACTTCACCGCCAGTCCCGCGCAGAGCGGCAGCGACTGAATCAGGGATACCGGATGGTCCGTGGTAATAGCCGTCATGACCCCTGCGCGGTTGAGCACGCCTACCGTCTTAAAGGCCATATTCTGGACTTCGATTTTATTTCTGCTGGCAAGATCCGGCCCCACAATAGCCGGAAAGCCCTCCTTCCCCAATTCCTCCGCAATCAGATGTCCTTCCGAGCAATGATCCAGGGTCATCTTCACCTTAAATTCCCTGGCAATCCTCACCGCCGTAAAGATATCATCCACCCGATGCACATGCGCCTTCAGCGGTATTTCCCGCCTCAGCACCGGAAGCCAGCACTCCATCGAAAAATCCTCCTCAAAGTCTTCCCCATTATCGTCAGCGCGTCTTTTTTTGTCCGCATAAGCGAACGCCCTGGTGAGTTCCTCCCTGAGCATGGCGGCAATCGCCATTCTGGTAGAGGGACTTTTCCCCTGACCGGAATAATTTACTTTGGGATTCTCTCCGAAAGCTACCTTCATGGCCGCAGGCGCCTTCACCACCAGGTCATCAGCCCGCCGTCCCTTTGTCTTCAGAAAGGCAAACTGACCGCCTACCACATTGGCGCTGCCCGGTCCGATCATGGCCGATGTTATTCCCGCCCGAACCGCATCGTCAAACGCGGCATCCATGGTATTGACGGCATCCAGCGCCCGCAGATAGGGAGTGACCGGATTCACGGTCTCATTGCAGTCGTCCCCCTCAGCGCCCTTTTTTTCTTCCGTAATGCCCATATGGCAATGGGCTTCTATCATGCCCGGCATGATGAGACCGTCCCTGACTACAATAACCCTCTCGTTGGGTCCGGGACGAAGTATAACTTCATCCCGTCTCCCAATCTCCGCTATCCTGCCTTCCGCAATCCGGATACAGCCTTCCCGGATATCTTCACCGGCCATGGTTTTGATTCGCCCGCCTACAATATACATGCCGTTCTCACCTCTAACGGAACAGAATCTCAGGGTTTACCGGGGTGCCGTTTGCGGTAAGCTTCAAATACAGATTGCTTCCCTCTACGCTGAAATACTTTGTGGGAGCCGCCACGGAAGCGATGGTATCCCCCTCCTGTACATGGCTGTCCAAAGTCACGTTTATATCGTAAAGTTGTCCATACGTGATCTGATATCCGTCGCCCAGTTCCATGGTAACCGCATGGCCGATCTCTTCGTCCTCAAAAATGTCGATAACTTTGCCTTCCGCGCAGGCTGTAACCGCGCTGCCCTCCGCGGCCGCAATCATCATTGCCGGATTGTATTTGAACTGATCAAGTGTGGAAAAGTACACACTCCCATCCATACTGAAAGGAATCAGCACTTCTCCGCCCACAGGACGCAGCAGCCCCTGATCTTCCGAAAAATGCAAAGTCTCGGCTACAACCCCGCTTTCCGCAGAGGCCTCCTGTCTGGCCGGCTCCTCAGCATCGCTCTCCGTCTCCTCGCCGGAAGCCTCGCTCTCCGCCGCCGGAGCCTCCTCCACCGCAGGCGTATCCTCAACGGCAGGCAGCTCTTCCGCGCCGGGCATCTCCTGCGTGGCGGGCAGATCTTCTTTGCCTGCCATCTCTTCCGCACCGGGCAGCTGCTCGCCAGCCATTGCCGTATCATCCACGATTCCGTCGGTCAGCCCCGGTATCTTTACCAGACCCGAACCAGCCTCCATAGGCAGATAATCCAGATCATCCTCCAGATTCTCCTGTTCCACTGGCATGTTGTTCTGGAACCCGTTTTCTCCGGCCGCTGCCGATTTCTCTGCCTGGTTGTTCAGCGCTATCTCCCTGGCCTTATCCACGGCATTGTCCTCCATCTCCGTAAAGTCAATGGTATAGCCGTCATCCTGCTCCTGGACATTATTTGACTTCATATAGATTCCCGTCATGGTCAGTGCCGAAAGCACAAACACCGACGAAGCAATCATGATGATACGCTCTTTTCTTGCATTGTTCCTTCTGTTCCTTTTCATAGCTGCCTTCCCTTTCCTTGCACTAAATTTTTTCGATATAAGTTCTGAATACTTAAGTATTACCAATACTGCCGGCAAAACGATTATCCGTTGTATTGTTTACTGTCAGTTTGTCCCATTGGAAAAAATTTATGCAGCTATTGTCAGAAAGTCGAAGTCTGTTGCTCCAAAAGAAAAAGGGCTGCTGTAAAGCAACCCTCTTCGTTTTTATTACCTTCTTACTTTTTCTTCATTTTCTTTACGCTTTTTGATCGAAATAACTGCAAGTCCCCCGTTGACTACTGCATACAGGAGCATCAATAATGTCCACCTGTCCACAAAGCCCATAGGATTGCTTATATTTTCCGTCAAAATAAAGGTTATTGCCGCAAAAATTACAGGAACGATACTGAGTACCCTGATCAGACCTCTTCTCTTCAGCTCTTCCTCTTCTGCAGCATCCGCTTCCTCTTCTTCCCTGCGTTTTCCGACAAAATAGAATGCCAGCATGCAAAGGCTGATCAGTGCGGTTACAACGATAAGAATCAGGTTCAAAAGTGCCCACTTCCCTCCAGTGGTATCACTTCCCAATACAGCCAAGGGCACCTCTTCATCTTCTATATCCACCGTTTCTTCAGCCCCGCCGTTTGCATCGGACTTGTCGTCTTCTTCCTCAGTCTGCTGCGATCTAGCCAAAGGCACTTCCTCGTCTCCCAACTCAACGTCTTCCTGAGGTTCCTCTTCCGCGTCTTCCTCCGGAGCGGCAGGCACAGGATTAGGCACAGTTATCTGCGTTACCGGTGTTGTCGGTGCTCCCTCCGGATTCACGGGAGTTACCGGCGCATCAGGCGTTCCTGCATCATCCGGAGTATCGGGGACACCTGGCGTTTCAGGCACCTGCGGTTCATCCGGTGTAGGATCCGCCGGCGGAGTCTCTGGCTGTGTCGGCTCACTTGTGGGCGGTGTTACAGGGCTTTCCGTCGGTTCACTTGTGGGCGGCGTTACCGGAACTTCCGTCGGCTCACTTGTGGGCGGCGTTACAGGGCTTTCCGTCGGCTCGCTTGTGGGCGGCGTTACCGGACCTTCCGTCGGCTCACTTGTCGGCGGTGTTGTTGGACCTTCCGTCGGCTCACTTGTGGGCGGCGTTACCGGACCTTCCGTCGGCTCGCTTGTGGGCGGCGTCGTAGGACCTTCCGTCGGCTCGCTTGTGGGCGGCGTTACCGGACCTTCCGTCGGCTCGCTTGTGGGCGGCGGCGTAGGGCCTTCCGTCGGCTCGCTTGTGGGCGGCGTTACCGGACCTTCCGTCGGCTCGCTTG